>JBOHKK010000124.1:0-16098 GCA_050729115.1 Geminicoccaceae bacterium | reverse complement strand
GCTCAAGCGTGAGCATGGAGCTCGTCGGCGAGAACGGCGTCGACCTCGCCCTGCGGTAGCCGAGCGGAGGTGGCGGCGCGAGGCTTGCGTGCGCGGGCCGGATCGACTTGAAATGCCGGCAGGAAGCGCCGCCCGGGAGCCGTGAGCCATGCCGAGCGAGATCGACGCCACGAGCGCAGGCGCGCTGCGCGACAGATACGCGATCGTCGGGGTGGGCGAGACCGCGTATGTGCGCGGCGCGGGCACGACGACGCGAGCGCTCGCCACCTCTGCGATCCGCAACGCCATGGCCGATGCCGCACTCGGCGCGGCCGAGGTCGACGGCATGCTGTCGTACTCGCTGATGGACGCCGCCAAGTGCCCGGAGGTGGCGAGCGACCTCGGCATCCGCCTCGACTTCTACATGGACGTGTGGGGCGGCGGCTCGAGCACCGAGGCGCTGGTCGGCATCGCGATCGGGGTGATCGAGGCCGGCATGTGCCGGACCGTCGTGATCTACCGCGCCATGAACGGCTACAGCCAGCTGCGCATGGGCGGCACCGGCTGGGGTGCGGCGCCGATCGCGGGCGACGAGCTGCACTGGCGCCCGTATGGCTGGTCGAGCCCGGCGCAGTGGTTCGCGCCCACCTTCATGCGCCACATGCACGAGCACGGCACGCGGCCCGAGCAGGCGGCGATGGTCAAGGTCGCGCACAGCGAGCACGCCTCCAACAACCCCAAGGCCTTGTACAAGAACCGGGTCACGGTCGACGACGTGCTGGGCAGCCGCTGGATCGTCAAGCCCCTGCATCTATTGGACTGCTGCGTCGAGACCGACAACGCCGCGGCGATCATCGTGACCAGCGCCGAGCGGGCGCGCGATCGCCCGCAGCCGCCGGCCTTGATCAGCGCCGTCGCCGGCCGGGTATGCAAGCGGCGCCCCGACATGCACTTCCAGGCAGGCCCAATCACCATGGTCGCCGGCCGCCACGCCCGCGAGATCCTGTGGCGGAACGCCGGCGTCGGACCCGAGGACATCGACGTCACCGGCGCCTACGACGCCTTCACCTTCACCGCGCTCCTGCAGTTCGAGGCCTACGGCTTCTGCCAGCCGGGCGAGGGCGGCGCCTACGTCAGCGACGGCACGATCCAACTCGGGGGCCGGCGCCCGAACAACACCAGCGGCGGCCACCTGTGCGAGGGCTACACCCATGGCATCAGCATGGTGATCGAGAACGTCCGCCAGCTCCGCCACGACGTCGACGACTGGTGCCCGATCGGCCCGGACGGCCGCCGCGCCCACACCTACGACTACCGCGAGGGCGGCTGCCGCCAGGTGCGCAACGTCGAGCGCACGGCCAATCTCGGCTGGGGCACGCCCTGGACCGGCTCCGCCCTGGTCCTGCGCCGGGGCTGAGCGCAATGACTGTGCGCCCAGCAACCGATCCGAAACGGCGCGATCCCGGGGAAGACGAAGCATGAGCGATCAGTGGCAGTACCAGGTGCGGATCGATCTGGCCGACGACTGCGCGGAGATGGCCCGGCGCGATCCCGCCAATCCGGCGCTCGCGCCGCTGCCGGACATCCTGCGCAAGCATCATGCGAGCCTGAAATGCCAGTTCGATGCCTTCGCGGGCTATGTCGCCGAAGCCGAAAGAGATGGAGTCGATAAGTACCCGCTGTACAAGTGGACCAAGGCGACGATCGAAAATCCGACCAAGAAGGCCAAGTATCTCAAGTCCTTCACGCTCTATGTCGACGGCAACGAGGTCTACGCCAAAGACAAAGCCGACGCCTTGGAATCGGACTTGAAGCCTCTCGTCGGCGGCGAGTTGATCACGCGAATGGCCAAGCACGATACCAATCCCGCCAACAACCCTCAGCCCCCGGCCCGCTATCGCCAGTAGAATCAGGAGGCTCAGGCTGCGTTGTGAGCTTCGGCTGTGCACAGTCCAGAGCCGTCACAGCCAACCGCTATCGGCCTCCAGATCGCAAGATGCGGAAAACTCTGGATACTATCCCGGCTGAGCCGAATGTCGGCTCAGATCGGCGATCTTGCGGTCGATCTCGCTCAGACGCTTCTCGAAATCGGCGCGGTAGTGCTCCTGGCCGGCCCCCATGAAGATTTCGAACGCCGCGGCGATCGCCTCTCGCCCTTCCTCGAGCTTGAGAACATCTCCCGTTCGCTCCCCCAGGATCGAAAGCGCGGTGCCGAGGTTGTTCTGGGTCCCCGCCCAGTCGAGCGGGACGCGCTCGCGGGTCCTCTCCTCGAGGGCCGCGCGGTAGGCCGCGACCGCCTCGTCGAGCCGCGCCGCGCCGCTCTCCCGCTGCCCCAGCGTCGCAAGCGCGTTGCCCAGGTTGTTCTGGGTCATCGCCCAGTCGAGCGGGACACGCTCGCGGGTCTGCTCCTTGAGGGCCTCGCGGTAGGCTGCGACCGCCTCGTCGAGCCGCGCTGTGCCGCTCTCCCGCGCCCCAAGCGTCTGTAGCGCGTTGCCGAGGTTGTTCTGGGTCATCGCCCAGTCGAGCGGGACACGCTCGCGGATCTGCTCCTTGAGGGCCGCGCGGTAGGCCGCGACCGCCTCGTCCAGCCGCGCCGTGCCGCTCTCCCGCTCTCCCAGCCTCTGTAGCGCGGTGCCCAGGTTGTTCTGGGTCATCGCCCAGTCGAGCGGGACGCGCTCGCGGGTCCACTCCTCGAGGGCCTCGCGGTAGGCCGCGACCGCCTCGTCCAGCCGCGCCGTGCCGCTCTCCCGCTCCCCCAGCGTCTGTAGCGCGTTGCCGAGGTTGTTCTGGGTCATCGCCCAGTCGAGCGGGACGCGCTCGCGGGTCCTCTCCTCGAGGGCCTCGCGGTAGGCCGCGACCGCCTCGTCCAGCCGCGCCGTGCCGCTCTCCCGCTCCCCAAGCCTTGTAAGCGCATTGCCCAGGTTGTTCTGGGTCATCGCCCACTGGAGCGGGACGCGCTCGCGGGTCCACTCCTTGAGGGCCTCGCGGTAGGCGGCGACCGCCTCGTCCAGCCGCGCCGTGCCGCTCTCCCGCGCCCCCAACGTCTGTAGCGCGGTGCCCAGGTTGTTCTGGGTCCCGGCCCACTGGAGCGGGACGCGCTCGCGGGTGTACTCCTTGAGGGCCTCGCGGTAGGCGGCGACCGCCTCGTCCAGCCGCGCCGTGCCGCTCTCCCGCGCCCCCAGCCTCGCAAGCGCGGTGCCCAGGCTGTTCTGGGTCATCGCCCAGTCGAGCGGGACGCGCTCGCGCGTCCGCCGGTCGACCAGCGCGCGGTAGCGGGCGATCGCGTCAACGAGGGCGGCATTGTCGCCGAACTCCAGGCCCTGGCGATAGAGAGCCTCGGCCTCGTGGTCGAGATAGGTGAGCGCCTGCGCCTCTTGCCCCGGCGGCAGCCGCCGCGCCGCCTCCGCGAAGTGCGCCGCCGCCTCGGAGTACCGGAGCCGGGTCAGCGCGACGCCGCCGCGTTGCGCCGCCGTGGCCGCGCGCTCGATCCGCTGCCGCTCGATCTCGCGCTGCTGCTGGTCGAGAACAGCATCCTGCGCCGCCTCGACCTGCGCCAGGAGATCGTCGGCCTCTTCGAGCCGCCCGGCATCGAGCGCCGCCCGCGCCGCCTCCTTGAGCCGCGCCACTTCGGGCGCGTCCCCGGGCTCGGGAACGACCTGTGCCCGCAACTGTCGCCACTGCGCTGCGATCTCGACCAGGCGCGCCGGCTGCTGCTCCGGCGGCACCTGCGCCTCGCCGATGATCTGGAAGAACGCGCCCAGCTGTGCCGCGTTGGCGCCGAGCTGCCGTTCCAGCGTACGGATGGTCTCCCGCTGTGCGTCGTTGAGTTGCTGCAAGCCGCGGTTTGCCGCTTCGATGATGGCTGGCAGCTGCTCCGCCACACCGCCGGGCATCGCCTCGCCCGCCTCCGGCAGCGGCTCCGGGACTCCGGGCAATTTCGCTAGCAGTCGAACGAGCTCGCGGCGCTGGGTGTTGTAGTCGAGGGTCGCGCCGCGCAGTGTCAGCGCATTGCGGCCGGCCAGCTTTTTCAGCGGCTTTGGCAGGCGGTCAGCCGGCGGCACCGGGGTGTCATCGAACAGGACCGGGAAGACTTTCTTGCCCCGCTCGAGGGCGAGGGCGATCTCCTGACGCACGAAGTCATGTGGATCATCCAGGCGCCGGGTCCCGTCGTCGCCCTTCATGTCCAGCCAGTCCCGCGCGATCAGCGCGAGCAGCGCGGCGCACCCCTCGACGCCCCGGCGAAGCGTATCGGGGAAAGCATCGCCGCCCTCGATCGTGCTGCGATCGAAGAAGACCCGATCGACGCCGAAGCGCCCGCTCAGATATTCATGCAGGGCGCGGGCGTGCCCGCCGGCGTCGCTGCGGCGGTAGCTGATGAAAATCGGGGCTGCGTCGTCCATGGATGATCGGCTGTCTAAGTAGCGCGTGAAGTGTTCCACCGCAGATAGGCACTGGCAAGCGAAAGAGCGCACCGAGCACAAATTGCGAGCCGCCTACGCGCCACCCTGCGTTGGGCCTGGCTTCCCAGACTATTCTAGGATAGAATGCCTGTATCGCGTGATGCCGACCTGACCCGCGGCGTCGCTCCGGGCCGCCGGCTGTGTGCGGCGCAGGCAGGGGGAAGCCGGCTGCGCCGGGGGCGGATACCAAATGAACCCGGGATCCGGCGGAGCTGAGCGCGCAGCGTCCCCACGACCGAACGAACCCAAGATCCGGTGAAACCGAGCGCGCAGCGCCTGAACCACCGAACGAACCCCAGGACCGGCGGGGCGAGCGCCCCCGAACGCCAAACGAACCCAAGACATGGCCCAAATCAAGAGCTTAGCCTTTCAGGGGGCGGCCGAGTCGCTGCGGCGCTCCGGCTTGGTCTGAGCCGCCGGCGCTTGCCGGGCAGGCCTGGGGGGAAAAGGTGTCAGGGGAAAAGGTGTCAGGAACCTTTTCTGGCACGGGGAGCGGGTGTGGGTCCTCGGGTCAAGCCCGAGGACGACAAAAAGGGAACCGATCCTCACCAACGCCCGGCGCGTCGTCACCTGATTCGGAACGGCCGGTCGACGATGCGCTCTGGATGAGCACCGGGGGCCGCTCGCCTCAAGCCTCGAGGCGGTCGATCATGGCCTGGGTGATCAGGCAGACGCCGGCGGCGGTGCGGCGAAAGCGCTGGGCATCGAGCTTGGGGTCCTCGCCGACCACGAGGCCTGCCGGGATGGTCACGCCGCGGTCGATCACCACCTTCTTCAGCCGGGCGCGGCGGCCGATCCGCACGTAGGGCAGCGCCACCACGTGCTCGAGCACGCTGTAGGAGTGGGCGTGCACGCCGGTGAACAAGAGCGACTTGTCGATCCGGCTGCCCGAGATGATGCATCCGCCCGAGACCAGCGAGCTCGTGGCCATGCCGCGGCGCCCGTCCTCGTCGTGCACGAACTTCGCCGGCGGCGTGATCTCGCCGTAGGTCCAGATCGGCCAGTCGCGGTCGTACAGGTCGAGCGCCGGCACGAAGTCGGTGAGGTCGACGTTGGCCTCCCAGTAGGCATCGATCGTGCCGACGTCGCGCCAGTAGGCCTCAGGCTCGTTGCCGCTGCGCACGCACGACGTGGCGAAGCGATGGGCGACCGCCTTTCCGTGCTGCACGAGATGGGGGATGATGTCGCCGCCGAAGTCGTGCCTGGACTTCGGATCGTCGGCGTCGCGCCGCAGCTGCTCGAACAGGAACTCGCGCTCGAACACGTAGATGCCCATGCTGGCGAGCGCCACCTCGGGCTGGCCCGGCATGCCCGGCGGATCGGCGGGCTTCTCCAGGAACGAGACGATGCGGTCGGCCCCGTCGATGTGCATGACGCCAAAGCCGGATGCCGCCTTGCACGGCACCTCGATGCAGCCGACCGTGACGTCGGCGCCCGAGTCGACGTGCTGCTGGAGCATCACCTCGTAGTCCATCTTGTAGACGTGATCACCCGCCAGGATCAGCATGAGGTGCGGGTCGTAGCTCCGGATGATGTCGATGTTCTGGGTCACGGCGTCGGCGGTGCCGAGGTACCACTGGGTCTCCGAGATGCGCTGCGAGGCGGGCAGGATGTCGAAGCTCTCGTTGCGCTCCGGGCGGAAGAAGTTCCAGCCCCGCTGCAGGTGGCGGATCAGGCTGTGCGCCTTGTACTGGGTGGCGACGCCGATCCGGCGGATGCCGGAGTTGATGGCGTTGGACAGGGCGAAATCGATGATCCGGCTCTTGCCGCCGAAGAACACCGCGGGTTTGGCCCGCTTGTCGGTCAGCTCCTTGAGGCGCGAGCCGCGACCGCCGGCAAGGACGTAGGCCATGGCATGGCGGGTGAGGCCGTGGCTGTTATCGTCCGGCGTGGCCATGACGTTTGCGCTCCCCCTGCGCTTGGGCGCCCCGCTCTGGTCGCGAGATCAGGGTGGCCGGAGGCGATGCGCCGAGGTCGCCCGGCGACGACGCGGCTGGCGGGTCATGGAGCTTCCTTGGCTCATGACTGTGCTTGGAACGGCTGCGGCGGCAACGCGTCCCAGATCTCGCTCGCGTACTCGCGGATGGTGCGATCGGACGAGAACCAGCCAACCTTGGCGGTGTTGAGGACCGCGCGCCGCCACCAGGTCTCGGGCTCGCGGAATGCGTCGTCGACCGCCCGCTGCGCCGCGGCATAGCGCGCGAAGTCGGCGACCACCATGAAATAGTCGTGGCCCAGCAGCTGCTCGATCAAGGGCTGGAAGCGGCCCGGATCATCCGGCGAGAACGCGCCGCAGCCCACGGCGCCCAGGACCTCGGCGAGCGCCGGGGCGGCCTCGACCTCGACGCGCGGGGCGTAGCCATTGGCGCGCCGGTACGCGACCTCGTCCGCGGTCAGGCCGAAGATGAACATGTTGTCGTGACCGACCAGCTCGCGGATCTCGACATTGGCGCCGTCCAGGGTGCCGATGGTGAGCGCGCCGTTCAGCGCGAGCTTCATGTTGCCGGTGCCCGACGCCTCCATGCCGGCGGTCGAGATCTGCTCCGACAGATCGGCCGCAGGGATGATCCGCTCGGTCAGGCTGACGTTGTAGTTGGGCAGGAAGATCACCTTGAGCCGATCGCCGACGATCGGGTCGGCGTTGACCACGCGGGCGACGTCGTTGATCAGCTTGATGATCAGCTTGGCCTGCCGGTAGGAAGCGGCCGCCTTGCCGCCGAAGATCTTGACCCGCGGCGGCCAGTCCCGCTCGGGATGCGCCCGGATCGCTTGATAGGTCGCGATCGTCTCCAGGATGTTGAGCAGCTGCCGCTTGTACTCGTGGATCCGCTTGATCTGGACATCGAAGATCGCCGCCGGATCCACCTCGATCGCGGTCCGCTCGGCGATCAGCGCGGCCAAACGTTCTTTGTTGATTCTCTTGGCGCGGGCAAAACGTTCGCGGAACCCGGCGTCCTCGGCCAGCGGCGCCAGCCGCTCGAGCTGTTCCAGGTCGACCAGCCAGCCGGGGCCGATCGCCTCGGTGACCAGATCCGACAGGTCGGGATTGCACTGGCGCAGCCAGCGCCGCGCGGTGATGCCGTTGGTCTTGTTGGTGATCCGATCCGGAAACGCGCGGTGCAGATCGCGAAAGACCGTGCGCTTCATCAGCTCGGTGTGCAGCGCCGAGACGCCATTTACCTTGTGCGCGCCATAGAAGGCGAGATGGCCCATGCGGACGCGCTGGCCGCCCGCATCGTGGATCAGCGATACTGCGGCCGGATCGACGTCCGCAGACAGGTCTTCGAGCAGCTCGCCGTTCAGCCCGAAAATGATCTGCATGTGCCGTGGCAACAGGCGCTCCATCAGCGGCACCGGCCAGTTCTCGAGCGCCTCCGGCAGAAGCGTGTGATTGGTGTAGGCGATGCAGGCGCGGGTGATCGTCCAGGCCTGGGACCAGGGGAGACGGTGCTCGTCGAGCAGAAGGCGCATCAGCTCGGCGACCGCGATCGCCGGATGGGTGTCGTTGAGCTGGATCGCGACGTGGTCGGGCAGCGCGGCGAGCTCGTGGCCCTGCTGCAGATGTCGGTGCAACAGGTCCTGGAGCGAGGCCGAGGTGAAGAAATACTCCTGGGTCAGGCGCAGCTCCCGGCCGGCCGGGGTGTCGTCGTTCGGGTACAGGATGCGCACGATGTTCTCGGACCGCACCTGCTCCGCGACCGCGCCCATGTAGTCGCCGCTGTTGAACTGGTCCAGGCAGATCGGATTCGCCGCGCTGGCCGACCATAGCCGCAGCGTGTTCACCCAACGGCCTTCCCAGCCGACGATCGGGGTGTCGAAGGCGATCGCGCGCACCCGCTCCGCCGGCCGCCAGACCTGGCGCTCGACCTGACCCCCGTCGGCCACGGCGTCGACCGAACCGCCAAAGCCGACCTCGTAGGTCACCTCGGGACGCTCGAACTCCCAAGGATTGCCGAAGGCCAGCCAGTCCTCCGGCTGCTCGATCTGCCAGCCGTCGCGGAACAGCTGCCGGAACAGCCCGTGCTGATAGCGGATGCCGTAGCCGAAGCCGGCGACGCCGACCGTGGCCATGCTTTCCATGAGGCAGGCGGCGAGCCGCCCCAGGCCGCCGTTGCCGAGCGCGGCGTCCGGCTCGAGCTCCTTGATGCGCTCGAGATCGACACCGAGCCCGGCGAGCGCCGCCCGGCAGCTCTCGATCAGCTGCAGATTGCAGAGATATTCGCTTAGCAGCCGCCCGATCAGAAACTCGAGCGAGAGATAGTAGACCCGCTTCTGACCGGTCGCGTAGATCTGACGGGTGGTCGCGATCCAGCGATCGACCGCTTGGTCGCGGACCGCGAGCGCGGTCGCGATGTACCAGTCGTGATCGTGGGCATGGTCCGCGTCCTTGCCGACCGCATAGGTCAGCTTGTTCAGGATTGCAGTGCGCAAGGCTTCGGGCGTCATTGGGGTCATCGTCTCGGTTCAGTTCCCGGCGCGCAGCGCCTTCAGGTGATCGATCAGACCGTTGGTGGACGAATCGTGACTGGCGACCGGCTCGGGCCCCGCCAGTTGCGGCAGGATCACCTTGGCCAGCTGCTTGCCCAGCTCCACCCCCCATTGATCGAACGAGTTGATGTTCCAAAGCACACCCTGAGTGAAGATTTTGTGCTCGTAGAGGGCGATGATCTTGCCGAGCGTCGCCGGGTCGAGGCGCAGGTAGAGGATCGAGTTGGTCGGCCGGTTGCCTTCGAACACCTTGTGCGGCACCAGCGCCTCGAGGGCCGCGCCTTCGAGCCCCTCGGCCTTCAGCTCGGCGCGTACCTCGGCGGCGGTCTTGCCGAAGGCGAGCGCCGCGGGCTGGGCGAGGAAGTTCGCCAGCAGCTTGTCCTGGTGGTCGCCGAGCGGCGTCTGGCTGAGCGCGCCGGCCAGGAAGTCCGCGGGGATCAGCTCGGTCCCCTGGTGGATCAGCTGATAGAAGGCGTGCTGCCCGTTGGTGCCGGCCTCGCCCCAGATGATCGGCCCGGTGGCGTAGTCGACCCGGGCGCCATCGCGGCGCACCGACTTGCCGTTGCTCTCCATGTCGGCTTGCTGGAGATAGGCCGGCAGGCGGCAGAGATGCTGGTCGTAGGGCAGCACGGCGTGGCTGCAGGCGCCGAGGAAGTTGCGATACCACGCGCCGATCAGCCCCAGGACCGCCGGCAGGTTGCGCTCGAGCGGCGCGGTGCGGAAATGCTCGTCCATGGCATGCGCGCCGGCGAGCAGCTCCTCGAACCGGTCCATCCCGACGGCCAGCGTGATCGGCAGGCCGATCGCCGACCACAAGGAGTAGCGGCCGCCGACCCAGTCCCAGAACACGAACATGTTGGCCTGATCGATGCCGAAGGCGGTGACCGCCTCGGCGTTGGTCGAGACCGCGACGAAGTGCTTCTCGACCGCGGCCTCGTCGCCGAGCTTCCCGACCAGCCAGGCGCGCGCCGAGCCGGCGTTGGTCATGGTCTCGAGCGTCGTGAAGGTCTTCGATGCGATCACGAACAAGGTGCGCGCCGGATCCAGGTTCGCGAGCGTGTCGACGAGGTGCGCGCCGTCGACGTTGGAGACGAAGTGCGGGCGCACAGGATTGTTCGGGGCGCTACCGCCTTCGGCTGCTTGAGCGCCTCTGCCCTGGTAGGGCTCGAGCGCCGCACACACCATCTGCGGGCCCAGATCGGAGCCGCCGATGCCGATGTTCACGACGTCGGTGATGGTCTGGCCGGTGTGGCCGCGCCAGGTGCCGCTGCGGACCCGCTCGCTGAAATCGCGCATCTGGGCGAGCACGGCGTTGACCGCCGGCATGACGTCCCGGCCGTCGACCAGGATCGGCCGGTTGGCGCGGTTCCTGAGCGCGACGTGCAGCACCGCGCGGTGCTCCGTGACGTTGATCCTGTCGCCCGCGAACATGCGACCCCGCCAAGCCTCGAGCTCGGCGTGGCGCGCGAGGTCGAACAGCAGGCCGAGCGTCTCCTCGGTGATGCGGTTCTTGGAATAGTCCAGCAGGAGGTCGTCGAGGCGCAACGAGAAGCGCGCAAATCGGTCGGGATCGGCGGCGAACAGATCCCGCAGATGTGCCGATGCCATGGCCTCGGCATGGCGCTCGAGCGCCTGCCACGCGGGCGAGCTGGTCACGGTCGACATGGCGTTTCCCTATCCCGGTGGGCCGCCCAACGCCGCGGCGGCGCGGGCCAGGCGGGTAATGGTTGGCCAGTCGCCCGCAGCCACGGCATCGCGCGGCGCCACCCAGGAGCCGCCAACGCACAGGACGTTCGACAGACCGAGATAAGCCTGCGCGCGCTCAGCGTCGATACCTCCTGTGGGGCAGAACCCCGCCCCCGGAAGTGGCGCGGCCAGGGCTTGGAGATACGCGATCCCACCGGCCGGCTCCGCGGGAAAGAACTTCAGGCAGCGGTAGCCGTGCTCCAGAAGCCGCATCACCTCGCTCGCGGTGGCCGCACCCGGCAGGAACGGGACCGGGCTTCCGGCCGCGGCATCCAGCAGCGCCGGCGTGGCCCCGGGGCTGACCACGAAGCGCGCGCCGGCGCGCTCCGCCGCCTGGTATTGCTCCGACGTCAGCACGGTGCCGGCGCCGATCGCCGCCCCCTCGATCTCGCCGGCGAGGACGCGGATGACGTCGAGCGCCGCGGGCGTGCGCAGGGTGATCTCCAGCACGGTGAGGCCGCCGGCGACCAGGGCGCGCGCAAGCGGCAGGGCGGTCTCGACGGATTCGATCGTCAGGACCGGCACGACGGGCGCTTGGGTGAGCAGCGAGGTGAGATCAGAACCAGGCATTGGCATCGGTTATGGCGGACAGATCCCGGCTCCGCCAGGTCAGCGCCGGGCCAAGGTCCGCATGGTCGAGGGGTGGCGAGCAGCACGTCACTCGGCAGGCCCCGGGCTCGGGCTCGACCTGGGGGCCCGTGCATTCCTCGGGCAGAGTGCCTCGGATGAGCCGCTCGACGTCAATGCCACCCGCTCCAGGAGCCGGTCCGAATGGTGGCCGACTCGGCGGTGTCAGTCAAGATCTTGTGGAATCTGATGGCATCTGGACACAAGATGCGGCCCTCGGGTCGATCACCCCTCTCGGGCAGGCTCGCAGGCGGTGGCGTGGGGCCGCATCACGCCCTCGAGCACCTGTCGCACCTCATTCTCGCCATAAGGTTTGCGCAGACGCGGGTGCCGCACGAACGACGCGGGAAAGATCTCTTCGTCGTAGCCGCTGGCGAAGACAACCGGCACGCCGCGGCGCTCCAACTCTTCGGCTACGGCAAAGATCAGCTCGCCGTGCAGCTCGACGTCCAGGAGAGCGCCGTTCAGGGTCTCCTCGCGGGCGAGCCGCATGGCCTCATCGACCCGGGCCGCGGGCCCGACCGGCTCGCAGCCGAGATCGAGCAGCGCCTGCCCCAGCTCGATCGCGGCGTACAGATTGTCTTCGACAATCAGAACCCTCAGCCCCTCGAACGGTCGCTCCTCCGACTGCCACATCGCCACTCCCCGCAGCAGATGGCGCGCTGCCACATCGCGATCGGCTCGTCCTGCGGGTCAAACCCCGAGGTGCTGTCGATTATGAAGCGATTTCCCGCTCGGGTCGATCTTCATCGTGGTTTGCCGCGTCCGGGCCGGCGATCTGCGCGTGGGCTCCGGCCGAGCGCACTTGGTGGCGCGGATCAGGCGTGCGACGGACGTGGAGAAATACTCCTGGGCGCTGATCTTGAAGACGTCGTGCGCGATGACGCTCCCGATCGCGAGCTCGCGGGTCGCCGCGCCCTTGGCGCAATGCGTGCCCCATGTTGACCGGGCTCTCGAACTCCGGCTCCTGGCCGATCCACACGCCGTTTCGCACCTTGGCCCAGATTGCTGCAGCCGACCGCGCAAAACGGGCAGACCGTCTTCTTACGCTCGATCACGGCATCTTGATCCGCGGTCTGGGCCTCGGCCTTGCGCACCAAGCTGCCTCGCAGCGCCCCGAGCAGGGCGAGATTGCCTGCGCTCACGCCCGAGCGCTGCGGAAACAGTGGATCCGGGGCAGGCAATGTGACGAGGCGTCGCGGCCATCCAGGTCCGCGAAAGTTGCCTGGTGCGCTTTCGTGACGTACAATTACCTCAAGCTTCAGCAGCAAGGCCCCCGCGCCTCCAACCATCGCTACAAGAGCCATTCAGGCGGGAGCCACGCTGCCGCGCGACGGGGGGCACACGTGGCGACTGCGGCTACCAGCGAGACCCTGGCCAACGCCTGGCTGGCGGCGATCGTCGAGTCTTCGGATGAGGCGATCGTGAGCAAGACGCTGGACGGCATTGTCACGAGCTGGAATCCGGCCGCCGAGAGGCTCTTTGGTTACGCCGCGGACGAGGCCATCGGCCGCCACATCTCGATCCTCGCGGCGCCGGGCCACGAGGACGAGATGCCGGCGATCCTGGAGCGGGTCCGACGCGGCGAGAAGGTCGCCCGCTACGAGACGGTTCGCCGGCGCAAGGACGGCAGCCCGGTCGACGTTTCCCTGACCGTCTCGCCGATCCGCGACGAGGCCGGCCGAGTCATCGGCGCCTCCAAGATCGCCAGCGACATCATGGCGCGCAAGCGCGCCGAGGCGGCGCTGCGCGCGAGCGAGGAGCGCCTTCGCAATCTGGCCAATGCCGTCCCGGACATCGTCTGGACCGCCGACCCGGACGGCGCGATCACCTTCGCGAACGACCGCTGGTTCCACTATTGCGGGATCACGCCGGAGCAGAACGTCCGGGCGTGGCCGGAGCTGGTGCTCCACCCCGATGACCGCGAGCGCTGCATGGCGCAGTGGACGCGCGCTCTGCGCGAGGGCAGCGACTACGAGATCGAGGTGCGCAACCGGCGCCATGACGGCGAGTACCGGTGGTTCCTGACGCGCGCCTCGCCGATTCGCGACGCCGCGGGCCGCATCACCGCGTGGTTCGGGTCCACCACCGACATCCACGATCGCAAGCAGGCCGAAGAGCGCCAGCAGATGCTGGCGGCGGAACTGTCGCACCGGGTGAGGAATCTGCTCACCGTGATTCAGATCGTCGCCGAGCGCACCGCCGACCGCGCAGCCTCGGTTGATACATTCCTCGACGCCTTCCGGGGGCGCCTCCAGGCGCTCAACGCCGCTCAAAGCGCCCTCATCGCAAGCAACTGGCGCAGTGCCAGCCTCGCCACCCTGGTCCAAGGCGCGCTCGGGCCGTATCTCGGCAACGGCAGTCGGATTCACCTCGACGTCCAGGACCTGCCGATCGGGCCGGAGCTGGCGTTCACGCTCACGCTCGCACTCCACGAGTTGGCGACCAATGCCGTCAAGTACGGCGCCCTGTCCAGCGCCGCCGGCCGGGTCACGCTCGCCGCGAGCGCCGCGGCGGGTGCGACTGGCGAGGAGCTCTCCCTGATCTGGCAGGAGGATCAAGGACCGCCGGTGCAGCCACCCGAGACGAGCGGCTTCGGCACGACCATGCTGAGCCGCGCCATGCAATATCAGCACCAGGGCCGGACCGAGCTGATCTGGCGCGAGAACGGACTGCTCTGCCGGCTGCACCTGCCGTTATCGCCGGCGATCTCACCGGCGCAAGCCTGAACCCGCCGATCCGTACACCCGCAAGGTGCTGGCTGTCGGCGCTGGCGCGATCCGGCCTCGCCTTTGGGTCGGCGCTACCGGCCCCATGCCGCCTGGCGGGCCGTCTGGGCGGTGATCTCGGACAATTTCGCGAGCAGCTTCGCCTTGTGGACGCGGGCGGTATCGGGCGAGGCGTAGGTCGAGAGCGCGTGCGCGACGGTGACCTTGAGCGCCTCTTCCTCGAACGGCTTGGAGACCACGAAGGCCGGCTCGAGCCGTCCCCCCGTCAGCAGCATCTCGGAAAACGCGGTCACGAAGACCACCGGCACGTCGAAGCGCTGGAGGATGCGTTGCGCCGCCGAGATCCCGCTGTCTTCGTCGAGCAGCTTGATGTCGGCGAGAACGAGCCCTGGGGAGGTCTGCTCCGCCTGTTCGAGGGCGCTCGCCTCCCGACTGGCGAAACCGACCACCGTGTGGCCCATGTCCTGCATGATCCGGCTCAGCTCCATCGCGATGAGCGTCTCGTCCTCGATGATCAGCACGCTCACGGAGACCTGGGCCTGGAGATCGCGCCGCGCCTTGGCCAGCAGTTCGCCGATCTCGGCGTCGTCGAGATCGAGAATGCGGGCGATCTCGGAATGGCTGAAGTTCTCCACGACCGCGAGCAGCAGGACGCGCCGTTCGAGCGGCGGCAGCGCGGTCAGACCTTGCTCGACCCGTTCGCTGAGATCGACCGACTCCAGCGGCGATACCTCGGCGATCGCGGTCTCCACCACCCGCCACGCGGCATGGAAGGCGCGAAACAGCTGCACCTTCACATCGCCGTTCGCCAGATGGTGCGGCTCGGCGACCACCATCTCGAGACAGATGCGCACGCACTCGTCACCGACCTCCTGCGAGCCGGTGAGGAGCCGGGCATGGCGCCGGAGATAAGGAATGTGCTGCACAACCGCTTCGCCAACATTGGTCATCGCATGGTTCCCTGACGGGCTCGACGGAGGCTACTAGGGCACAGTTGCCGGCAGGCGCAAATCATCGGGAACCCGTCGAGCCACAGCGCATTATCATAGGCGGCAGACCGGCCCGGAACAAGGCAGGCACCGAAACCGGCCTGCAGACTTGATCCCGGCCTGCAGACATCAAGGACCTTGACTCATTGCGACGGGTGGCATCAGGTGGCCGCGCAGGCCAGCGCCCGAGCGCAGCAGAAGCGAGAACTAGCTCCTTGCCTCACGATAGAAGATCGAAAGATCCGCTGCGGCTGAAGGCGCCATCCGATCGCGATGCCGAGCTCGATCAGGCGCTGCGGGAACTCGGGGATGAGCTCCTGAAGCAGGAGATCCCTGAGCGGCTGCTGCGCGTGCTTCACTCCGCGTTCGACGCGAAGCTGGAGGACGAGGCGGGACCCGCCGGGCCCCGGCCTGAGAGAAAAGCGGTCAATTCGCACCGCAAGTGAAGCCGATCCGGGCCTCGGCGGTGCCGGTTGCGGCGCAATCCGCCCCGCCGCGACCTCGAAGCGATCCGCCGCTCTCGCCGTCTCGGCGCAGCTCACCACCCCCTTCGAGCTGCGTCGTTGGTCCAGCCGAGCTTCGCTTCGCCACCGAGCTGTCCTCGAACTCTTGCGCCGGGAACTCTTGCGCCGGGAACCCTTGCGCCGGGAACCCTTGCGCCGGGAACCCTTGCGCCGGGAACCCTTGCGCTGGGAACCCTGCGCTGGTGCAAGCGACGCCGCATGGCGACGACGGCGGCCGCCGCCATCGGGACGTGAGCCTGCGCGGCGCTCTGCATGGCCGGTGCTCGCCTGCCGCCGTGTCTCCCAGACCATGCCCGGCATGGCCTTGGCCTGGACAATGCCGCTGGTCGACAGGCGTTTCGGGCCTGGCCCGGGTAGGGCGGGTCGCAGCGCCCGCGGCGACGGGTATCGGCGCCACGACCCGCTGGTGAGGATCGCGACCGCGAGTGCTTGCCCGCGATCTGGGCCGGCTAGACCATTTTCGCCTTGGGTGGACCCGCGGCCCCGGCCCGCTCCCCCTCCCAACCACCCACCGATGGTACCCTTGGGGTGGTTGGGAGGGGGAGCGGGCGGTGCG
>JBOHKK010000123.1:0-16147 GCA_050729115.1 Geminicoccaceae bacterium | reverse complement strand
GGCCGAGGGCGCGCCGCCTCGGAGGCCGCAGGAAGACGAGCCGACTGCCCGCCCGGCGCCCGAGCGGCGCGCGCCCGGGCCGAGCGCTCCGCCTGCTGCCAGACCCGCCGTGGCACAGCCGGAGAAGACGGTCGCGTCCACCGTCCCCGACGACCTGACCGTGATCAAGGGCATCGGGCCTGCGGTCCAGAACAAGCTGCGCGCGCTCGGGATCACGACCTTCGCCGATCTGGCTGCGGCGGACCCGGATGCGATCCTGAAGCAGCTCAAGGGTTCGCAGCCCCTGACCAAGGCGCGGGTGCGCGGCTGGACCGAGGCGGCGCGGCAACGCGTGCGGAGATAGCGCCACCGGGGCTCATATGAGTTGCCACCGACGGGGCCGGTCCCCGCGCATGATACCGGGGCGCCGAACCGCCACTCGCCTTCGGAGCGTCATCGCGAGGGCGCGCCAGAACCCGTGGCGATCCAGCGGCGTCTGGATGGTTTCGTCGCTGCGCTCCTCGCAATGACGGTGCCGAGCGTGGCGTCCAGGTTTTCTAGCGCATTTTTCGATCAGCTCGCACCAGCCCGCTCCCCCTCCCAACCGCCCCAAGGGTACCATCGGTGGGTGGTTGGGAGGGGGAGCGGGCCGGGGCCGCGGGTCCACCCAAGGGGAAAATGGTCTAGGCGCCGATGAACCGCGGCGGGCGCTTTTCCAGGAACGCCTGGCGGCCCTCGACGTAGTCACGACTGGCGAAACAGCGCCGCACCAGCTCTTCACACTTCGCCAGATCGCGCGCGTCTTGGTCCTTCAGGACCTCGCCGACGATCGCCTTGACGGCGCTGACGGTGAGCGGCGCGTTACCGGTGATGGTCTCTGCATACTCGACGACGTAGCTCTCGACCCGATCGTCCGGCACCACGCGGTTGACCAGACGCATGTCGCAGGCTTCGGCGGCGGAGAACAGGCGCGCGGTGAAGAACATCTCCTTGGCGAACGCCGGCCCGATCAGATTGACCAGCCGCTCCAGCCCGGCGAAGCCGTAGCCCAGACCCAGCTTCGCCGCCGGGATGGCAAAGCGCGAGCTTTCCCCGCAGATCCGGAGATCGCAGCACACCGCGAGCGCCACGCCGCCGCCGACGCAGCTGCCCGCGATCTGCGCGATCGTCGGCTTGGAAAACGCGTTGAGCTTGCCGTAGATTCGCGCCGTCGTCGCGTTGTAGTGCGCCACCGCATCGGCGCCGGCGCGCTCGTCCTCGAACTTCGAGATGTCCGCGCCCGAGACGAACGCCTTGCCGCCGGCGCCCGAGAGCACCACGACCCGGATCTCGTCGTCGTCCGCGAACGTCTCGAGCACGGCCTCGACCGCCTGCCACATGTCGAGGGACACGGCGTTGCGCTTCTCGGGGTTGTTGAAGACGAGGTGTCCGACGCCGTCCTCGCGCCGACTGATGATCTTGTCGGTCATGTCCGCCCTTCGTTGCCGGTCCTTGGGTTGCTGGTCTCTGGGTTGCTGGTCTCTGGGTTGCTGGTCTTTGGGTTGCTGGTCTTTGGGTTGCTGGTCTTTGGGTTGCTGGTCTTGGGTGGCCGGTCTTCGGGGTCGCTGGTCTCTGGATGCCGGATCGCTCAGATGACCTCGGCCGCGCGCAGCTCGGCGACGCGGGCGTCGTCGTAGCCGAGCTCGCGCAGCAGCTCGTCGGTGTGCTCGCCCATCAAGGGCGGCGGCGTGCGGATGCGGCTCCCGGTCCGGCTCATGACGATCGGCTGGCCGACCAGCTCGACGTCGCCGCGCTCGTGCGAGTGGACGTCTTGGGCGAGCCCGAGGTGGCGCACCTGCGGGTCGGCGAACACCTGATCGATGGTGTTGATCGGCCCGCACGGCACCCCCGCCTGGTTCAACAGCTCGATCCAGTGCGCGCTGGAGTTGCGGCGCAGGATCGAGGCGAGCTCGGCGTTCAGCGCATCGCGGTTCTTCGAGCGGTCGGGCGGCGCCGCGTACGCCGGATTCTCGGTCAGCTCCTCGTGGCCGATCGCGCGGCAGAAGCGTCGCCAGATCTCCTGCCCCGCGACCGCGATGTTGATGTGGCCATCGGTGGTCGCGAACACGCCAGTCGGGATGCTGGTCGGATGGTTGTTGCCGGCCTGCCTGGGCACCTCGTGGTCGACCAGCCAGCGCGCCGCCTGGAAGTCCAGCATGAACACCTGGGCCTGGAGCAGCGAGGTCTGGATCCACTGGCCCGCGCCCGAGACCTCGCGCTCGAGCAGCGCGATCAGAATGCCCTGGGCCGCGAACAGACCGGCGCACAGGTCGGCGACCGGGATGCCCACCCGGACCGGGCCCTGTCCGGCCAGGCCGGTGATCGACATCAGCCCGCCCATGCCTTGCGCGATCTGATCGAATCCCGGCCGCGCGGCGTACGGGCCGTCCTGGCCGAAGCCCGAGATGCTGGCGAGCACGATCCGCGGATTGACCGCCTCGAGCTCGTCGTAGCCGATCCTCAGGCGCTCCTTGACGTCGGGCCGGAAGTTCTCGACCACCACGTCCGCGCGCTCGACCATCGCGAGCAGGATCTCGCGGCCCGCCTCCGCCTTGAGATCGAGGGTCAGGCTGCGCTTGTTGCGATGCAGGTTCTGAAAGTCGGCGCCGGCGCGCGGGCCCCCCAACGCATGCCCGTCGGGACCGCGCTCGGGCATCTCGATCTTGATCACGTTGGCGCCCCAGTCGGCCAGCTGGCGCACGCACGTGGGCCCGGCCCGAACCCGGGTGAGGTCGAGCACGGTGAAGCGCGAAAGCGCCGCGCTCGCAGGCAGGTGGGGCATGGCAACGGGCTCCTCCAGCTCTCCAATGCACGTTAGACAGCTGACACCATCCGGGCAAGGTCCCCACCGTTCCCAGAGCCGCACCGGGCAACGGGCACGCCATGGCGGTCGTCGTCGCCGAACATCTGAGCGGCCAGCATCCAGGTCAGGGCGGGAGACTGTCGGGTCAGCGGCGGAGAGTGTCGGGAGCGCGTTCAAGGAAGCCTTCGGGTTGCGCCCTCCGCGGCGCGGCACCCCCCGAGATGCGGCCGAGCCCAGGTAGTGTCCTCGGACATTACCCGAGCCCATCCCGTCGTGACACCGAACCGATTGTGGTATAGCCTCGGACCGACTTGAACGGTCGCGGCTGATGACACGGCCGCGCCGTCGGCCCGGGGAGGTTTCGCCATGACGTCACGCCGCCATCTGGCTCGCCTGCTGAGCGCGCTGATCGCGTTCTCGATCCTGCCGCTCGCGGCCGGAGCTGCCGAGGCAGCGTATCCGGAGCGGCCGATCACGATCATCGTGCCGTGGGGTGCCGGCGGCGGCACCGATGCGGTGACCCGGGTCCTGGCGGCCCAGATGGAGGCGGCGCTCGGGGTGCCGGTGAACGTCGTGAACCGCACCGGCGGGGGCGGCGTGGTTGGCCATTCGGCGATCGCGACGGCCGCGCCCGACGGCTACACCTTGGGCGTGATCACCGCCGAGATCGGCATGATGCACTGGGTCGGCCTCACCGATCTCACCTACGAGGCGTACACCCCGCTCGCCCTGTTCAGCTTCGATCCGGCCGGGGTCCAGGTCGCCGCCGATGCCCCTTACGAGACGCTCGACGACCTGATCGCCGCGATCCGCGACAACCCGGGCGAGCTCAAGGGCTCGGGCGCCGGCCAGGGCGGCATCTGGCATCTCGCGCTCGCCGGGATGCTGCGGTCGGTCGACGTCGATCCGAACGCCGTCGCCTGGGTCCCGAGCCAGGGTGCGGCCCCCGGCCTCACCGATCTGGTCGCGGGCGGGGTCGACGTCGTGCCGTCGTCCGTGGTCGAGGCGCGCGCGCTCATGGAGGCCGGTCGGGTGAGGAGCCTCGCGGTCATGGCCGACGAGAGGCTCGAGGCGTTCCCGGACGTGCCGACGCTCGAGGAGGCGATCGGCACGGACTGGACGGTCGCCGCCTGGCGCAGCCTGGTCGGGCCCGAGGGGCTGCCCGACGAGGTCGTGCAGACGCTCATGCCGGCGGTCGAGACCGCTTTCCAGAGCAAGGAGTTCCAGGACTTCATGGCGAGCAACGGCTTCGGCGTGGTCTGGAAGGAGGGCGCGGCGGTGCGGGAGCACATGGCCGAGAGCGATGCCAACATGGGGCAGGCGCTCAAGGCGGCAGGCCTCGCCCAATAGCCGCGACCGCGCCATCTCGTCCCAACCGTCACCCGCTCCAAGCGCACTTGTCGAGAGCTACGAGGCGCCTTTCTTCACGCTCCGCATTTGGCTCCTATTCTTCGTCCCTGGACACGCGGGGATCCAGTTGATGGACGACCGGCGTCGTCTGCGGCACGGCGACGAACTTCTCCTGCTCTTCCTTGGGCACGGGCGCACGTCGGCGAGCGCGATGCACGGCGAAGACGGCGAGGGCCGCCGAAGCGATGGCGATGAACAGAAACAGCCCCTCCGGCCCCAGCGCGGCCATGAACAGCGAGCCAAGCAGCGGCCCGAGCAGCGCCCCGATGCCGAAGGCAAGCAACAGGGCGCCGCTTGCCTCCACCAGATCGGCTTCCTTCAGAAAGTCGTTCGTGTGCGCGACGCACACCGAATAGAGCGTCAACGCGAAGCCGCCGAAAGCAAAGGCCAGGAGAAAGAGGAGCGGCTCAGACCGGTTGCCCCACGCGAAGATCGCCACGCCCAGCAGCGCGTTCGCGACGCCCGCAGCCATGATGAGCCGGCGCCGGTCGAAGCGGTCGGAAAGGCGCCCCAGAGGCAGCTGCAGCGCCATGCCGCCAACGATGACGGCGCTCATGAAGATCGAGATCTCGGCGACCGAAAGCCCGATCCTGTGCGCGAAAACCGGGGCCAGTCCCCAGAACGCGCCGGTCGTCACCCCGGTCGCGAAGCAGCCGACGACCCCGAGCGGCGAGACCGCGTAGAGCTTGCGCAGGTCGAGGCTGGCCGTGGCAGGCACCGCGGGGGCGACGCTCGTGGTCAACGCGAAGGGAACCAGGGCGAGCGAGATCAACATCGCGCTCAAGCTGAAGAGCTCGAAACCGGCAGGGCTCGCGAGGTTGAGCAACTGCTGCCCGAGCGCGAGGCAGCCGAGGCTGACGAACATGTACACGGACAGCAAGAGCCCGCGGGTGGCATTGGTCGCGCGGTCATTGATCCAACTCTCGATCACCACGAAGAGGCCGGCAAAACAGACACCGGTGATCAGGCGGAACCCGCTCCAGGCCACCGGCTCCACGAAGATCGCGTGCAGGCCGGTCATGGTGGCCGCGATCGCCGCCAAGGCAGCGAAGGTGCGGATGTGGCCGACGCGATGGATGAACGCCGGACCCAACCGCGCGCCGGCGATGTAACCCAGGTAGTAGGCCGACATGATGATGCCGATCGCGACCGTCGGGAATGCCTCGATGCCCGCACGCACCCCGAGCAGCGTCCCGATCAGCCCGTTGCCGAGCAGCAACGTCGCGACCCCGAGCATGAGCGGCGACCGCAGCAGCGAGATCACTGTCGCGGGCGCCGCTTGGTCGTCCGGGCTCGGCATGGTCGAGACTGAAGGGATCGTGGCCACCGATTGGCTGAAGATGCACATCGCGCCGTTCGTCCGCCCGAGCGAACGGCATCGGGAGCCTTTCGCGACCGGCAGGCGGTGTCAACCAGTGTCAAGCAAAGGGGCCTATGCCTATCACGGGCACGGGGTGCTTGCCTGGTGGGTCAACCGCCCGGTCATGGTCCTTTCCGGGCTGCGGGCGCCAGCATGACGGTCGAAGGGGATCGATATGTCAGGCGGTTGTGCCACCACCGTTTCCGGGATCTCGGCCGCCCGCGTCCGGCAGGGACGCCGTCGTGATCGGCCGGGAAGCGGAGCGACCGTCCTACGCGCCGAGGTAGTAGCGTTTGATCATCGGGTTGTCCGCGAGCTCGGCGGCGCTCTTGCCTTCGAACTCGATCCGGCCGTGGACCATGACGTAGGCGCGATCGGCGATCTTGATCGCCTGGTTGAAGTTCTGCTCGGCCATCAGCACGGTCAGGCGCCTGCTCTCCTTCAGCTCCTTGATCTTGGCGATCACCCGGCTGACCAGGATCGGGGCCAGGCCCACCGACGGCTCGTCGATCAAAAGGAACTGCGGCGCCGACATCAGCGCGCGCGCCAGCGCCACCATCTGCTGCTCGCCGCCGCTCATGCTGGAGGCCTGTTGCCGGCGGCGCTCGCGCAGCACCGGGAAGACGCCGTAGACGAAGTCGAGATTGTCCGCGATGGCGTGGCGCGCAGCCGGCCGGAAGGCGCCGAGCATCAGGTTCTCCTCGACGTTGAGCGCCGGGAACAGACGCCGGCCCTCGGGCACCAGCGCGACCCCGAGATCGACGATCGCCTCGGGCGTCATGCCGACCAGATCGACCCCGGCGCCGTCGGTCTCGAGCGTGATGGCGCCGCGGCTCGGGGTCACGATCCCGGTGATGCATTTGATCAGCGTGCTCTTGCCGTTGCCATTCGAGCCGAGCAGCACCACGGTCTCGCCGTCGTCGACCCGCATCGAGACGTCGTGCAGCACGCGCACCGAGCCGTAGCCGGCATCGACGTTCGCGAGCGTGATGCTATTCGCCAAGGTACGCCCTCTCGACCGCGGGATCGTTGATCACCTCGTCCGGGGTGCCTTCGGCGATCTTGCGGCCGGCATCCAGCACCACCACGCGCTCGGAGAAGCCCATCACCGCGCGCATGATGTGCTCGATCATGATCACCGCGACGCCGCGCTCGTTGAGGCGGAGCAGGATCTTGAGGATGTCGTCGACCTCGGCGCTCGAGAGCCCGGCCATCGCCTCGTCGGCGACCAGCAGCGCCGGCTTGGCGGCAAGCGCCCGGGCGAGCTCGAGCTTCCTGAGATCGACCTGGGTGAGATTGGCGGAGCTCTCGCCCGCCCGGTCCTGAAAGCCGACCAGCTCCAGGATCGCCATCGCCTCCTCCCGGACGTGCCGGCCGTGGGGCCGGTCGTGGCCGGCGTATTCGAGCGGCACGCAGAGGTTCTCGAGCACCGACATGCTGCGGAACGGGCGAGGGATCTGGAAGCTGCGGGTGATGCCGAGGCGCACGCGCCGATACGCCGGCAACCGGGTGACGTCCTGGCCCTTGAAGACGACGGTACCGCCATCGCTCGGCAGCGCGCCGCTGATGCAGTTGATCATGGTGGTCTTGCCGGAGCCGTTCGGGCCGATCAGGCCGAGGCGCTCGCCTTCGTCCAGATGCAGGCTCACGGCGTCGAGCGCCACGAAGCCGCCGAAGCGCTTGGAGAGACCCTCGACCTCGAGGATGCGCTCAGCCATGGGCGCGCCGCTTTCGCCCATGGTCCCGGCGCCCATGGTCCTGGATCAGCCCGACGATGCCCTGGGGCGCCACCATGATGAAGACCACGAGCAGGATGCCGACGATCAGGACGTTGGCCGCCGACGAGATCGTCACCGTGGCGATCTCCTGAATCGAGCCGAGCAGCAGCGCGCCGACCACCGGGCCGAACCAGGTGCCGGTACCGCCGATCATCGGCATGGCGATCGCGTTGACGGCGATCGTCAGGTTGAACGCGGAGAGCGGGTCGACGTAGGTCACGAAGAACGGATAGGGCACGCCCGCGATCGCCATGAGCGCGCCCATGGTGGTGGTCGAGACCAGCTTCAGGCGCAAGGTCGGCACGCCGGTGCATTCCGCAGCGACCTCGTCGTCGCGGATCGCGGCGAGCCCCTGGCCGATGCGCGAGATCTTGAGGTAGCGCGCGATCGCGATCGCCGTCAGCGCCAGCAACAGCATCAGGGCGAACAGGAACTCGATGTAGGTGTCGAAGAAGAGCGCGGTCTGCGGCGTCACGATGTAGGCGCCGGTGGCGCCGCCCACGTAGTCCCAGTTGGTGACGAAGGTCTCGAACACGATCGCCATGGCAAGGGTCGCGATCGCGAAGTACACGCCGCGCAGGCGGAGCGTCAGATAGCCGGTGCCGAGGCCGACCAGGCCCCCGATCAGCGCGGCCACCAGCAGCGGCACGATCATCGGCGGCTCCAGCGCCTGCGCCAGAGCCACCGAGGTGTAGGCGCCGATCGCGAAGAAGCCGGCGCTGCCGAAGTTCACGTAGCCGGTGAAGCCGCCCAGGATGTTCCAGGCGACCGCCATGATCGTCGCCTGCAGGATCGCGTAGCCGGCGAAGAAGAAGAACGCGTTCTCGAAGATCTTGGTGCTCAGCACGCCGACAAGAAAGATCAGAGCGACTGTTGCCCAGAAGATGATGCCTCGCATCTAATAGCGCCCGAAGATGCCTTGCGGCCGCAGCGCCAGGGTGATCAGCAGGATGCCGAACGCCACCGCGGGCGCCCAGGACGGGCCGTAGAAGGTCGCAACGAAGCTCTCCGATACGCCGAGGATCAGGGCGGCGACCAGCGTGCCGCCGATGCTGCCCATGCCGCCGAGGACCACGATCGCGAACACCCGGCCGATATACTGCCGGTTCATCGACGGCTCGACCGGGCCGATGATGATCAGGAGCGCGCCGGCAACCGCGGCGGTCGCGATCGACAGGCCGAACGCGAGCTGCTTGACCTTGACCGGGTCGGCGCCCATCAGGCGCAACGCCAGGCGATCCTGCGAGACGGCGAGGATCGCCCGGCCGGTAAACGTCTTCGAGAGGTACAGATGGACGCCCGCGGTCATGACGAGCGCGGTCGCGAACGGCACCAGCATGCGCAACGGCACGTCGATCGGCCCGAACCGCCAGGTGGCGCCGATGTACGGGGCGCCGACCAGGCGGTAGTCGACCCCGTAGGTCATGATCAGCAGGACCTCGATGATGAACATCAGGCCGAAGAAGAAGGCGAGGCCGCTCAGCGCCTCCTGCCCGGTGCGCTCGAAGCTCGCGTAATAGACCCGGTAGATGGCGCCGCCGACCATGAAGAACACGGGCGCGAACAGCAGGCCGATCAGGACCGGATCGAGGCCGATTCTGCTGTTGACCATGAACGCGACATACGAGCCGACCATGACGAAGGCGGGATGGGCGATGTTGACGATGTCGAGCTGGCCGAAGGCGATCGACAGCCCCAGGGCGACGGCGGCATAGAAGCCGCCGAGCAGGAGGCCCGAGACGATGGCGTTCAAGAACAGATCCATCCCTGCCTCGTCTCGGGCCGCCTCGTTACCGCAAGCGTGCTCTGGTTCTCGGGTGCCCTTCTTACTTCATGGCCTCGGTGTACGGGAATATCAGCTCGCCGGAAGCCCACTCCTCGGGCAGGATGACGACTCTCTTGCCGGGTTCCCTGAACTGCTCGAGGTCGCCGTCCTCGATGTTCTGGAGCTGCACCATCAAGACCCGCGAGGTCGCCCATTCGCCGTTCGGGCCGAACTCGACCGGGCCGACCACGGTCTCGAACGTGTTGTTGCCGATGTACTCGGCGATCGCCGCCTGATCGAGACTGCCCACCGCCTCGACCGCATCGCCCAGGACCTGCATGTAGGCGTAGGCCCACGGCGGCAGGTAGTGGCCGAGCGGG
The DNA here is from genome assembly GCA_050729115.1 of Geminicoccaceae bacterium. Lineage (GTDB taxonomy): Bacteria > Pseudomonadota > Alphaproteobacteria > Geminicoccales > Geminicoccaceae > JBKPNX01. Next base: position 6,633 of record JBOHKK010000123.1, on the reverse strand, counting down.
TCCACGCCCTGGCCCTCCGCGCGCTCCTCATACTTGGCCAGGAACTCCTGGATGCCCGGGAAGTCCAGGGTCGGCTCCGGCACCCAGAAGTCGTAGTTGACGATGCCGTTCAGCATCGGCCCGAGGCTGGTCAGCAGGCTCGCGTACTGCAGACCGACCATGCCGCCGCCGAACAGCTTGGTCTGAAGGTTCAGCTCATTGGCCGCCCGCACCATGCCGGCCGAATCGGGCGGGTACGACCCGACGAAGACGACGTCGGGATTGGTCGCCTGAATGGCCCGGATGATCGGGGTGAAATCCACGGTATTCGGCGGATAGGACTCGTCGTAGACGATCTCGAGGCCGGCCGCTTCGGCATTGGTGCGCGCGCCCTCGACGGCGTTCTGGGCGAACTCCGCATCGGCCCCGACCAGAGCGATCGTCTCGAGACCCTGGTCCGTGGCCAGCTTGATGAACGGGCGCGACCAGTCTTCCTTCGGCTCGGGGCCGGCCGGCATGATCTGGAAATAGCGGTCGTAGTCGAACTGCTCGTTGGCGGCGAGCGCGAACAGGCTCATGAACGCCATGCCATGGCGCATGATGATCGGCATGGCCGGCGCGGTCAGGTTGGTGCCGTAGCCGGAGACGACCAGGTCGACGTTGTCGACGGTCAGCAGCTTGGTGTAGATCTTCGGCACGTTCGCGGGCTGGGTCTGATCGTCGTAATAGACGAACTCGACCGGCCGGCCGAGCAGCCCGCCTTGCGCGTTGATGTCGTCGCGCCAGATCTCCATGGCGATCAGCGCAGGCTTGCCGGCGCCGGCGAGACCGCCGGTCAGCGCCATGCTGAAGCCGATCCTGATCGGATCTTCCTGCGCGCGCGCGGCCTCGGGCCACGCCCCCGAGGCCGCAACCATGGCCACGGCGCTGGCAGCAATCACCGCGCTGCGCAGCACCTTGCGTCGGACCGTCTTGGGAATCGCCCTCGATATCCTGATTGAGGGTGTCTTGGTCATGCTCCTTACCTCCCTGTGCAGCCGGCGCCGGGCCGGTTGCGTGCAACCTCAGTCCACCTTGCCGAGAGCGCGCAGGATGCGCGCCGGCGTCGCGGGCTGCGCGGTGACGACGACGCCCACAGGCGCGAGCGCGTCGTTGATCGCGTTCATGATCGCGCCCGGCGCGCCGCCGGTCCCCGCCTCGCCGGCGCCCTTGGCGCCGAGCTCCGATTCCGCGGTCGGGCTCACGACGTGGCCGACCTCGATGTCCGGCATCTCCGCAGCCATCGGCACCAGGTAGTCGGCCATGTTGCCGTTGCGCAGCTGGCCGCCGGCATCGTAGATGCATTCCTCGAACAGCGCACCGCCGATCCCCTGCACCACGCCGCCGCGGATCTGCTCGTCGACCAGCTGCGGGTTGATCACCGTGCCGCAGTCCTCGACCACCCAGTGCTTGAGCAGGGTCACGAATCCGCTCTCGACATCGACCTCGAGGTACGAGGCCTGGATGCCGTTGGTGAACGCGAAGGGGTAGGCGCGCGGCACGAAGTGGCGCGTGGCGATCAGCTCGGGCCTGACCCCTTCGGGCAGGGTGTCGGGGCGGAAATAAGCGATCCGAGCCAGCTCCTCGAGCGCCAAGCGGTCGCGGCCATCCTCGGCGTCGACGACCGCGCCGTCCCGGATGTCGAGGCTCTCGGGCGCCGCCTGCAGGAGCTTGCCGGCCACATCCAGCACGTTACGGCGCAGCGCCACGGCCGCCTGCAAGGTCGCCTCGCCGCCGATGCCGGCCGCGCGCGAGGCCCAGGTGCCGCCGCCGTAGGGCGTGTTGTCGGTGTCGCCCGAGATCACCCGCACGCGCTCGAGCGGCACCCCAAACGCGCTCGCCGCGACCTGGGCCATGACCGCCTCGGTGCCCTGGCCCTGCTCGGTCACGCTGATCTGGATCACCAGCGCGCCGCTCGCATCGAGGCGGGCGGTGCAGCCGTCCTGCGCCGAGATCCGGGCGCCGCCGACGCCATAGAAAGCGGCGCTCGGGTTGGTGACCTCGACGAACGCGGCAAGCCCGATACCGCGCAAGACGCCGTGCGCGCGCAAACGCGCCTGCTCGGCCCGCAGCGCCTCGTAGTCCATCATCTCGAGCAGCTTGGCGAGCGCCCTGTGATGCGAGAGGCGCTCGAACTTCATGCCCCAGGCGTTGGTGTACGGGTAGGCGTCGTCCGGGATCAGGTTGCGGCGGCGGACCTCGGCCGGGTCCATCTTGAGCGCGCGCGCCCCGGAATCGACCAGCGCTTCGGTCACCGCGACCGCGATCGGATGGCCGACCGCGCGGTACTGGCACATCACGTTCTTGTTCTGGAGCACGACGCGGGCGCGGGCGCGGTAGCTCTGGTGCCGATAGGTAGCGCCGGTGAGGGTGACCACCTGATTGGCCTCGATCCCGCTGGTGCGGGGATAGACCGAGTAAGGGCCGATGCCGGTCAAATCGTCGATCTCGATCGCGGCGATCCCGCCGTCGGCGCCGAGCGCGATCCGCCCCCTCACCCGGTGGTCGCGGGCGTGGATGTCGGAGACGAAGGATTCCAGCCGGTCGGCGACGAACTTCACCGGGCGCCGCAGCAGCATGCTCAGCGCCACGGTCGCCATCTCGTCCGGGTAGATGTGCACCTTGATGCCGAACGAGCCGCCGACGTCGCGGCAGATCACCCGGACGTTGGCCGCGGGGATGTCGAGATGGCGCGCGACGATGTCCTGCATCATGTGCGGCGCCTGGAACGAGTGGTAGATCGTGAGACGATGCTCGGCCGGATCGTAGTCGGCGAGGATCGCGCGCGGCTCCAGGGTGACCCCGGTGTGGCGGCCGAAATGGAAGGTGTGCTCGACCACCGCCGCCGCGTTCGCGAACGCGCCGTCGACGTCGCCCACCTCCAGCTTGCGCTCGAAGGTCAGGTTGTCGCCGAGCTCGGGATGGATCACCGGCGTGGCCGGATCGAGCGCGCTCTCCATGTCGGTGACCGGGGGCAGCTCCTCGAAGTCGACCGCGATGAGCTCGAGCGCGTCCTCGGCGGCGCGCCGGCTGGTCGCGACCACGGCCACCACCGCCTCGCCCTGCCAGCAGGCGCGATCGATGGCGAGCGGATGCTGCGGCGCCGACTTGATCCCCTGAAGGTGCGCGAGCACGCCGACCCAGGGCGTGCAGAGCTCGGCGATCTCGGCGCCGGTCACCACCCGGATCACGCCGGGGCTGCCCATGGCCGCGGCGGTCTCGATGCTCCTGATCCGCGCATGGGCGAACGGGCTGCGCAAGAAGGCGACGTGCGCCAGGCGCGGCAGCACGATGTCGTCGACGAACTGGCCGCGCCCGTGCAGCAGCCGGCGCGCGTTCGGCCGAGGCACGCTGCGGCCGATGTAGCTGTTCGGCCGGTCGAGGACCGAGACGCCGCTGGAGCCTGGCGCGCCGTTGCTCACCTGAGCCTCCCTTGCCGCTTTTCGGCCACCGCCTCGATCGCGTCGACGATCGCCTGATAGCCGGTGCACCGGCAGTAGTTGCCCGACAGGTACGCGCGGATCTCGGCGCGGCTCGGGCGCGGCCGCGTCGCCAGCAGCTCCGCCGCGGTGAGCAGCATGCCCGGGGTGCAGTAGCCGCACTGCAGCGCGTTGCGCTCGAGGAACGCGTCCTGGAGATCGGCGATCTCGCCGCTCTCGGCGAGGCCTTCGATCGTGTCGACCCGCAGCCCGTCCGCCTGCGCCGCGAGCATCAGGCAGCCGCGCACGATCTGCCCCTCGACCCGGACCGTGCAGGCGCCGCACACGCCGTGCTCGCAGCCGACGTGCGAGCCGGTGAGCTGCAGCTCCTCGCGCAGGAAGTCGACCAGATGCTGGCGCGCCTCGACCCGGCGGCTCACGGGCTCGCCGTTGACGGTGATCGTGACCTCCACCAGCCGATCGATCACCGCGCCTCTCCCCACAGCTGTCCGACCACCCGGGCGGTGAGGACCCGGGCGAGGTGCAGCTTGGTCGCGGCGCCGGCGTGCAGGTCCGCGCTCGGGTCCAGATCCTCGGCGAGCGCATCCTGCGCGGCCGCCACCGCCGCCTGGTCGATCGCGCGCCCTTCGAGCGCGGCAGAAGCGGCGGTCGCCCGCACCGGCTGCCCGCCGACGCCGAATAACACCAGTCGCACGTCAAAAAGCGCGGTCCCGTCGACCCGCGCGTGCCCGGCGAGGCCGATGATGGCGTAGTCGCCGTGGCGACGGGCGAGCTCGGCGAACGCGCTGCGCTGGCCGGGCCCGAACCTCGGGATGGTCACGGCCGAGACCAGCTCGCCCGCACGCAGGTCCGTCTCGTACAGGCCACGGAAGAATGCCGCCGCCTCGACCGCGCGCGTCCCGTCCGGCCCGCGCAGCTCGATCGTTGCGCCGAGCGCCACGGCGCAGGCCGGCAGCTCGGCCGCCGGATCGGCATACGCGATGCTGCCGCCGAGCGTGCCGCGGTTGCGGATCGCCGGATGCGCGATGTACGGCATCGCCATGTGGAGCAGCGGGGCGCCCTTCGCGATCGCGCTCGAGTCCTCGATGACGCGCTGGCGCGTGAGCGCGCCGATCCGAACCATGCCGTCCTCGACCGCGATCCCGGCGAGCTCCGAGAGCCCGTTGATGTCGATCAGAACCGCGGGCGCCGACAGCCGGAGGTTGAGGGAGGCGATCAGGCTCTGGCCGCCCGCCAGCACGCGCGCGTCCTCGCCGTACCGGACCAGGAGATCGAAGACCTGATCGAGCGATGCGGCCCTGACGTACGCAAAGGCTGCCGACTTCACGGATCCCTCGCTCCCAAAGGGCCTCCCAGCCCCTTCTTTGAATTGGGATTCGACTCTACCGGCGGCGGACTACCTGTCAACCGGCCGGGGCTCGGGCATTCCGGCGATCGAGGTACAAGGTCGCCTCGAGCGCTTCGCCGGTCTGCGGCACGCGATCGCTCAGCTTCTTCAGCTCGGGGAACGCGCTGCGATCGAGGGTCGTGACGTCCGGCCAGTCGACCTCGATCATGTGGCCGGCGGGGTCGCGCAGGTACATCTGGACCGCGCCGTCGGGCAGCTCGTACATGCAGTTGTAGAAGGTCTCGGAATCGAGCACGCCGCGCGCCTTGGCGGCGCGATAGACCGCCGCGAAGTCGTCGACGTCGAGCGCGAAGTGCTGACGGACCGGCACGCTGTCCTCGAGCTCGAAAATGTGCAGCTGCTGCGGGCCACAGCGCAGGTACTGGGTCTTGAAGCCGAAATCGTAGGTGGGAATCCGCTCCAGACCGAACATCTCCTCGTAGAAGCGGAGCGATTCCTCCAGGTTCTTGGCGCTGATGCTGAGGTGATTGAACCGGATCGCACTCATGTCGCTGGTCCCCCTCCGTTGCCCCGACGTGCGCTCGACGGGCGGCACGTCTCTTCCGCCCATGGTGCCCCGGCGCGGCGGGCGTCCGCAAGGCGTTCGCGCCGCCCCCTGCGGGCGCTCGCGGATCGGCCCCGCGCTTGCCTTGGGCGCGGGGCGCTCGCTATGACGGACCGGGGAGGCGGAGCGACAGCGCGATGAGCGGACGAGGTACCCTTGAGCGCGGCCGCGTGATCGTGGCGGGCGGCTCGATCGCCGGCCTGTTCGCAGGCGCCTTGCTGCACCGCCAGGGCTTTGCGGCCGACGTGTTCGAGCGCTCCGGCGAGGCGCTCGCCAGCCGCGGCACCGGCATCGTGCCGCACCCGGAGCTGTTCGACGCGCTCGCCCAGGCGGGGGCGGCGCCTGGTCAGACCATCGGCGTGCGCGTGGCTGGCCGCATCACCCTGAATCGCGACGGCACGGTGTTGGGCGCGCACCCCCTGCCTCAGGTGATGATGTCCTGGGACCGGCTCTACCGGCTGCTCCGCGAGGCCGTTCCGGACGAGCGCTATCACGCCGGCAGCGCGATCGAGAGCTTCGAGCAGGACGCAGACGGGGTCACCGTTCGCCTCGCCGACGGGCGGCGCGAGCGCGCCGACTGGCTGATCGGTGCCGACGGCATCCGCTCGACCATCCGCCGCCAGCTGCTGCCCGATCTCGAGCCGGGCTACGCGGGCTACGTCGCATGGCGGGCGCTGATCGAGGAGAGCGCGATGTCGGTCGCGGCGCGCGCGGTCCTCGGCGACCGCCTGGCGTTCTGCCTGCCGGCGGGCGAGCAGATGCTCGGCTATCCGGTATCGGGGGCGGACGAGTCGACCCTGCCGGGGCGGCGCCGCTACAACGTCGTGTGGTACCGGCCCGCGGACGAGAAGGCGGGCCTGCCGCGGCTGCTGACGGGGCGGGACGGCCGGCGCCACGACCTCTCGATCCCGCCCGGGCAGGTCGCGCCTGACGCCGTGGCCGGGCTGCGCGCCGACGCCAGGACGCTGCTGGCGCCCTGTTGCGCAGAGGTCGTCCTGCTGACGGAGCAGCCGTTCATCCAGGCGATCTACGACCTCGCGAGCCCGCGCCTCGTGTTCGGCCGCGTGATCCTGCTCGGCGATGCGGCGTTCGTCGCCCGGCCGCACGCCGGGATGGGCGTGACCAAGGCCGGGCTCGATGCGCTGACCCTGGCTCCGGCGCTCGCCGCCCCGGACCCCGCCGCGGCCCTGATCGAGTGGGAGCGCCGGCGGCTGCGCTACGGG
>JBOHKK010000122.1:0-16155 GCA_050729115.1 Geminicoccaceae bacterium | reverse complement strand
AGGGTGCTGTGACCGGCGTGCCGCCCAATCTGCTCCGCCTCTCGGCCGGGATCGAGGACCAGGGCGACCTGATCGCCGACCTCGCCCAGGCGCTCGCGCAATAGCTGGTCGAAGCCGCGCCGCGAAACTCCGACCAGCAGGGCCCTGGTCCCCCTGGGAGATCTAATACCAGGCTCACAAAGTTTGAACCTTTGTTCGCCCGGCATCATCCTTCTTTTTGGGGCGCGCGGCCGACCAACCAACCCCGCGCGCGATACCGATCCCGTAGGTCAGGACTTTGTGGGATCGGTCTAACGAGGCGCTCGGTCAGCTTATTGGTATTTCTTCAGCTCGATCCGCTTCGGTCACTCGATCGAAGGCGCGCTTGAACCCATCGATTTCGGATATGTCTCGGGCAATCTCGTCGCGTGCCCTTCGCTGACGGCCCGAGATGCGCATCAGGCCGCTCAGAGCGCAACCGACCACACCCCCGACGGCCAGCAGAGCGATGGCATTGAGCAACGGCAGCGATTCCATGCCCGACCGTTTCGCTTCCAACCACAGGATCGAGTTCCGACAATGATCTTGGGGTCGGATCTTTGGCCGAGCAAGAAAAAGGGCCGCTCCCGAAGGAGCAGCCCCGTCTCTCGTAAGGTTGGCTGGGCTCAGTAGTCCATGTCGCCCATGCCGCCCATGCCGCCGGGCATGCCGCCACCGCCGCCAGCCGACTCCCGCTTCGGCTTCTCGGCGATCATCGCCTCGGTCGTGATCAACAGACCCGCGATCGAAGCAGCGTCCTGAAGAGCGGTGCGCACGACCTTGGTCGGGTCGACGATGCCCGCCTTGAACATGTCGACGAACTGATCGTTCTGGGCGTCGTAGCCGTAGTTGAAGTCGTTCTTCTCGGCCAGCTTGCCCACGACGATCGAGCCGTCGGCGCCGGCGTTGATGACGATCTGCTTCGCCGGCCAGGCCAGAGCCCGGCGCACGATGTCGATGCCGACCCGCTGGTCGTCGTTGCCGGGCTTGAGGCTGTCGAGCGCCTTGGCCGCATAGAGCAGGGTCACGCCGCCGCCGGCGACGATGCCCTCCTCGACCGCCGCCCGCGTGGCGTGCAGGGCGTCGTCGACCCGGTCCTTTCTCTCCTTGACCTCGACCTCGGTCGCGCCGCCGACCTTGATCACCGCGACGCCGCCGGCCAGCTTGGCGAGGCGCTCTTGCAGCTTCTCGCGGTCGTAGTCCGAGGTGGTCTCCTCGATCTGCGCGCGGATCTGGCCGCAGCGGCCCTCGATCGACTTCTTCTCGCCGGCGCCGTCGACGAGCGTGGTCTCCTCCTTGGAGATCAGGACCCGCTTGGCCTTGCCGAGCATGTCGGTGGTGACGTGCTCGAGCTTGATCCCGAGGTCCTCGCTGATCACCTGGCCGCCGGTCAGGATCGCGATGTCCTCGAGCATCGCCTTGCGCCGATCGCCGAAGCCCGGCGCCTTGACCGCCGCCACCTTGAGGCCGCCGCGCAGCTTGTTGACCACGAGCGTGGCCAGCGCCTCGCCCTCGACGTCCTCGGCGATGATCAGAAGCGGCCGGCCCGCCTGCACGATCTGCTCGAGCACCGGCAGCAGCGGCTGCAGGCCCGAGAGCTTCTTCTCGTGGAGCAGGATGAACGGCTCCTCGAGCTCGACCGACATCTTCTCGGCGTTGGTGATGAAGTAGGGCGACAGATAGCCGCGATCGAACTGCATCCCCTCGACCACCTCGAGCTCCGTGGCCAGACCCTTGGCCTCCTCGACCGTGATCACGCCCTCCTTGCCGACCTTCTGCATCGCCTCGGAGATCATCTCGCCGATGCTCTGGTCGCCGTTCGCCGAGATGGTGCCGACCTGGGCGACCTCGGACTCGGTCGAGACCGTCTTCGAGCGCTTCTTGATGTCCTCGACCACGGCTTGGACCGCCAGGTCGATGCCGCGCTTGAGGTCCATCGGGTTCATCCCGGCGGTCACCGCCTTGGCGCCCTCGCGCACGATCGCCTGGGCGAGCACCGTGGCCGTGGTGGTGCCGTCACCCGCCTCGTCCGAGGTCTTGCTGGCGACCTCGCGCAGCATCTGCGCGCCCATGTTCTCGAACTTGTCGAAGAGCTCGATCTCCTTGGCGACGGTCACCCCGTCCTTGGAGATCCGGGGCGCGCCGAACGACTTCTCGAGGATAACGTTGCGGCCCTTGGGGCCGAGCGTCACCTTGACCGCGTCGGCCAGGGTGTCGACGCCCCGCAGCATCTTGCTGCGCGCGTCGGTGTTGAACTTGATGTCCTTGGCAGCCATTCTTTCGAGGCCTCCTCAGCTCCAGTTGTCCTTGCGCCCCTCAGGCCGCCTTGCTGGCCTTGGCGCCGTGCTCGATGATCCCCATGATGTCGGACTCCTTCATGATCAACAGCTCCTCGCCGTCGATCTTGACCTCGGTGCCCGACCACTTGCCAAACAGGATCGTGTCGCCCGGGGCGACATCCGGCTCGATCCGCTTGCCGCTCTCGTCGCGGGCGCCGGGACCGACCGCCAGCACCTCGCCCTGCATCGGCTTCTCCTTGGCGGTATCGGGAATGATCACGCCGCCCGGCGTGCGTTCCTCTTCCTCGATCCGGCGAACCACGACCCGGTCGTGCAACGGCTTGATTGTCATGAGCTCCTCCGCGCGTTGAGCCTACACGCTGTGATCCATTCGATTGGGCTGGTGGCTTGTTAGCACTCTAACTCGGTGAGTGCTAGCCGGCATATAGGAGGCGACGCCGGTCGTGTCAACGCCCGCCTGGAACGTTTTCAAGCGCTGCTTCGGTGATCGTGCCGGCCGCGAGCCATGGCCCCAGACGGGCGTGCTGGACGGGCGCGAGGGCCACCCGGATCCTGGTCCGGCCGTCGGCGTCGCGGCGGTCGAGAACCGTGCCGTGGCGGTACAGCCAGGCGAGACGCTCGCCGTCGGCACTGTCGAGCTCCAGCTCGACGGTGCGCGTCGAAGCCGACAGGTGCCGGTCCAGCGCCGCCCGCAGATCGTCGAGGCCCTCGCCGGTGAGCGCCGAGCCGCAGATCGCATTCGCCTGGCGGATGGCAGCGGTCTGCAGCTGAAGCCGGTCCTCGGGCGCCACCAGGTCGAGCTTGTTCCAGAACTCCAGCAGTCGCCCCTCGTCGGCCAGGCCCGCGAGGTCGAGGCTCTTCAGAACCTCGAGGACGTCCTCGCGTTGCGCCGCGCTTTCGCCATGGGCGACGTCGCGCACGTGGAGCACCACGTCGGCGGTCCGCACCTCTTCCAGGGTGGCGCGAAAGGCCGCGACGAGGTCGGTCGGCAGATCGGCGACGAAACCGACCGTGTCGGACAGGATCCCCGGCTGGCCCGAGCCCAGGTCGATCAAACGCATGGTCGGGTCGAGCGTGGCGAACAGCCGGTCCTGCGCGCTCACGCTGGCGCCGGTCAAGCGATTGAACAGCGTGGACTTGCCGGCATTGGTGTAGCCGACCAGGGCGATCACCGGGTACGGCACCCGACCGCGCGCCGCGCGGTGCAGGCCACGGGTCCGCTTGACCGCGTCGAGATCGCGGCGGATCCGGATGATCCGATCGTCGATCCGGCGGCGGTCGAGCTCGATCTGGGACTCGCCGGGGCCGCCCAGAAATCCGAAGCCGCCGCGCTGGCGCTCGAGGTGGGTCCACGAGCGCACCAGGCGCGAGCGTTGATAGGTGAGCGCAGCCAGCTCGACCTGAAGGCGCCCTTCCCTGGTTCTGGCCCGGGCGCCGAAGATCTCGAGGATCAGGCCGGTGCGATCGATGACCTTGCACGACCAGGCCCGCTCGAGGTTGCGCTGCTGGACGGCGCTCAGCGCGGCATCGACCACGACCAGATCGATCCGCTCGGCGGCGACCATGTCGCCGATCGTGCGCACCCAGCCGGACCCGAACAGCGTCGCCGGGCGCGGCCGACGCACGGCGACGGTCTCGGTCGCGACCACCTCGAGATCGATCGCCGCGGCCAAGCCGACCGCCTCCGCCAGACGACCGGCGTCGGTGCGCCGACCTCCCGGCTCCCGCAGCCCTGCAATTCCCACCACCAGGGTGCGCGTGCGCGGCCCGGCGACCGGTGATCGCTCTGGGAGCGGTCCGCCGTCAGCTAGGGGGAGCAGGGGCTTCTTCGGCGCTCGGCTCATAGAGACGCACGACGGCCGCAGGCATCACCGTCGACACCGCATGCTTGTAGACCAGCTGAACATGCCCATCTCGCCGCAGAAGCAGGCAGAAATTATCAAACGAGCTGACCACTCCCTGCAACTTGACCCCGTTGATCAGGAAGATCGTGACGGGGATCTTGTTCTTGCGAATGTGATTGAGGAAGACGTCCTGCACGTTCTGCGTCTTCTCGGTGGACATTGGGCTGACCCCTTCTTTTAGTTTCCGGCCCGGGCGCTGGTCGTGCAATGGCCTCCCGCTTGTCGTGACCCCACGTGCGCCACCGCCAACCTGGGGCCACCGGCCACGCGGCCGTGCCACCAGCGACGCGACCTGTCCTGGCGCCAGGATCGCGGGCCAGTATAGCCGATAGCCAGCACATTAACGCAAGGAGATCAACCAAGATTGCCACGGGAGCCATAACGACCACTCAGACCACCCCCAGATGCGCAGCGTAGCGGGCCATGAGCCGCCGCACCACGTGTCCGGGCATGCCGTTGCTGACCGGCCGACCATCGATCGACGTCACCGGCAGCAGCCAGGCGCTGGTGCTGGAAAGCGCCGCTTCCCGCGCCTGGTGGGCCTCGTCCAGGGAGAACGGCTGCTCCACCACCTCGATGCCCTCGTGGCGGGCGAGTTCCAGCACCACCGACCTGGTGATGCCGCCCAGGATGCGCGCGCCGAGCGGATGCGTGATCAGGCGTCCGGCGCCATCGACGATGTAGGCGTTGGATGCCGATCCTTCGGTCACCTTGCCGTCGCGGTCGAGCAGCCAGGCCTCGCGGCAGCCGGCCGCGGCGGCGCTCTGGCGCGCGAGCACATTGGGGAGAAGGCCGATGGACTTGATGTCGCAGCGCCCCCAGCGCAGATCGGGCAGGGTGATCACGCCGACCCCCTCCTCGCGCTCCCGCTCGCCGGGAAAGGTCGGCCGGCGCACCGTCACCACCAGCGACGGCCGGGCCCGCTTGGGGAACGGGTGATTGCGCGGGGCGGTGCCGCGACTGACCTGGACATACACGAGCGCGTCCGAGAGCCGGTTGCGCCGCAGGGTCTCGGCCAGCACGCTGACCAGAGCGCGGCGCGGCATCGGCGGCGCGATCTCGATCGCGGCGAGTGAGCGCTGCAGCCGGTCGAGATGGCGCTCGAGCTCACGGAACCGGCCGCTCAGCACCTTGATCACCTCGTACACGCCATCGGCGAACTGATAGCCGCGGTCCTCGGGCGCGACCGCCTCGCTCTGCAGCGGACGGTAGCGACCATTGACGTAGGCGATGCGTGCCATCGGCGGCTCCCCTGGCCCTCGGTCAGTCCTAGAAATAGTCCAGTCGAACGGCGAACAGCTTTTCGACTTTCTTCACCAGGGCGGCGCGCGCCACCACGATCACCCGATCGTGCGCGCGGATCACGGTGTCGGCCCGCGGCATGATCAGCTCGTCGTCGCGCAAGATGGCGCCGACGATCACCCCGCTCGGCAGGCGCGCCTCGTCCAGGGTCTCGCCGACCAGGGGCGAGGTCTCCAGCGCCTCGGCCTCGAACGCCTCGGCCTCGCCGTAGCGCAGCGAATGCGCCGACTTGATCCGGCCGCGGCGCACGTGCTGCAGGATGGTGGAGACGGTGGTCTCGCGCGGATTGATCACGACGTCGATCCCGAGCGAGCCGAGCAGGGGCGCGTAGGCGTTGTTGTTGACCAGCGTGAGCGCCTGCGGACAGCCGAGGCGCTTGGCGAGCAGCGCCGCCATGATGTTCACCTCGTCGTCGTTGGTGACGCTGACGATCGCCTCCGCCATGCGCAGATTGGCCTCCTCGTGGATCTCCGGATCGCGCGCGTCGCCGTTCAGGACCACCGTGCGGGTCAGCTTGTCGGCGACGAAGCGGGCGCGTTCCTGGTTCCTCTCGATCAGGGTGATCGAGACGTGGGGCCGGCTCGTCTCCAGCTGCTGCGCCAGGAACAGGCCGACGTTGCCGCCGCCGGTGATCACGATCCGCTCGGCGACCCGGTCCTCGTGGCCGAAGGCGCGCATGGCGCGGCCGACGTGGCTGGTCTCGACCACCGAATGGACCTCGTCACCGGCGATCAGATGGTCGTCCCCGGTCGGCACGAAGAAGCGATCGCCGCGGGTGATGCCGACACACCTGAGATGCAGGTCGGGAAACAGAAAGGTCAGCTGCCGCAGCGGGGTGTCCAGGATCGGGCAGTCGGGCCCACAGCGGGTCGCGATCAGGCGCACCCGGTCGTCCGCGAACGGCGTCACCTCGGTGGCGCCCGGCACCTCCAGCCGCCGGACCACCGCACGCGCCACCTCCTGCTCCGGCGAGATGATCACGTCGATGGCCAGGTGCTCCCGCCGGAACAGGTCCTGCCAACGGCTCTGCAGGTAGCTCTGGTGACGGACGCGCGCGATCTTGGTCGGGACGTTGAACAGCGAGTGGGCGACCTGGCAGGCGACCATGTTGACTTCGTCGGCGAGCGTGACCGCGATCAGCACCTCGGCATCCTCGGCGCCGGCCTGCGCGAGCACCTCGGGATGCGAGGCGAAACCGGTGATCGCCTGAATGTCCAGGCTCTCGCCGATCTTCTGGGTGAGCTCGGGGCGCTGGTCGATCACCGTGACGTCGTTGCCGGCCCCCGCCAGGTAGCGGGCGATGTTGTAACCGACCTGGCCCGCACCGCACACGATGACCTTCATGGCTCAGGGCCGCCCGGCTGCCGGCCGACGCTCAGTCGTCAGTGTGGAGGTGCAAGGTCTTCAGCTTGCGGTGCAGCGCCGAGCGCTCCATGCCGACGAAGCTGGCGGTGCGCGAGATGTTGCCGCTGAAGCGCTCGAGCTGGGCCTGCAGATAGGCCCGCTCGAAATGCTCGCGCGCCTCCCGGATGGGCAGAACCATCAGCTCGCCGTTCGCCGTCGGGCTCAGCCCCGCCGTGGCCGCCTCGACGAAGTCCGGGGGCAGACACTCCACCCCGATCTCGGTCTTGACTTCTCCCGGCGCCATGATCAAGAGCCACTCCAGAACGTTCCGCAACTGGCGCACGTTGCCCGGCCAGTCCGCCGACTGCAGCAGCGCCTGGGCCTCCGGCGACAGCCGCCGCACCGGGAGGCCGGACGTTTCGGCAGCCCGCGCCATGAAATACTCGGCGAGCATGGGGATGTCGGCGCGCCGCTCCGACAGCGGCGGCACCCGGATCGGCACGACGTTCAGGCGATAGTACAGATCCTCGCGGAACCGGCCCGCCGCGATCTCGGCCTGCAGGTCGCGGTTGCTCGCGGCGATGACTCTGACGTCGACCTGGATCCGGCGCTGCCCGCCCAGACGGATGAAGCTCTGCTCCTGAAGCACGCGCAAGATCTTGCCCTGGGTCTCGAGCGGCATGTCGGCGACTTCGTCGAGCAGCAGCGTGCCGCCGTGGGCGCGCTCGAAGGTGCCGAGCCGGCGCGGCATCCCGGGGCCCAAAAAGCCGGCTTCGCAGCCGAACAGCTCGACCTCCATGCGCTCCGGCGCCATGGTCGCGGCGTTGATCACCACGAACGGCGCATCGGCGCGCCGCGAGCTGGCGTGGATCAGGCGCGCGACCACCTCCTTGCCGACCCCGGGCGGCCCGGCGATCAGCACCCGCGAGCCGGTCGCCGCGACCCGGTGAATCGCGGTGCGCACCTGTTGAATGGCCGGCGACTTGCCGATCAGCTCGCGCTCGTCGCCCAGCTTGAGCTTCAGCTCGGCATTCTCGCGCTTGAGGCGCGCCGCCTCCAGAGCGCGCTCGATCAACACCAGAAGACGGTCGGCGTTGAAGGGCTTCTCGAGGAAATCGTAGGCGCCATTCTTGATGGCGTTGACCGCGGTCTCGATGGTGCCGTGGCCGCTGATCACGATCACCGGCACGTCGGGATGGCTCCGCCGCACCCGATCCAGCACTTCCAGACCGTCCAGGTCCGACCCTTCGAGCCAGATGTCCAGCAACGCGACGCCCGGCGGACGCGCCTCGATCTCTGCGAGCGCGGAGCCGCCGTCGCCGGCGTGGCGCACCTCGTAGCCCTCATCGCCCAAAATGGCGGCGATCGCGTCGCGCACCTCGGGTTCATCGTCAACGATCAGAACGTCTGCCGTCATTCCGGCTCAGCACACATGTCGGCGCCGCGGCGGGGTTCGCGGGCCATCGGTTGAGGTCATTCGGCCGCGGCCTCGTGGGGCGCTCCGAACGCTGGAAACGCCAGCGCCGCGCAGGCCCCGCCGGCGGTGCGGTTGCGGAGGGCCAAGCTGCCGCCGTGCTCCTCCATGATCTTCTTGACGATCGCGAGACCGAGACCGGTGCCACTCGCCCGCATCGTCACGTAAGGCTCGGTCAGTCGCTCGGTCGGCTCGGGCATGCCCCCGCCATTGTCGTGCACCTCGATCAGGCACCGGTCCTGAGTCTCGAGCAGCTTGACCATGACCCAGCCCGGAGTCGCCCCGTCCCCTTGCTGCTTGATCCGCTCAAGCACCGACTCAACCGCATTCTGCAACAGATTGGTCAACGCCTGAGCCACCTGCTGGGAGTCACAATACAACCGAACGTCGGCCTCTGGAAGCTTCGTTTCGAAGCGGACCTCCGGTCGGGCGCCCTGCTGCAGATGCACCGCCTGGCGCACCAGCTCCCGTCCCGACTCCCAGGCGAACACCGGTGCCGGCATCCGGGCAAAGGCGGAAAACTCGTTGATCAGACGGCCGATGCTGTCGACCTGGCGGATGATGGTGTTGGTGCTGTTGGCGAAAGCATCCCGGCCGTCCTCGATCTGAGGCAGGTACTTGCGCTGGAGACGCTCGGCCGACAGGCGGATCGGGGTCAGCGGGTTCTTGATCTCATGGGCGATCCGCCTTGCGATCTCCGCCCAGGCCGCCTTCCGCTGCGCGGCCAGGAGCTCGGTGATGTCGTCGAAGGTCACGACGTAGCCGGTGATGGTCGAGCCGTCGTGCTGCGCGGCAACCCGTGCGAGCAGCGTGTGGGTGCCATCCGGCCGCTTCAGCTCGATCTGCGCCTCCGCCGGCCGCTCGGGCGCGGTCGCCACGCTGGCCAACAGACCTGCCACCTCGGGAATCACCGCGATCAGGGGGCGGCCGATCAGCTCGTCGGGGGTCGCCGCGGTCAGATCGGCCGCGGATCGATTGGGCAGCGTGATGCGGCCCTGGCTGTCCAACCCCAGCACCCCCGCGGACACCCCGCCGATCACCGTCTCGGTGAACCGCCGCCGCTCGTCCAACTGATTGTTGGCGTTGATCAGCTCGGCCCGCTGACTCGCCAGCTGCGCGGTCATGCGGTTGAAAGCCCGCGAGAGATGGTCGATCTCGTGGCCCTCCTCATCCTCCGGCACCGAGGCCGTGAGATCGCCCACGCGCACCCGATCGGTCGCCGCGATCAGCCGCGAGATCGGCATCGCCAGCCGATTGGCGAACGCGAGGCCGACCCGCACCGCGGCCAGCAGCAACAACAGGGCGACCACGCCGAAGATCATGGCGAACGTCACCTGAATGCCCGCCCGGCGCATCTCGAGCGCACGATATTCGTCGATCGCCTGGCGCGTCCGTTCCATGTAGTCGAGCACTCTGGCGTCGACGAAGCGCCCGACGTACAGATAGGCGTCGATGAAGTTGTCGAGCCGGACCAGGGCGCGCACCCGATCGTCGGCGTTGCTGGTCAGGATCACGACCTCGCCATTGGCCGCCTGCTCGAACGCGTTCAGCGGCACCCGTTCCAGCTCGAGGACGAAGCCCAAGCCCGTGCGCGCGATCACCTGGCCGTTGCCCAAGAAGACGATGGCCTCGGTGAGCGCCCGCAGCGCCGCCTGGGCGTCGAGCAGCCGCTGGAACATTTCCGGGTCGCCGATCAGGGCCGGTCCCTCGCGGTTGAGATCGGCGGCCATCGCCAGGGCGTCGGCCCGGATCACCTCCTTGTGCTCCTCGAGATAGGCCTGGGCGACATTGAGCGAGTTGGTGAGCGCGCCGCTGATGCGCTCGCTGAACCAGGCTTCGAGGCCGAAGTGCAGAAAGGCGACCGAGAATACCGCGACGACGATCGCCGGGGCGACCGCGACCAGGCTGAACAGGGCGACCAGGCGCGCGTGCAGGCGCGAGCCCGCGAGGCCCTGACGGCGGGCGACGATCAGCTGGACCAGGCGGCGCGCGACCAGGACGCCGAGCAGCAGCAGGAGGATCAGATCGAGGTACAACAGACCGAGCACCAGCTCGGCCGCGGAGCCGATGCCGAGCCAGCCCGAAATGACGACGTAGGTCGCCAGCCCCGACAGGGTCGCCGCCGCCGTCAGCACCAGCGCGAGCCGGGCGCCGATCTCCGGCCGCCGCAGCCAGGCGATGAACCGGTCCCAGGTCGGACGCGGGGAGGTGGCCAGAGAACGTGCCATGGGTCCGAAGGCCGCTCGTCGCTCCATGGTCCCTATCGTGGCCCGCGCATCACCTCGATGTCCAGTTCGCGAATCTTTTTTCGCAAGGTGTTGCGATTGACGCCCAGCAAGGCCGCGGCCCGGAGCTGATTGCCGCGGGTCTCGGTGAGCACTCTCGCGATCAGCGGACGTTCCACCTCGCGTAGGATTCTGCCGTACAGACCGGCCGGCGGCATCCGGCCGTCGCGCCCCGCGAAGATGTGCTCGACATAGCGGGCGACCGTGCTGACGAAGGCGTCCGCCTCATCGACGTCGATCAACGCGGTGCGCACGGGCGCACCCTCGCGCAGCTCCGCCTCGATCACCTCGGCACCGATCGTGTCCTGAGCGTACAGGACCGTAAGGCGGCGGACGAGGTTCTCCAGCTCGCGCACGTTCCCGGGCCAGTCGTAGGCCTTGAGGCGCGCCATGGCGGCCGGCTCGACGGTCTTCGGCGGCAGCCCGTCCGCGCGGGCGCTGTTGAGGAAATGCTGGACCAGCGCCGGGATGTCCTCGGCGCGCTCGCGCAGCGGCGGCAGGCGGATCGGCACGACGTTCAGGCGGTAGAACAGATCCTCGCGAAACAGGCCCTGCCCGACCAGCTGGCGCAGCTCCCGGTGGGTCGCCGCGACGATCCGCAGATCCGCCTTGATCGGGACGCGGCCGCCGACCGGCATGAACTCGCCGGATTGCAGGACGCGCAGCAGCCGGGTCTGGGCCTCGAGCGGCATGTCGCCGATCTCGTCGAGGAACAGCGTGCCGCCCTCGGCCTGCTCGAATCGGCCCACCTTGCGCGCGTTGGCGCCGGTAAACGCCCCCTTCTCGTGGCCGAACAGCTCGCTCTCGACCAGCTCGCGCGGGATCGCCGCCATGTTGACCGCGATGAAGGGGCCGCTGCGGCGCTTGCCGTAGTCATGGACCGCCTGGGCGACCAGCTCCTTACCCGTCCCCGATTCGCCGTTGATCATCACCGTGAGATCGGTGCCGACGAGGCGCGCGACCACCCGGTAGATCTCCTGCATCGGGGGCGAGCGGCCGATGATCGGCAGCTGTTCCTCGATCCGCGCCGGCTCCTCGTGCACGAACGCGGCGGTACGCGGCAGGGCCAGCGCCCGTTTGACCATGGTCACGAGCTGGCCCAGGTCGAACGGCTTGGGCAGATAGTCGAAGGCGCCGCGCTCGGTCGCGCGCACGGCGGTCAACAGCGTGTTCTGGGCGCTCATCATGATCACCGGCAGACCGGGCCGGCGCTGCTTGATCCGCGGCAGAAGATCGAGGGTGTTCTCGTCCGGCAACACGACGTCGAGGATCGCCACCTCGCCGGTGTCGTCCTCGATCCAGCGCCACAAGGTCGCCGCGGTGCCGGTCGCCTGCACCCGATAGCCCACCCGGGACAGCGCCCGCGAGATCACGGTCCGGATGCCGGCATCGTCGTCGGCCACGATCACCGTCGGCTCAGCCATGTGGGTCTCCGTCAGGGCGGTCTCCGTCAGGGCGGTCTCCGTCAGGGCGGTCTCCGTCGGGGCGCTCGCTGCCGCGATAGGCGGGCAGCCGGACCCGGAACACCGCGCCCCGTTCCAGGTTCTCGAACTCGACCACGCCGCCGTGGTCGCCCACGATCTTGGCGACGAGCGAAAGGCCCAGCCCGGTCCCCGACGGCTTGCTCGACACGAACGGATCGAACAAATGGCCGACCATGTCGTCGCCGACCCCGGGGCCGTTGTCCTGAACCTGGACCATAATCGGCAGCTCCAGCCGCTCGCGACTGTTGGCCACCCGGACCGACAGCCCGTGGGTGTACTGGGTCGACAGTCTGATCTCGCCGCCCTCGCGGGGCACGGCCTCGGCGGCGTTCTTCACCAGGTTGAGGAAGACCTGGATCAGCTGGTCGCGGTTGCCGTCGACGGCCGGCAGCGACGGGTCGTAGCGCTCGTCGAACCGGATCGCGCGCCCGAAGCCGCTCTCGGCCAAGCGCCGCACGTGCTCGAGCACCAGGTAGATGTTGACCGGGCCGCGCTCGATCAGCCGGCCGTCGGCGAACTGCTCCATGTGGTCGACCAGGCCGCAGATGCGGTCGGTCTCGTCGCAGATCAGACGGATCAGCGGACGCTCGTCCTCGGCGACGCTCGCCTCGAGCAGCTGCGCGGCGCCGCGGATGCCGGACAGCGGGTTCTTGACCTCATGCGCGAGCGTGGCCGCCAGCCCGGCCACCGCGCGCGCGCCGCCGCGGTGGATCAGCTGGCGATTGAGGCGCTGCGCGACCGAGCAGGGGTGCAGGACCACCAGGATGCCGTTCGGCATCTCGGGCAACGGCGAGACGTGCAGATCGATCAGGCGCGGCGCGCCGCGATTGAAGGGCAGATCGACCCCGTAATCGGACACGCTGTGACCTCCCTCCTGCACGCGCCGCATGAGATCGAACAGCGGGCTGTCGAACGGCAGCAGATCATCGAGCCGGCGCCGCAGGAGCACGCTGCGGCTCGCCCCCAGCAGCTGTTCCGCCGCCGCGTTCACGAACATGATCCGCAGCGCGCCGTCGACCACCAGCACGCTGCTCGCCATGGCGTTCAGGACGATCTGATCGTAGCCCACGCAACCGGCACACCCGTGGTGATTATTTCTTGCGCAATGAGCGTGATTGCCCATCGCTTGGGCAGACTACGACCGAGGTCGGCCGGTTGGCAAGCCTCCCACGAGCTTGGCAGGAACCGCCAGGCGCCTTAGGGTGCGCGTCCGACCAAGCTGGCCGTGGAGACGGAGTTGCCGACGTGTGTTGCGCTGGTTGTGGCGTCCGGCCGCGGCGAGCGATTTTGCGGCGACCGGCCCAAACAGTATCTGCCGCTCGCCGGCAGGCCGCTGTTGCGCCACTGCCTGGAGCGCTTCTGCCGGCATCCGGGGATCGACCGGGTTCGCGTCGTTGTCCACCCCGACGATGCCGCGCTCTATGCCGCCGCCGCCGACGGGTTGGATCTGCTCGATCCGGTGCCCGGCGGCGCGACGCGGCAGGACTCGGTCGGCCTGGGTCTGGAGAGCCTGGGCAACGATCCGCCGGACTGGGTGCTGATCCACGACGGCGTCCGGCCGCTGGTCAGTGCGGCCCTGATCGACCGGGTCCTGCATGCGCTCCTGAGCCATGCCGGCGCACTGCCCGCGCTGCCGGTGATCGACACGCTCAAGCGGGGGGAGGACGGCGCGGTCGTGGGCACGCTCGATCGGACCGGTCTTTACCGGGCGCAAACGCCCCAGGGGTTCTCATACGCGCGGATCATCGAAGCGCACCGGCGCTTTGCCGGCGCCGCCGTGACCGACGATGCCGCGCTGGCCGAGGCGGCCGGCCTCGGGGTTGCGCTGGTCGAAGGCGACGAGGACAACATGAAGATCACCGAGCCTCCCGATCTCGCCCGTGCCGAGCGGCTGCTCGCCGCCTTCGGGCACCCGCGCACCGGGCTCGGCTTCGACGTCCATCGCCTGGCCCCCGGTGACGGCGTGGTTCTGCTCGGCGTGCGCATTCCCTGCCCGTTGCGCCTGGTCGGCCATTCAGATGCCGACGTCGGGCTGCATGCGCTCACCGACGCGCTGCTCGGCACCCTCGGCGCCGGCGACATCGGCGCTCACTTCCCGCCGAGCGATCCGCGCTGGGCCGGCGCCGATTCGGCCGTTTTCCTCCGCCACGCCCGCAACCTGGTCGCCGCGGCCGGCGGCCGCATCGAGCACGTCGACGTCACGCTGATTTGCGAGCAGCCGAAGATCGGACCGCACCGCGCCGCCATGACGGCGCGCGTCGCCGAGCTTCTGGCGCTGCCGCCGCGCCGCGCCAGCGTCAAGGCGACCACCACGGAAGGCTTGGGCTTCTCCGGCCGCGGCGAAGGCATCGCCGCGCAGGCGGTCGCGACCGTGCGCCTGATGGGAGATGATGGATGATCGAACAGCGGGCGCGCGTGCGCCCGACCGACCCCGCCATGCTGCTTGCCACCTGGTTCGGCTCGGGGCTTCTGCCGGTCGTCCCCGGCAGCTGGGCGTCGCTCGCCGCCGTGCCCTGCGCCGCCCTGCTGGTCTGGCTCGGCGGGCCGCTCCTGGTGCTGCTCGCCAGCGCGGCAGTGTTCTTCGTCGGGATCTGGGCGGCGGACGCGTACATGGAAGCGGTCGGTGTCCACGACCCGCCGGCGATCGTGATCGACGAGGTGGTCGGGCAGTGGCTGACCCTGGCGCTGTTGCCGCTCGACCCGCTGGTCTATGCGCTCGGATTCCTGCTGTTTCGGATCCTCGACGTGCTCAAGCCCTGGCCGGCCAACTTCATCGATCGGGCGGTGACCGGCGGCTTCGGCGTGATGCTCGACGACGTGGTTGCCGGGATCTACGCCGCAGCCGCCTTGTGGCTCATCGTCCCCTGGTTGCCATGACCTTTCCTGCGGAAAGCCTCGATCTGGCGCGCCGCCTGCTCGCCGCCTGCGCAGCGCGCGGCTGGCGCCTGACCACCGCCGAGTCCTGCACCGGCGGCCTGATCGTCGCCTGCCTGACCGAGATCCCGGGATCCTCGAGCGTGGTCGAGCGCGGCTACGTCACCTACGACAACCGCGCCAAGGCAGAGATGCTCGGCGTGCCCGGCGCGCTTTTGGAGCGGGCCGGTGCGGTGAGCGAGGAGGTCGCGCGCGCGCTGGCCGAAGGCGCGCTCGCCCGCACCGATGTCGACCTGGCGATCGCGGTCACCGGGATCGCCGGCCCGGGGGGCGCCACGCCGAGCAAGCCGGTCGGCCTCGTGCATCTGGCGGTCGCGCGCCGCGGCACGGCCACCCGCCACGCCCGTGAGATGTTCCCAGGGGACCGGGCGGCGATCCGCCTCGCGACGGTCGATGCGGCGCTCAAGCTGGCTTTGCGGGTCGCGAGCTAGTCCTGCCGAGCAGGCTCAGGATCTCGGCCACGATCGCCTCGGGCGCACCGGCGACGTCGACGGTGATCGCATCCGCGGGCGCCTCGAGCGTGGCGATCTGGCTCTTGAGCAGGCCGGGCGGCATGTAGTGGCCGCGGCGCTGCTCCAGCCGCGCCCGGATCAGCGCCTCCTCGCCCTCGAGGTACACGAAGCGCACCTCCGGACGGCCGTTTGCCAACAGATCGCGATAGCTCTGCTTGAGCGCCGAGCAGGCGAGCACGACGGCCTTTCCCGCCGCCAGCCAGCGATCGATCGCCGCGCTCAGGGCCTCCAGCCAGGGCCGGCGGTCGGCATCGTCGAGCGGGATGCCACGGCGCATCTTGGCGACGTTCTCGGGCGGGTGATAGGCATCCCCCTCGGCGAATTCGGCGCCGAGTTCTTTGGCGAGCAGCTTGCCGATCGTGGTCTTGCCGGAGCCGCTCACGCCCATCAGCACGATCACCATGGCTCAACCCGCCGACCAGTCGCTGTGGAAGCTGCCCGGCCGGTCGACCCGCTCGTAGGTGTGGGCGCCGAAGTAGTCGCGCTGCGCCTGGATCAGATTGGCCGGCAGCCTGGCGGATCGGTAGCCGTCGTAATAGGCGAGCGCGGAACCGAGCGCCGGCGCGGCGACGCCCCGGCGCGCCGCGAACGCCACGAC
>JBOHKK010000121.1:0-16235 GCA_050729115.1 Geminicoccaceae bacterium | reverse complement strand
GTATAGCCATTCCCGGCCGAGCGCGCGATCGAGATCGGCCCGGTCCGCGAAGCCGAGCTCGCGCGCGGCGGCGTCGATATCGTCGGGCAACGGCCGATTGAGCCGCTGCTCGAAATACCAGGCCCGCAGCATCGCGGGCGGCATCAGGCGCGCATCGTCCGCGCCCGGATGCTCGAGCGCGGGCGCCTCGAGCACGGCCTGCTTGTCGCGGGCGCGCTCAGCGAATCGGACGAACTCGTCGCGCAGGCGCAGCTCGTCGAGCAGGTGTCCCGGCAGCGAGGGCGCGGCGAGCGCGCCGACCGCCTCGAGCCGCACCTCGTCCTCGACCAGCCGCTCGAGTCGCCCGGCATCGACCCTGTTCGCCTCGAGCCAGCGATCGAGGGCAGGGCGGGTGAACAGGCCGTGGCGACCGCGAAGGCGAGCGAGCGCGTCGCGCAACACGCCCGCCTCGACCGCGTGGCGGCGGCGCTTGGCTTCGCGCCCGGCGAGAAACCGCAGCAGCGCCCGGTAGCGCACGGCGGCATGGGTCTCGGCCTCGAGGCGCAGCTCCTCGAGCACGCGATCGTCGCTCAGCCACGCCGCCGACCCGCCGGCGCCGGTCACCCCCGAGGCCGCCGTAGCCGCCGTCGCGTCGTCCCACGCCTCGGTCCACTCGAGGACATAGTCGACCTGCTTGGGCTCGGGCTCGCTCGCCCGCAGCGCCTGCATGTCCTCGATCATTGCAAGGGCATCCTCGCGCTTCTGGTCGATCCGGCCCTTTGGCAACCAGGCCCGCAAGGCCGCGATCGCCGGGGGCCGCACCGAGGGCCCGGCGGCGCGATCGAGCAGATGGTCGAATGTGCGGTCATGATAGAACAGGTCTTTGGCGATGCCGATCAGGGCATCTCGGGTCGGCGGCTCGATCACCCCGGCAAGCTCGGCCTCGGCCAGGGTGCGGCGGATGTTGACCATGGCCTCGGACAACGCGACGTAGCCGGTCTCGGGCGGCCCGTGGATCACCGCGACCTCGTCGTCGTCCTCGAGCTCGCCGTCGCGATAAGCCTCGAAGATCCGGCCGATCCCGCGCATGCCGAACGCCTGCAGCTCGGCGGCGCGCAGCGCCCCCATGCTGGCGCTGCCGAACACGTGGATGCCCTCGGCCATCGCCCAGAGGATCTCCTTGTGCCAGACCGAGAGCACGCCCTCGAAGTAGCCGTCGATGATCCCGATCGCGCGCGGCCGGCCTTGCGCGATGCGGTACACGTCGCCTTGGGCGACCGGCGGCAGGGCGACGATCTCGGCAGCCGGCGGCAGGTCGTCCGGGCGCAGGGTCGGGCCGACGAACACGCAGGCCTTCATCGCCGTCCCCCGCGGACCTCGCGCACCCGCGGCCCGGGCACGTAGCGCTCGTGATCGTGCGGAGCTTCCAGTCCGGGGATCACCACGCGGGCGACGGGGATGCCAAGCTCGGGCCGGGTGAGATGAACCGCGACCACTTCCCGGGTGCCGACGGCGCGCAGCCGCTCCAGCATCCAGTCGAGGTCCTCGGCGAGGGTCCCCGCCTCGTAGGTCGGCACGTCGCCAAAGCTCCGCAGCGTGCCGCTCGCCCGCATGAGCGCCTGCGCCCGCCGCAGCTTCCGCTCGATCGCCGCCGGCGTGAACTCCTCGGGCCGCAGATCGTCGCGCGAGCCGGCGATGTAGGTGGTGCGGACCTGGACCGCCTCGCTCAGCGCCCGCAGCAGCGCCACCGCGCGCGAGGGATGCGCCCCGGCGCCGGCGCCTGAGTGGGCATTCTGGTGCCGGCGGTCGGTGATCAGGCAGTAGAACGAGGCGATGCCGACGTCGGTCGTGGTGTCCCAGGCGGCGACCGCGAACCCGGCGCGCTCGAGCTGGCCCAGCACCGCGGCGCAATCCTCGTCGTCGACCGTGCCGAGACCGATGCGGGTGCGGTCGCGCCCGGCCTTGTCCAGGTGGTTCCAGATGCTGGTCGAATCGCGCTCGACCACCTCCGCGATGCCGTGATCGATCGCCTCCAGGATGTGATTGCCGGACGCGAGGCCGTTGCTGCTCGCGGGAAAGCAGCCGCTGCCGGTCGGCAAGGGCAGGGTGTAGTTGGTGTGGACGACCTCGTAGGGCAGCCAGGCCGGCGCGTCGGTGAGCAGGTCGCGGCCCTCGATCCACAGGATCGGCAGGTCGGCGTGGAAGCGGCTGTCGGTCAGGCGGGGCAGGGCGTCGAGATCGATCAGGCGATGGGTTCTCTCGAGATCGCGGGTACTGCCCAATTTCAGCGGCAGCTCGATGCGCTCGGCGTGATGAAGCTCGACCGCTTCCATCACCCCCGACGCCTTGGCGGCCTCGACGGTCAACCCTTTGCCCTGCGAGACCGCGAGCGAGCGCGCGTTCGGCCGGCACACCATGACCACCGGCAGCCCGATCCGGTCGAGCCCGGTGACGTTGGCGATCCGGGTGATCCCCATGTCGGCCAGGTGGGGCTGCACGCGGGCGAGCGTCGTGGCGGGATCGACCGTCCGGTGCGTGCCGCGGCGATAGGCCTTGAAACCGGCGCGGGGAGGTTGCTGCTCGAGTACGGTCGCCATCGGATCGAAATCGCTCGGCCACAATCAGCCGCTAACTAAGCGCGTCGGAGGTCCGATCACAAGGCCCAAGCGCGCCCGGCGGTAGCCCCGGACCGCCGGGCGTAGTAAGAGCCGTCGTCACGGTTCGTGAGGGGAGGCGCCGGCGCATGAGCAGACACCGTATCGCCGTGATCGGCCTCGGCATGGCCGTGACCCCGCATGCCAAGAGCCTCCTCGATCTCCAGGATCGGGTCGAGGTCGCCCATGCCTTCGGCCGGAGCGCGGCGCGGCGCCGGGCGTTTGCGGAGCGCTTCGACTTTCCGACCACCGGCGACCTGGAGCAGGTCGCGAGCGATGCTTCGGTCGACGCGGTGATGATCCTCGCGCCGCCCTCCGCACATCTGGAGCTGGCCCTGCGCTTTGCCGCCGCCGGCAAGCACATCCTCCTGGAGAAGCCGCTGGAGCGCTCGACCGCGCGGGCGCGGCGTCTGGTCGAGGCGGCCGAGACGGCGGGCATCAAGCTCGGCGTTGTGTTCCAGTTCCGCTTCCGGGAAGCCTCGGAGCATCTGCGGGCGCTGCTCGAGCAAGGGGCGCTGGGCGAGCTCGCCGCAGCCAATGTCATCTGCCCCTGGTGGCGGCCGCAGAGCTACTACGACGAGCCCGGGCGCGGCACGCTCGAGCGCGACGGCGGTGGTGTGCTGATCACCCAGGCGATCCACACCCTCGACCTCCTGTTGAGCCTGACCGGGCCGGTCGCCGAGGTCGCGGCGATCACGGGCACGACGCGCCTGCATCGCATGGAGACCGAGGACTTCGCGGGGGCCGGGCTGCGCTTTGCGAATGGCGCCTGCGGCGCCCTGATGGCGACCACGGCGGCGTACCCCGGCTGGCCTGAGCGGATCGAGCTGATCGGCACCAAGGGCACCGCGATCCTCGCCGCCGGCGTGGTCACGCTCTACCATCACGCCGGGCGCGAGGAGCGCTTTGGCGAAGAGCAGGGCACCGGCGGCGGCGCCGATCCCATGGCGTTCCCGCACGATGCCCATCGGGCGCTCCTCGCCGACTTCCTGGATGCCATCGAGCAGGATCGCAGCCCGCGCGTCACCGGCCGCGAGGCGCTGCGGGTGCACCATTTCATCGACGCCGTGCTGCGCGCCTCGGCCGAGGGGCGCACCATCGCCGTCCAGACCACCTGACCCTTGGAGCCTGCCATGGCCGATCACCCACCGCTCAAGTTCGCCGCGATCGGCCTCGATCACCGGCACATCGACCATCAGGTCGGCCGGCTGCTCGACCTCGGCGCCGAGTGCAAGGGCTACTACACGCGCGATTCCGCGGTGCCGCTGGACGGCTTCGTCGAGCGCTTTCCCGACCTCGCGCGCGTGCACGATGTCCGGGCGCTGCTCGAGGACCCCGAGATCCAGCTGATCGTCACTGCCGCGATCCCCTCGGAGCGGGCCGAGATCGCGCTCGAGGCGATGCGCCACGGCAAGGACGTCATGGTCGACAAGCCGGGCGTGATCACCAAGGCCCAGCTCGCCGACGTCATGCATCTGCAACGCGAGACCTCGCGCATCTGGTCGGTCAATTTCTCCGAGCGCTTCGAGGTCGCCGCCATGACCCGGGCGACGGAGCTGGTGCAGGCGGGCGCGATCGGCCGCGTGGTGCAGACCGTGGGCTTCGGCCCGCACCGGCTCAATCGCCACCTGCGGCCCGACTGGTTCTTCCGGCGCGCCGACGCCGGCGGCATCCTCGCCGACCTCGCCTCGCATCAGATCGATCAGTTTCTCCACTTCACCGGCTCCGAGGATGCCCAGATCGTGGCCAGCGCGGTCGCCAACTACGCCAATCCGGACGATCCCGAGCTCGAGGACTTCGGCGAGATCCTGCTGCGCAGCAAGCGGGGCAACGGCTATGTCAGGGTCGACTGGTACACCCCCGGTGGCCTGCCCACCTGGGGCGACGGCCGCTGCACGATCCTCGGCACCGAAGGGTACATCGAGCTTCGAAAGTACGTCGACATCGCCGGGCGCGCCGGCACCGATCACCTGTTCCTGGTCGACGATGAGGAAACCCGCTACCTCGACTGCAGCGACGCCCCGCTGCCCTACTACGAGCGCCTGATCGCGGACGTTCTCGAGCGCACCGAGACCGCGATGCCGCAGGCGCACTGCTTCAAGGTCTGCGAGCTGGCGCTCGAGGCGCAGGCCCGGGCCGTGCGCCTCGCCTGATGCCCCGATCCGTCCCGACTGGATCGCCGGCGCGAATGGCGGCAGACTGCCGCGCGTGATCGCTCGAGGAGATGCCGCACATGCGCTGCGAAGTGGTCGCCGTCGGCACGGAGCTGCTGCTCGGCCAGATCGTCGACACCAATTCCAGCTGGATCGGCGGCCAGCTGGCGCTCGCCGGCATCGATTCGCACTTCCAGACCAAGGTCGGGGACAACCTCGGGCGCATCGTCGCCTGCATCCGCCACGCGCTCGAGCGCAGCGATGCGGTCATCCTGTGCGGCGGGCTCGGGCCGACCCAGGACGACATCACCCGCGAGGCGATCGCCGAGGTCATGGCCGTGCCGCTGGCGCGCAGCGCCGAGATCGCGCTGCGGATCCAGGAGCTGTTCGCGGCCCGTGGGCGGGTGATGGCGGCGAACAACCTGCGCCAGGCGGACGTTCCGGAGGGCGCATCGGTGATTCCGGAGATGCCCGGCACGGCCCCCGGGCTGATCTGTCCGCTCCGCGACAAGGTCATCTACGCCGTCCCGGGCGTGCCGCACGAGATGCAGACCATGATGCTCGGCACGGTGCTGCCCGACCTGCAGCGGCGCGCCGGGCTCGCCGCGGTGATCAAGAGCCGGGTGCTGCGCACCTGGGGCCACACCGAATCGGGCCTCGCCGAGCTGCTCGCGGCGCGCATCCTGGAGCTCGATGGACTAGGCAACCCCACCCTCGCCTTCCAGGCGAGCGGGATCGAAGGCATCAAGGTGCGGATCACCGCCAAGGCCGGCGACCAGGCGAGCGTCGACGCGATTCTGGCGGCGGAGGAGGCGCGCCTGCGGCCGCTGCTCGGCGAGTTCGTGTTCGGGCTCGACGAGCAGACCATGGAATCGGTGGTGGTCGATCTGCTGCGGGAGCGCGGGCTGACCCTGGCGCTCGCGGAATCGGTGAGCGGCGGGCTCGCGGCGGCGCGCCTCAGCGCCGTGCCCGGTACGCGTGAGGTGTTCCGAGGCGCCGTGGTCGCCTACACGAGCGAGGTCAAGTTCGAGCTGCTGGGCGTCCCCCGCGGACCGGTGGTCTGCGCGGTCGCGGCGCGCGCGATGGCCGAGAGTGTCCGCCGCCTGCTCGGCGCCGACGTCGGCCTCGCGACCACCGGCGTCGCCGGCCCCAAGGAGCAGGACGGCCAGCCCATGGGCACCGTGTTTCTCGGTCTCGCGCTCGGCGAGCGCGTCGAGGCCAAGGAGGTCCGTCTGCCGGGCGACCCCGATCGCGTCCGGCAATACTCGGTGATCAGCGCGCTCGACTACCTCAGGCGCCGCCTGCTCGCGGATCAGCTTGCTCGCCCGTAGGCGGGCATCTATGGTCCGGGTCAGGCAATCCGCCGGGCCAGCAGTGTCCCGAGACGTAGCGCGCGGGGTCGCGCCGGGCCTTGGAGGAAGCGCATGTTCGTGCAGACGCGACGCAACCTGTCCAAAAAGAAGGCGCTGCAGCCCATCTATCGGATCCTCCGGCCCGCGTACTACAAGTACGTCAAGAAGCGTCCGTGGATCAATTACGATCGCCTCGATGTCGTAGAGCATTCTCCCTTTC
The DNA here is from genome assembly GCA_050729115.1 of Geminicoccaceae bacterium. Lineage (GTDB taxonomy): Bacteria > Pseudomonadota > Alphaproteobacteria > Geminicoccales > Geminicoccaceae > JBKPNX01. Next base: position 9,877 of record JBOHKK010000121.1, on the reverse strand, counting down.
AGAACATTTATTACTGCTGCACGCAGAGAACCGGGAGTCAGTGGTTCAAGAAGATCTTTCGGGACCCGCTGTTTTATCGGCACACGGGCCTCAGGGTCTTTCACTACGGGGAGCTGGGGCTGAAGCAGGCGAAGTTCGACGGCCCGTTACCCGAAGGCACCATCGGCACCCATCTGTACATCGGCTATCCGACGTATCTGGCGATTCCCAAGCCCGAGCTCTACAAAACTTTCTTCATCCTGCGCGATCCGCGCGACGTCTCGGTGTCCTGGTACTTCGCGGCGCGGTATTCCCATGGCGCCCTGGATCCCATCCCGCGGCTGCGCAAGGACCTGAAGAACCTGAGCCTGCGGGACGGCCTCAAGTACAGCATCGATTCGCTCGAGGAATTCGGTCTGTTCTGGGCGCAGAGATCCTGGATGAGCGTCGAGCAGGATCGGGAGAGGATACGAATCTTCCGCTACGAGGACTTCGCCAAGGACAATCGGAATTTCCTGGAGAACTTGCTGGCCTACATGGACGTGGCCTTGCCCGAGGACGCGTTCATGGCCCTGTACGAGCGCCACGCGTTCAAGCAGATCACGGGCGGTCGCGAAGCCGGGGTCGAGGATCAGCACGACCATTACCGGAAGGGCGTCTCGGGCGACTGGCGAAACTACTTCGACCCATCGCTTCGCGCGTACTTCCGCAAGGTCACGGGCGATCTGCTGGACGTGCTGGGCTACGCGGCGTGAGACCGATGCCGACCGATCGCGGAAGCATGTCAGGCCGCGCGCACGGGGACCTTGCCGCCTGCGCCTCGGGTCAGCTCTTGCCGAGGAGGCGGCGCACCGGCTTGGTCAGGTGGCTGATGAAGCGCGCGGTGTCGCCGCCTCTGGTGTAGCTCAGCTGCAGGATCCGCCGCTCGCCGACGAAGGGCTTGTGGCCGTGATACGAGTGGTCGGTGCGGCGGAACGCGAGCAGCGCGCCGCCGGCGGGCATCACCTCGGCGGCGTAGTCCTCGAGATCGCTCGCCGAGCGCACCATGCGCAGGCGGCCGCCCTCGTGCGGCCAGTCTTCGTTGAAGTACAGCAACACGGTGAGCAGCTTGGATTTGTGATCGGTATGGATGTTGCCGTCGGTCGCCTCGCAGAACCGGCGGATGCCGATCGTGGTCGTGCAGCCCGACAGGTCCAAGTCGAACTTGTCCTCGAGGTGGGCGGCGAAGGTGCGGCCGCGCAAAGCGGCCAGGAACGCTGCGAACGCGGGGCCATAGGTCAGTCGCTCGGGCGCATAGTTGCTCGGGCCCTCGATCGGCGGGAAATCGCGGTTGAGCGCTTCCAGCGCCTCGGGCCGCAGGAATCCCGGCACGATCAGGTAGTCGAAGGGATTGCGTGCGAGCGGCGTCGCATCGAACGCCGCGAAGTCGAACAGCGCCCTGTCGTTCCAGGTTTCGTCGGCATGTCGCACCGTGGCTGCGGCCGTGGCCATGGCTTTCTCCCCTCGCTGGAGCCGGCCCGTCCTTAGCAGCATCCCGCGCCCATGGCCAGCGCCGCACAGGCCTTGGAAATCGGGCGCATTGTCGCGTATGACAGCGCGCAGCCGCGGCGCCGCTGCCATCGCCTCGCATCGGCGCGGCGGGACACCACGAGGAGACACGAAGCATCGATGTATGCCGCATGGCGTGACGCCGGTCGCTGGCTGCTGACGTCCGGGGTCCTCTTCCTGCCGCAGCCGCGCCGCAAGGCCATCGATCGCTGGCTGCGCGGGCGCGAGGAGCACCGCAAGCTGCAGCTCGCCGACTACGTCCTGATGTCCTGGGGCAAGAGCGGGCGCACCTGGCTGCGCGTCATGCTCTCGCGCTTCTATCAGATCGCGTACGGCATTCCGGAAGGCCGGATGCTCGAGTTCGACAACCTCAAGCACGCCAACCCGGCGATCCCGAGCGTCTTCTTCACCCACGGCAACTATCTGCGTAACTACACCGGCAACTGGACCGACAAGTCCGAGTTCTACCACAAGAAGATCGTGATGCTGGTGCGCGACCCGCGCGACATCGCGGTCTCCCAGTACTTCCAGTGGAAGTACCGGATGCGGCCGAACAAGAAGATGCTGAACGACTACCCGGCCCATGGCGCCGATGTGCCGATCTTCGATTTTCTGGTGAACCGCGAGGTCGGCCTGCCGGAGATCATCGCCTTCCTCGAGGCCTGGGAGCGCGAGCTGCCGCGCGTGCGGGACTCGATCGTGGTGCGCTACGAGGACATGCGCGCCGACCCCGAGCAGGCGCTGCGGCGCGTGCTGGGGTTCCTCGGCACGCCCGGCACCGATGCCCAGATCCGCGATGCCGTCGCCTACGCCGCCTACGACAACATGAGGCAGCTCGAGCAGAAGCGGGTGTTCTGGCTGAGCGGCTTGCGCCTCAGGCCCGGCGATCGGGCCAATCCCCAGTCGTACAAGGTGCGCCGCGCCAAGGTGGGCGGCTGGCGGGACTATTTCGACGATCAGCAGGCACGAGCGATCGATGGCCTGCTCGCGGCGCGGCCAAGGCCGCCCTTCGGCTACGGCGCCGAGCCTCGCGCCCGGCGCTCGGTCTCCTGATCGCTTGCCTGGTCGGCGCAGCGACATGCTACAAGCGGGCGTGCGGCGCCGCCGGCGCCGCGCCGAACGACCCAACCCAGAGCCGGAGGAGGCCATGGCAACGTCGCCAGTCGCGGGACCACTCGTGATCATCGCCGAGTTCGAGGTCAAGCCGGGCAGGCTCGAGGCGTTCCTCGAGCGCGCCGAGGTGGATTCGAGACATTCGGTGGCCGACGAGCCGGGCTGTCGTCAGTTTACCGTCACGGTCGACCGGGAACAGCCTGATCGCGTGGTGCTGTTCGAGGTCTACGACGACGCGGCGGCCTTCGACGCCCATCTCGAGACGCCGCATCTCAAAGCGTTTCGCGCCGGCATCGAGCCCTTGGTGGTCAGCCGGCAGATCCGCCGCCTGACCCGGGTCCACGGCTGAGGCGCCCGGCATGCCCCTCAAGGTCCTGTATGCCGTGGCGCGCGTGCACGAGGCGTGCGCGCCGGTGCTCGAGCGCCTGCGCGCCGGCGGCTGCGCGCTGGTCTTCAATCAGAGCGGGCGCACGCTCACCGAGGGCGAGCTGATCGGGCTGCTGCCCGGGGTGTTCGGCACGATCGCGGGCGGCGAGCCCTATACCGAGCGGGTGTTCGCGGCGGCGCCCGAGTTGAGAGTGGTCGCGCGCATGGGGGTCGGCTACGACAAGGTCGACGTGGCGGCGGCGACCCGGCATCGCGTCGCGATCGCCATGGGCTTCGGCACCAACCACGAGGCCGTGGCCGATCACGCGTTCGCGTTGATGGCCGGGCTCGCCAACCGCCTGTCGTCCTATCACCAGGAGGTGATGGAGGGGGGCTGGGGCGGCCATTTCCAGCCGGGCCTGTGGCGCACGACCGTCGGGATCATCGGGCTCGGCCGGATCGGCCGGGCGCTCGCCCGCCGCTGCCGTGGCTTCGACATGCGCATCCTCGCCTACGACGCCGTGCCGGATGCTGGGTATGCCCAGGGCCACGGGATCGAGCTGGTCGACCTGAAGACGCTGTTCCGGGAGGCCGACTTCGTCTCGGTCAATGCGCCGCTCGCGCCCGAAACCGAGAAGATCGTGAACCGCGCGCATCTGGCGCTGATGAAGCCCTCGGCGTTTCTGATCAACACCGCGCGTGGCGGGCTGGTCGACGAGGCGGCGCTGTACGAGGCGCTCTCTGCGGGCAGGATCGCCGGCGCCGGGCTGGACGTGTTCGAGGTGGAGCCGTTGCCTGCGGATTCCCCCCTTCGCCGGTTGACCAACGTGCTGCTCACGCCGCATTGCGCCGGCGGCAGCATCGAGGCGGTGGTCGCCATGACCGATCGCTGCGTCGACAACCTCCTGGCGGCCCGGGACGGTCGCGCTTTGGGCGAGGATCTCCTGAATCCCGAGGCGCTGGCCGGCTGATACCAGGAACACGAAGTCTTGACCCATCGACCGCTCTTCTTGTCACCCCCGGGCTCGACCCGGGGGTCCAGTCTGGATGCCCCGGTCAAGCCGGGGCATGACAGAAAATACGCACCGACCCCATCGGTCGCGACTTCATGGGGTCGGGTATGAGGCGCGTCTACGCGGTCCTTGCCTGTGCGCCGGCTGCGGCCGCGGCGCACAGCGCATCGTGGAATTGCGCGATCAGCTCGGCCTTGCGCACGACCAGCCGCGCCCGTTGGGTCTGCGCCTCGAGGCGCGCCTCGAAGCTGCTCCCCAGGCCTTCATCGCACGCCGTCTCCCAGACGAGGTGGGCGCCGATGCAGATGCGCAGCGCGGCGCTCCTTCCGATCGCGACCGGCTGGCCGACGTGGCAGGCCACGGCGGCGAGGCGCCGCGCCGAGCACAGCGTGCCCGGCGGCAGCCATTTGGCGATGTCGGCGTTCAACCATCGATGGACCTGCTCGACTGCCGCGACATCCATGGGCTGCGTGCCGCCGTCCGCTTCTTGGCGCAGCACCTCGAAGGGAAAGATCGTCTGCGGCCAGTTGTCGGCCGCGCCCGCGACGGCGACCGGTCGCAGCCAGCGCGATGCTTCGATCGCCGCGCGGATCGCGGCGCCGAGCTCGGCGATGATCCGCTGCCGTTGCTCCGGCGGCACCATGCCGAACGCCCGCATCTCCCAGAGCGCCGCCTGCCAGCGCAGCACGAGCCCAAGATTGGCCTGCTCGGGCAGGTGCGCCGCGATGCGCTGCCAGGCGCGCGGCCATTCCGCGCGAGTGAAGTAGCCGGCCAGGCCCGCCGGCAAAGGCGCCAGCTCGGGCGCGCGCGCGGCAACGCCCGCCGGCACGAGCAGGGCGCCCGCGAACGGGGGACCACCGAAGAACTTCGATCCGCTCAGCAGGACCATCCAGCCCGCCTCGAGACAGGCGCGCACGCGTTCCGGCGCAAGCCGCATCTGGCAGGCGTCGACCACCACCTCGAGCCGCGCGCCAAAGCGCTCATGGAGGCGCCGCACCGCCTCGAAGCTGGGAGCAGAGAGGCCGGTCTTGGAGCCGGCGAGCACATGCACGAGACAGCGCCTGCCCGCGGCGATCGCCTGCTCGATCAGCGCCGCCACCTCGCGGTCGACCTCCCCGAGCGGCCGGGGGCTGCCGGCCGGGTCGCGGATCGGCACGGTCGGCACGTCGATCAGGTCAGGATCGAGGCCATCGATCGGGGCATCGGGATCGACCACATCGCCCGCTGGCGTCACGGCGGCGAAGTGCCGGCCCTGCGCCGCCGCGAGCACGCCGCGCCCGGTCTCCTCCGGCGCCATCACGATGTTGACGACCCCGCGATCCGGTGCGCCGCGGGCCAAGTGCAGCGCCGCGTATTCGCCATCGGTGCCGGACGGCGTGAGGATGACCTCGATGCCGGAAAGGTCGGCGACGCTGCAGGCATCGAGGAGCTGCCGTCTGATCGCCGCGGTGGTATCGCGGAGCGCGGGCTCGAGCGCGCCGGCCAGCGCGGCGCCGATCAACTCCTTGCGCAGCGCATCCGCCGCTGCGTAGGCCTGCGGGGAAACCGAAGACGCGGTCGACGATCCGAACGCCAGCGTCGTGGGCCGCGGCCGGGGCGCGCAGCCATAGGCGTTCCGGCCGGTCGCGGGGTCGAGCGCAAGACGGCTGCCGCCGCTCGAGCTCAGGAGATGCTCGGTGGTCGCAGCTAGACCGCGCAGCAGGTCGAGCCGCTCGATAGTGGTCGCGGTATCCTCGAACGTGCGGCTCGCCGCGCGCGGCCGCCGACCACGAATGGAAGCCGCCGCCCGCGCGCCAGACCTCACGACGGCGTCGAGCAGGACGGCGAGGTCGCCTTGCGTAGTGCGGTGATTGGTCAGGCAGACGCGGATCGCCGTGCGGCCGTCCAGGATCGTGGTGGATGGGACGGCAACGCCGGACTCCTGGAGATCGGCAACGATCCCGTCGTTCAATCGGTCGAGCCCTTCGGGGTCGAGGCCGGCCGCCCGGAACCGAAAGCACACCACGTTCAGCGCCACCGGCGCCATGAGGTCGAGGCGCGCGTCCTCGGCGATTCGCCTCGCGAGGTAACGCGCCTGCGCGCAATTGCGCTCGATCGCGGCGCCAAGGCGCCTCGTGCCGTGCTCCTTGAGCGTGAACCAGACTTTGAGGGCGCGAAAGCCGCGCGACAGCTCGGGGCCGTAGTCGCAAGACCATGGATCGCCGCCGGCGAGGCCGCGCCCGCTGCGGCGCAGGTAGTCGGGCGTCATCGCAAACGCCGCGCGCTGCAGATCGCCGCGCCGGACCAGGACGCACCCCGCATCGTAGGGCACGTGCAGCCACTTGTGGAAATCGAAGGCCAGGGAATCGGCGCGCTCGATGCCCGCAAGGCGCGGCTTCAGGTTCTCGCTCAGGGCAAGGAGAGCCCCGAAGGCGCCATCGACGTGAAGCCAGAGGCGCTCCTGCGCGCAGAGGTCGGCGAGCGCCGCGAGATCGTCGATCGCGCCGGTGTTGACCGTGCCCGCGGTCCCGATCACGCAGAACGGCCGCGCGCCGTCCGCCCGGTCCCGGGCGATGGCGCGCCGCAACGCCGCGGGCTCGATGCGGTAGTCGTCGTCGACCGGGAGCCTGCGCAACGCCGTGCGGCCGAGGCCCAGGATCTCGAAGGCCCGCGCGACGCTGCCGTGCGCCTCCACCGAGGCGTAGCCGACCAGCGGTGCGCTGCCGCCGATGCCCTGCGCCCGTACGTCCACGCCGGCCAAGTGATTGCGCGCCACGGTGAGGCCGATCAGGGTCGCGATCGAGGTGCCGCTGACCAGGATGCCGCCGGCGCCGTCCGGGAAGCCGAACAGCTGCCGGCACCACTCGATCACCTGGCGCTCGACGTAGACGGCGCCGTGATCGCGCCCGCCGCAATTCGCGTTCATGGCCGCCGCGACCAGCTCCGCGAGGATGCCGCCGGCCGTGCCGCAGCCGTGCACCCAGCCGAAGAAGCGCGGGTGGGCGTTGCCCGTGGCATGCGGCAGGATCAGGTCGCGAACGTCACGGCAAGTCCGCTCGGGGCCCTGACCTTCGATCGGCAGCGGTGCGGCGAACGCCTGGCGGATCGCGTCGGGCACGGGCTGCCATACCGGCCGCTCGGGTATGGCGCGCAGATGGTCGAGGGCGTCGTCGAGCAGCCGGTGGGCAAGGTCCCGGAAGGCCTCCCAGTCGGCGGGGTCGAGGGAATCGCGTGGATCGGACTCGGACCCGCGCAGCGTCACGACAGGAGCCTCGCATTCTCCGGCGGTTCGCGAAAGGTAGCGGCGACTGGTTAAGCAAGCATGAGGTGCAATCAGGGCGGGCCCGCGGCGCAGCCCGGCATCCAGCGCCAGAGGCCAAACGCTTGTGGACATTTTTGACGGGTGAGATAGAAGGAGACCCATAAAGGTGGCGCCGCACGAGCGCGGCGCCCATTTGAATCGTGCGCTCAAGCACGGAGGGCGGGCACAATGTCACCGCGGCTACAATCGGGGATCGGTGTCGCGCTGCTGCTGGTGATCTTCGCCATTGTCACCTTGCGGACATTGATTTCCTGACGGCGTGAGGCAGACCCGCGGCGTTGCGCCGTGGCTCGCTCGAGATGACTTGACCAACGTAGGTGCCCGGGTGCCGAGGGGACGGCCGAAATGGCAGAACACCAAACGGGGGAGCCCTCAGTCGCCCGGCGGGTGAGTTCGCGCGACCGTGTCGCTGGCGGCCTGCCACGCGCCATGAGAGCGCCCGGGCGCGCCTGGTTGTTGCGCATCGCCCCGCTCATGCTCGCCGTGCCGCTGGTCTGGGGGCTGCTCTCCGGCAATGTCGCCGACGTCGTTGCCCTCGCCGTTGGCCTGGCGGTGATCTACCTCGGCACCTTCCTGGTCGAGTCCGGGCTCGCGCAGGAGGCCGAATACCAGGCGCGGGATCTGGCCAACGCGCCGCGGCCGCCACGCAAGCTGCTGGGCGCAATCGTGGTCGCGATCGGCGTGTTCGCGTGCAGCCTCGGGGCGAGCGGCGCCGGCGTGCCACTGTCGCTGCTCTTGGGCGCGCTCGCCGGCGTTGGCTGCCTCATGACCTATGGCATGGACCCGACCAAGGACAAGGGGCTGGCGCCGGAGCTGGCGCGCAACGCCGGCGTGAAGACCGAGCAGGTGATCGAAGCGGTCACCGAGGCGGAGGGCAAGCTGCGCGAGATCGAGCAGCTCGCAGGCGGGCTCCACAACCGTGAATTGACCGGCCGGGTCAGCCGGATCGTCGCCCAGGCCCGCGCCGTGCTCGCCCAGATCGAGAAGGATCCGTCGGATCTGCGGCGCGCGCGCCGCTTCCTGGTCACCTACCTGGATGGCACCCGCGACGTGGTCAAGAAGTACACCCAACAGCAGCAGGATCTTGCCGAGACCGAGCTCGCGGCCAACTTTCGCCACGTGCTGGAGACGATCGAGCAGGTGTTCACCGAGCAGGAACAGGTGCTCAAGCGCAACGAGACGATGGATCTTGAGGTCCAGATCGAGGTCCTGCGCACCCAGCTGGAGCGCGAGGGCGTCGCATGACAACGACGACCGGCCGGGCGGCCGGCGCAACGAGGAGGTATCCGATGACCAGTTCGACCCCGGAGACCGGAGCGGTGATGACCCCGGCCGTGGCCACGCCGCCGCGGGTGCCCAAGCTCGCCGCCGCCCTGCAGCCGAGCGTGCCCACCGCGGCGCTCGCTCACAGCATTGAGGCGCTTGCGAGCGAGCTGACCCAGGATCTGGAGCTCAAGCTCGAAGGCGACGCCTCGACCCAGATCGCCACGGCCATGAGCGAGATCGACCTCAGCGACACCAAGTCGATCCTGTTCTTCGGCACCAAAGCCCAGCAGCAGCTGACCAGCATCTCCGACATGATGCTGGAAGAAGTCCGCACCAAGGACGTCGGGCCGGCGGGCGACGCCCTGAACGGCATGGTCCAGAAGCTGCGGGAGCTCGATTTCGAGGACATCGACCCCCGCGACAAGCCGAACTGGCTGCAGCGTCTGTTCGGCATCAAGAACGCGGTGCTGAAGTACATCGACGAGTACGAGGGCGTGCGCGATCAGATCGACAAGATCACGACCGATCTGGAGCTGCACAAGACCAGGCTGCTCACCGACATCACCAAGCTCGACAAGCTTTATGATGCCAATCTCGACTACTTCCGCATGCTCGAGGTGTACATCGCCGCGGGGCGCGCCAAGCTCAAGGAGCTGGACGAGAAGACCATTCCGGCGAAGGAGCGCAAGGCCGAGGAGTCCGGCGACGTGATCCGGGCGCAAAATCTCCGCGACCTGCGCTCGGCGCGCGACGATCTCGAGCGCCGGGTGCACGATCTGCTGCTCACGCGCCAGGTCACCATGCAGAGCCTGCCGAGCATCCGGCTGGTCCAGGAGAACGACAAGTCGCTGGTCGGCAAGATCAACTCGACCATCGCGAACACCGTGCCGCTGTGGCGCCAGCAGCTGGCTCAGGCGATCACGATCTTCCGCGCCGGTCAGGCGGCGGAGTCGGTCGAGGCGGCGTCCGACCTGACCAACGAGCTGCTGCGGGAGAACGCCAAGAATCTGCGCCAGGTCAACGCCGAGGTGCGCACCCAGATGGAGCGCGGCGTGTTCGACATCGACACGGTGCGCCTGGCGAACGAGGAGCTGATCGCGACCATCGAGGACAGCCTGCGGATCGCCGACGAGGGCAAGAAGCAGCGGGCCGAGGCGGAGAAGCAGCTGATCGAATGCGAGAGCCGGCTGCGCGAGACCCTGGCGGCGGGCGCGGCGCGCGCGCAGACGCCCGTGCCGGGCCAGGGCGCGCCTGCGGCCGGCTGAGCGCGATCACGGGACTGGCCCGCCGC
>JBOHKK010000120.1:0-16243 GCA_050729115.1 Geminicoccaceae bacterium | reverse complement strand
GAACGGGGTTGGGGCCCCGTTCCCAACCCGGCGACCAAGCAAGCGAAGTCGGCGAAGCGGCGGGCCGGGCTACCCTTGGCCAGGCTCTCGGCCTCGGCTGCGGCCAGATCGTCGGCGATCGCGCCAACCAAACGCTCGTTGCGCGCCAGACCGAAGACGTAGTCGACACCGGTCGCCTCGCACCACGTCATCAGCTCGTCCCGGGCAAAGCCCGAACCGGCGCGCAGCAGGATCTTGACCCGCGGCCACCGGGCCCTAAATTGCCAAAGGGTGATCCTACTGGAGATAGAATCTGCCATCTCGGTGACGCTACCAAAGATCAGACCTGCGAAATCCGAAATTGTGCTGCGTGCAGAGCGGGCAACCGCCAAGTGAGTATCGAGCGGAGGGGAGCCATGGGCGGCATCAGTGGCGAGGAGACGCAAACCACAGTGGCGTTGGTGGGCGGACGAAGGTTTCGGGAGCGATGTCTAGCGCGCTTCCTCGAAATGAACGGACTTCGCGTTAAGATCGCTTTGGTTGAAAGCCTCCGCGAGAGCATTGTTGGTCAGGAGGGAGCCATTGATCTCTTCGTCATTGATACGGGCGAACACAGTTGCAGCGACCCGGAGATCAGGAGGATCTTCACCTGCGTAGGGGATGTGCTGCCGGGGGTGCCAATTGTCGTGATGTCGGATCGAGAGGATCTGTCTGCCGTGTACGACGCCCTCAATCTGGCAGCTCGGGCGTATTGTCCTTCCAGCCTCGATCCGGACATCCTGATCGAGACGCTGCGGATCGTTCGGAAGGGAGGCACGTTCATACCCCTCGACATGCTGCTGATCAATGCCCCGGTGCACCGCAAACAACCGCAGGGTACCGAAGCCCGGCGAACGGAGATGCACGGCCTGACGCGGAGGGAGCAGCGCGTCCTCGAACTGCTCAAGAAAGGTCAACCCAACAAAGTTATCGCCCGGGAGTTGGGCATTGAGGAGACCACCGTGAAGGTACACGTGCGTCGGATCCTGAGAAAGCTCAACGCGGCGAATCGAACACAGGCGGCATTGGTCGCGCAGCAGATGGCGACTTAGTCGTCTGAGAGGTGGCGACGGTCGCGAACACTCGAATGCGCCGGCGACCATAGGCGGCCATCGCTCTGTCCTGCAATCGGTTGCGGGAACTGGTTCAAGTAGGGGGGAGTAGCTCATGAACCGGAGGCAATTCGAAGCGCCGCGTGTCGTGCTGCTGAGCGCGGGGCTCGCCGTGCTGTGCAGTCCGAGCGGATGGACTGCCGAAGCCCGGCGCGGTGCCGCGAAAGAACTCCTCTCTGTGCGCGAGAGCTGGCCACAAGGGTATGCCGATCAGCTACGGCTTACGGAGGGCACATTTCAGGAGCACGCGGCCGCGCTCGAACGCGCGCAGACCAGTAGTGACATAGAGGGCAAACGCGTTGACTCGAACACCAGTGCCGCACCCCTAGTCGACGTGCGGGTCGGCGACCATGGAGACTTCGAACGCGTTGTGTTCGAATGGCCGGCGGCTATCGATTACGACGTGGTGCAGCATGCGGAGCAAGTGACCCTCACATTCAGCCGGCCGGGCAGAATCGATCTCTCCCCCATAATCGATCACCGGGGACGCGTGGTGGTGGACGCCTGGGCCGAGGATGGCGACGCGACAGCCAGCGTCACGCTGCGGGTGTTGCCAAACGCTCGGGTCCGTTCGTTCAACCTCAACGACGGCCGAGTGGTGGCGATCGACTTCTTCGGCGGGGCGGCGTCGCAAAGCTTGGCGCCGCCCGCGCCGGACCCGGAGCACGATGCTACTCGGGAGCTGAGACGGGCGCTCGAGCAGCGCGATGCGGTGATCGAACAGCTGCTTACCCGCTTCGAACAGCAGGCTGCCCGCTTGGAACAGCAGGCTGCTCGCATCGAGCAGCTGGAGCGGGCGGTCGGTCTCTCCAGCCTCGACCTCGATCGGGTGACGGCGGGCGGAGCCGGGGCCACGCCTTGGGGCGAGGATATGCCACGCCCCTCGCCGCGCAGGCCATCGGTGGCAGCCTATGAGACGCCTTCCGGCCGACCGTCGGGAGAGGCCACACCCGAGCAGCAATCAGCGACGACTGGTCAGGGGCAAGGTCCTGAGAATACGGGGGCACCCGAGGAGACGACCCAGAGGCAAGCGCCCACGCCGGGGCAGGTCGAGGTCGATGAAGAAGCGGTCGAGCGGGCGCTCGAGTTCGCGCTGGTGCAGCAGGGCGCGCTCCTGCTGCCCCTCGGCAGAGCGGAGTTGACACCGCGCTTCACCTATACCCGGCGCACCGGCGATTTTCCGGTGATCGTGAACGGACTGCTCGCCGAGCGAGAGGTGCGTCGCAACGAGTTCGACTTCTTTGCGGGCCTGCAGATCGGGTTACCTTTCGATTCTCAGCTCGAGCTCGGCTTACCCTACAACCTGGTGGACCGGTCGATCGTGGATCGGGTGGGCGGCACCGGCGTCCAGGAATCGTCCGGCACGGGCCACGGTTTGGGGGATTTTTCGGTCGGAGTCGCCAAGACGGTGCTGCGAGAGGAGCGCTGGTGGCCAGATGTGATCCTACGCGTCAATTGGGATACCGGCACGGGAGAGCGAATGAACAACGACGTCGCGCTGGACGGCGGCTTTCAGGACATCAGCGGGTCAGTTTCCCTTGTGAAGCGCCAGGATCCGCTGGTGTTCGTGGGGGGAGCGTTCTACGAGACGGTGATCGAGGAAGACGACATCGACCCCGGGGATCGGTTTGGCTTCAGGATCGGCACCTTCCTCGCCGCCAGCCCAAACACCTCTCTCAGTGTGACGCTCAATCAAACCTTCATCGACGAGTTCAAAGTCGACGGCCGGAGCATTGAAGGTTCCGACCGGGTCGAAAGCATTCTGTCGTTCGGCGCCGCGGTCAGCATCGGACGCAACGTGTTATTATCTGGCTCGGTCGGGGCGGGTTTAACGGACGACAGCCCCGACTACTCGGTCTCGATCTCACTGCCGATCCGCTTCAGCACGCCTGGTCTTTAACGTGCGCCGGAAGCCTGTTCTTGTAAGTCTTCTTCACGCTCGCAGCCGGCAGGCCGGTCGCGGAATTCACATTAGATGCGACCTTGACCCACGACCCCGGTCGCATAGGATAGCACCGATGCGAAGCCTCCAGACGTGCATCGAATCACGCGTTGTCTCCGCGACAGGATGCCGGCAGGAATGAAAATGATGGGCCCCGATAGACCTGCGCACACCCCTACGCCGCCAGCGGCGGAGCAGCCGGCTGAGGAAGGCGCGGCCGAGCGGGAGGTGCCGTCGCAAGGCGGCGCCACGGCCAGCCCGGAACCAGGACCGCGGAGCGAGCCAGCGCCTGGATCAGCGGACGGAGTCCAGGGCGGAGCGCCTGAAAAGGGTGCCGGCGACCAGCCCGCAGTGCCGCAGTTTGGGTTCAAGGTCACGACCTCGCGGCAGTTCACAGCGTGGCTCCGCGAGCGCGCCGTGAGCATCGCGTTCACCACTTATCAGACGAACCGCCTGTTCCTCGCCGGTCGCATGCCCGATGGCCGGGTCTCGCTGTTCGAGCGGGCGTTCCCGCGGGCCATGGGGTTGCACGCGAGCTCGGAGCGTCTCTGGATGAGCAGCCTTTTCCAGCTCTGGCGGCTCGACAACATTCTACAGCCCGGTCAAGTGCAGGACGGCTTTGACCGGATCTTCATGCCTTCCATCGCCTACACAACCGGCGATCTAGACATTCACGACATCGCCATCGACCGAAACGGGCAGTTGGTCTTCGTAAACACAATGTTCAGCTGCCTGGCGACGATCGCCGACGGCTACAGCTTCGAGCCGCTTTGGAAGCCGCGGTTTATCAGCAAACTCGCCGCTGAGGACCGCTGCCATCTGAACGGACTCGCCATGCGCGACGCCGAACCCTCGTTCGTCACCGCGGTCAGCCGGTCCAACATCACCGACGGCTGGCGCGATCGGCGGCGCGACGGCGGTGTCCTGATCGACGTCGCGAGCGGGGAGATCGTCGTTCAGGGCCTCTCCATGCCACACTCTCCACGCTGGCACAACGGTCGTCTATGGATGTTCGAGAGCGGCACCGGTTATTTCGGCTCCGTCGACCTCGCTCAGGGTCGCTTCGAGCCGCTGACCTTCTGCCCGGGGTACCTGCGCGGGCTCACATTCGTCAGCCATTTTGCCGTCGTTGGCCTCTCCAAACCACGCCACAATTCCTTCCAGGGCCTGCCGCTAGACGAGAATCTCACCAGCCGCGATGCTGAGGCGTGCTGCGGCGTCATGGTCATCGATCTGGACAGCGGTGACATCGTCCACTGGCTCAAGCTCGAAGGCGACGTGGTCGAAATGTACGACGTCGGGATCCTGCCCGAGGTCCATCGGCCAAGCTTGATCGGCATCATGACCGACGAGATCCGCCGCGTGCTGAGGATGAAGCCGGTCGCCGGCGACGGCAAGCCCGACGTGCACGTCGCTTCTGCCTCCGCCTAGCCCGGCCGACGCCCTTTTGCCTGTAGCGCAGCACTCTCCGAGAGAGGAAGCCAGCGATCCACCGCGCACCGCCGGCGGCGCAGCCGGTCGCAGGCGCCCCGCCGCCGGCCCGCGCTACCCCAGGGTCACGAAGTCGCTCCGCTTCGGCGCCAGCTGGTTTGGCGGCGGCAGCCCGTCACGACGCTTGACCAGGAAGCCGACGTGGCCGAACTCGGGATACTCGATCCAAGCGTCCTGGAACGTCTCGATCGCCAGCGTCCGGTTGCCGAACGAAGGATCGGCGAGCAGCACGCGATTCCCGAAGGCACCGCGGAACACGACGAAGTGATTGTAGCCGTACGTGCTGATCGGCACGATCATCGGCGCGAGTTCCAGCAGGTCCTGATAGGTCATCATGCCGAGCGGGACCCCCTCGTAACCACGCCCGTCAACGTAGCGCTGCAGATCGAGGAGCGAAAATCCCTGCTGCACACGCACCAAGGTGGGGTTAGTGAGGTACTCCTCGCGCTTGATGAGCGCTTGCGCGATGTCCCGCTCTGGCACGGGGTCGCCGTGCTGGTAGGTGAGCACGGTCGCGAGTGCGGCGGCGCCACAGCTGATATCCCATTCCTGGATAACGACATGTTCCTGGCGCATCTCCAGGAGCGATGTCACCACTCGTTCGGCAGCCGGGGCAGTCCTGGCGGACAGCAGGACCAAGAGGAGAAGAGCTGCGGCGGCTGGGGATGAGCGCATCACGAATGGACTCCAGCAAGAGGCGCGGCCGGGCCGCTTGGTCGCCCGAGCCGGCATCGATTTGTCAGTTGCGGGTGATGCTGACGGCCTTGGCCTTGGCGATCGCCGAACTTTGACCCGTCGCTTCCGCTCTGGCCGTGGCGGTGCTGATCATTGCGCCCGAAGGGCCACTGGATGTCGTGACGACTTCTTCCTCTACCACCTGCGAACCATCGGCCTCGGCCTCCGCGTGCGCCGATGACGAACGACGGCTCTTGCCCGAGAACCAGCCGCGCATGCTGTCGAACCACCCTTCCATCGAGTCGAAGCTCGTGGTTGCCGCTCCGCTTCCAAGACTGCGTTGAACTGTCGGAGGCGTAGTCCGGTCCCGATCCGTGGCACGTGCCGGGCCGCTGAGGTCGCCACCGAGGTCGGCCGTCGCGCTACCCCGATCGCCGCTAACGCTCACTCCGCCACGATCGGCACTGACGCTGCCACGATCCTCGCCCCTGCTCACCCCGCCGCGGTCGGCACTGACGCTGCCACGCTCCCCGCCGCTGCTCACCCCACCGCGGTCGGCGCTGACGCTGCCGGCGCCGCGACTGCCTCCAACGCTGACGCCGCCGGGACCACTGACGCTGCCAGCTGCCACTGACTCTGAAGTGCAGGCAAGCCCGGCCGCTGTCAGCACCCACAGGCCTGTGGCGAATCGAAGGAATTTTTGCACGACAGCCCTCCATGGCTTGGCTCTGCCTGGCGAGAGCCTGGACATTGCCAGGGACGGACAACACTAGCACCACTCCCCCGCCCGAAATTGGAGCCGCCCAGGCAAAAAGTCCCCCGCCGAGGACGGGGGACAAACAAAAGGTCTTGGCTGGCGCTTCGCTGCGCTCTGCCAGGGACTGTCGACCTCGTTACTCCGTCTGGCCGAAGCCGTTGCCGGCGCCGAAGGCTGAGGCAAAGCCAGGGCTAGTGGCACCGGCTCCTGCGGAGGTGGCACCCGCAGTGGCGGTGCCGCCATCCGTGTCCTGGGCGGCGCCGGAGGCGCTGCCATAGCCATAGGCGGCTTCGCCGCCGGCCCCGACGTAAGCAGAGGCGTAGCCGAAGCCGGAACCAGAGGCGGAATCGCCGGCGACGACCGCATCAGACTGCTCTTCGGTCAGCGTGATCGGCTCTGCCTGCACGGCGCCCGCTGCCGCCAAACCGGCCAGAGCCACGACACTGGTAAGGGTCTTGTGCATCAGACTACTCCCAATCGATTCCCGCACCTCGTGCGGATGGTGAAGCCCCACAGTGGGCGTCCTCAGATGTCCCGCCTGGCTGGAGCACTAGGCGCTCGACCGCCGCATTGTGTCGCCCCCTACCCATCGAACAAAGGATGCATCGGACGTACGGAGGTACCTACGCGCTACCTACTAAAGGTGTAGCTCCAAAAGGAGTAGCTCCAAAGAGGTGCTACCAGGGATAGCTAGAGCATTTTCCTATTGCGTGGAATCGGTGCCCGTGATTCGACAATAATGGTTGAGATGAACGGGATATGGGATCATGCCGGCACCGATGTCGTTGGACCTGCGGCTGCGGATCGTGCGGGCGGTCGAGCAGGGCAGCTCGATCCGCGCGGCGGCGCGGCGCTTCGCGGTCAGCCCGTCGGCGGCGATCAAGCTGATGCAGCGACTGCGGGCGACCGGGAGCGCCCTGCCGGCCCGCTTTGGCGGCCATCGCCGGCCGCTGCTGGCGCGGCATGAGGCGGACCTCAGATGCCTGCTCGAGGCCTCCCCCGACCTCACGCTGGCCGCGCTCCAGGCGGAGCTCGAGCGCCGCTTCGGCATCGTCGCCGGGCTCTCGACGATCCACAACACGCTGCGCCGGCTCGGCCTGCGGCTAGCAGAAAAAGTCGCTGAGGGCGGCGGACCGCCCCGCCGTTGCCGCCAAACGCCGGCAGTGGCGCGGCTGGCAGCGCTTCATGGACCCGGCGCGGTTCGTGTTCCGCGACGAGACCGGCACCGCCACCAACAGGACCAGGCGCTACGGCCGCTGCGCGCCGAGCCAGCGCCTGGTCGCCGCCGTGCCGCACGGCCACTGGCGCACCACGACCTTCGTCGCCGGCCTGCGCCAGAGCGGCATCGTCGCGCCGCTGGTGCTCGACGGACCGATGACCGGCACGGCATTTTGCGCCTGGGTCGAGCAGTTCCTGGCGCCGGCACTCGCGCCCGGCGACGTCGTGGTGCTCGACAATCTCGCGGCGCACAAGGTCGAGGGCGTGTTGGTACCGGAGTGATCTTCCCCAGAAGTGCCGTTTGAATTTTCCCCAGGCTCGTGGTGAGGGTCGACCTCCCGGGGCGAGCCCCGGGAGGTCGGGCGGCGAACCGATCATCGATGCTGTCCCCTTAGGCGGGAGGGGACGAGACGGTGATCAAGCTTGGGGAAGTCGTCATGATCTTGGATCTGCAACGGCAGGGCCTGTCCGTCTCGGCCATCGCCCTTCAGCTCGGTATCGATCGCAAGACGGTGCGCAAGTACCTCGCCCGCGGCCTGGAGCCGCCCGTCTACGGTCCGCGTCAGACGTGATCAGGTTCTCCTCTCATTCAGCTCATTTCAGAACTGTGCGCTGAAGTGGGCAAGGGCGTTGGTGTGACCCTCCGTCTGGTGCGGCCTGCCGAACGGCAGCTCGAGATCCGGAAGTGGTAGGAGGCTCCCAGCTGTGCCTCACCCCCCGCCTGGCTGAGATCCAGCCGTCGCCGCCGCGGAGCCCCAAACCAACAAGTATGCAGGCCAGCTGGGGTGGATCTGTCGTGAGCCCGGGTGCACGTGCCGTACGCGCGGCTCTTCCTCCTGACTGGCACCTGCTGCGGGGGTGGCTCAAGCGTAAACAGTCCCATCGAGGTCGTGGTGAGTGTGACCGTGAGCATCCGCCCGGCGGCCGTGTTCGTCGCGCTGCAGCGGGCGCCAGTCAGGTTTACCTCCAGCGGTCGAGGTAACCTCGATCGGAGCCCAGCGCTCGCTCCATGGTGGTGAGCTAAACCTGCCAAAATCACGACCACCAGCGGTCGGGTTAAGCCGGCAGCTCACGAACGTCCATGTGAATGGCGTTCCACCTTGGAGGCCGTATCGGAACCGACCTTGGCTCCGATCGGTACGGACAAGTTGACTTTGGCAAGCGCATCGCGGCTGCAAGGGATCGACAGCCCCGAGCAGGAAGACGCTTGCAATAGGCGCCGACGACGCCCGGGGGCTGCGGAAGTCACGCCCGCCGTCGCGACGCCGGCGCCGACTGTACCGCTGCTGAAGACCGAATTCGGCTTGCTGCTGGCGCTCCCCACCGCTCCCCCTCGAGCCGAAAAGGATGGTCAGGGTCATTCAAGCGAAATCCTCCGAGGGGGCGATGAACGCCATGCCGGGAAGGATAATACAGCGAAAGTCAGGTCTTCCCGCCGCGTTGCCCCAGCAGGCGTGGTAGCCGCCATCGGGGGAGGAGAAGGGCAGCACCTTGTCGTACTCGACCGGGTACCACGCCCCGTTCGCCTGGATCTCTTCCCGCCCCGTGTCGCGGTTGATGCGATACGCCACGGGGCGACAGTCGCGCTCATTGCAGCAGGACATGCCGTCAGGGGAGCGTAGCCCCGTGTACCAGTCGTGCGAGCCCGCGGGAAACGCTGATGCCGCGGTCGCGACCATCATCGCGACCAGTACGACGAAACGCATTTGTTACATCCTCCAACGCTCTTCGGGTGCGAGCAAGCAGTCACGTTGGGGGGGGTCGCCTCCCGCGCCACCCCTTACAATCCCGCGCAGAAAGCGACGAAGGCGACAGAGCCGGCGGCACAGGTGCGGCGCATTCGTGGCAGCAAGTCGGAGCCACCGAAGAGCCGCTCATTCAGGTTAATCGGATGGCCCATCCCGACGGCTTTCCACGTACAGGATCGAAGCGGTCCCACTCTCGTCACCGATGCGGCCGATGGTCTGACCCTCGACCACGAGATCGTCGACGACCACTTCAAGCTTTGCGAAACCCCAAAGTACAGTGTGAGATTCGCCGTGCTGAATGATCAGCAGTAGGCCATAGCTCTTGAACGGCGCGGCAAACACTACTCGCCCGCTGACCGCGGCCGCCACAAGCTCTCCTGGCGAGGTCGCATTGGCGATCTTGGCAGGTTTGCCGACTGCGCTTCCGGTGCCTGTTGGCGCCTTATCCAGGTGCGGCTCGTTCCGGGCGGGATCCGAGCTGCCGCCTCCGGGCTGACCCCCGGCTTCGTTGTGGGGCCCTGCATCATCAGGCTCGGGCGCGAGGTTGACCAAGTCAGCCGGTTGCTTGGCAAACCCTTCGACGGCGGCAGCCTGGGTACTCATGCCGACCATCACTGCGAAGGCTATGAAAAGGGTCAAAACGGTAACCAACCCCTCCTCCATTCCGCCACGGACCTGTAAGTGTCCCGAGTTCCCCCGAATCCGGCGAGCAGCGGTACAGCCACGCACCACTTCCCTGATGGGTGCTGCGAGCGATCCGTTGCAACCATGGCGGCAGCCTCATGGCTTGGTGTCTGCTGGCGCCAGCCGCATCGCAGTCGCCGCACCTCCATCTGGGCGATTACAGGGATCGGCTCGGGGAGGTCGCTGCGAGCACAAACAACGCCGCGGTCGATTCCTCATTCGCGGGCAACGCGCCCTGAAAGATCACGGGCTGGTAGACGACATGGCCGCGCCCGAGGTGGCGGATCGCGATGACCAGACGCGCGCCACGGTCGCTGTCGCATAGATCGAGTTCGGACATATGAGGCCAGCGGCAGCGGTGCTGTCTTTGGGGATGTGCCCAGAACCAGCGCCGATCAAGCCGGACGATTTCATCCAGCGCGCGCGCCATCGCGACGGTGCCCTGCCCAAAAGGCGTGGCCAGCCCTCCTCATGCCGGCCACGAATTCAGGTCCGGAGAACGGACAAGCTGGAATCTATAATCGCTGATGAGCACCGCTGCAAGCGGCATAAATCGCCGAAAATCATCGTGAACATCGACCTGCCCCGAAGGAGGACCAGACCCTCAGGGCGTGGTTACCTGTCGCCGGAGGACCGCGTCAGCGGCGATGAGGGGTGCGTCCGATCCCGACCGAGCATGCCCCGGGACGAAGCCCGCCGGCAGCTGGCGGGGCGCGTCTGGAGCACCTGGAGCAGTCGGAGGTCGAGATCGACGAGGAAAGCAAGGTGTTCCGGCAACGCCCGCCCGGCAAGCCGCGCGGGTGAGGCGCCACACCCCGACGCTTGAGGACCGCCGCACCATGCGCGCTGCCCGCAGTTTGGAGCTGGAGCGTACCGCAGGCAGGGAACCCGTTGACGTTGCTGAGTGGTCCCGGGCAACGGCCACATTGGAGCCATCCGGCGGGTCAGAGCCAGATCATTTGGTACGAGGGCTGGGGCTCGTCCTGAACGACCATGGCGCGGCCGATGGCCATGATCAGGGCGACGATGCCGTCGATGCGCTCGGTCGACTTGTCCTTGGCGGGCTTGAGGTTGCCGGCGGGGTCCTGGGCGACGGCGACGTTGGCGGCCATCCAGCGGGTGACGGGATTGCCGCCGTGGGCGAGCTTACGCGAGACGATCAGCTTCTCGAGCTCGCGGGTCGGCGCCGCCATGGAGCGGAAGCCCTGGCGGGACTCGACCATGGCGGCGCCCTCGTCCTGGAGGCGGAGCGCGATGTGGGTGGCGTTCCAGGGGTCGTAGGCGATCTCGCGGACCTGGAACAGCGCGGCATCAGCGACGATCCGCTGCTCGATGGCGCCGTAGTCGACGACGTTGCCGGGCGTCGCCTCGATGAAGCCCTGCCGGGACCAGAGGTCGTAGGGCACGCGGTCGCGCTCGGCGCGCTTTCTCAGGTTGTCCTCGGGTACGAAGTAGCGGGACAGCAGATACCAGAGGCCAGCGTCGTCCTCGGGCGGGAACACCCAGGCGAGCGCGGTAACGTCGGTCGAGGTCGAGAGGTCGAGGCCGCCGAAGCAGCGCCGGCCGCGCAGCGCCTCGAGGTCGACCGGACCGGCACAGGCGTCCCAGGCCGCCATGTCGATCCAGCGCTCGGCCTGCTCGGTCCATTCGTTGAGGTGCATGCGCCGGAAGGCGTTCTGGGCGCCGGGCAGCGCGATCGCCTTCTCGGCCTTGCGCGCGAGATCATCCTCCTTGACCGAGAGGCCGAAGTTCGGGTTGGCCTTGCGCCACACCTTTGGATCGGTCCAGTCGTCGTCCTCGTCGGCGGCGGCGATGAACGCGAACCAGCTGTCGTCGGGGATCGTGCCTTCCAGGACCTTGATCGAGTAGTCCTGGTGCTCGAAGCAGATCGAGTGGCGGTCGTAGCCGGCGGTGGTGATCTCGAACAGCAGCGGCTGCCGTCTGGCGCCGGTCGCGGTCTCGAGCACGTCGACCACATGGCGGGTCCGATGCGCGTGGAGCTTGTCGATGATCGCCCCATGGACGTTCAGGCCGTCCATGGTGCTGGCGTCGGAAGAGAGCGGCATGAAGCGCGCGGCGCCGGCCTCGACGTTCAGGTTGTTGATCAGCACCGCGACCCGGCGCCTGAGGGCGGGCGAGCTCCGCACCATGCGCTTGGCCTCGTCGAACACGATCCGGGCCTGATCGCGGGTGGTCGCGGCGGAATAGACCTCGGCGCCCTGCTCGCCGTCGGCAACCAGGAGATAGAGACCGATCCCGGCCGAGAGCGTGCTCTTGCCGTTCTTGCGCGGCACCGCACAGTAGGCGGTGCGGAACCGGCGCAGGCCATCGGCGCGCTGCCAGCCGAACAGGCAGCCGACGACGAACGCCTGCCAGGGAGCCAGCGCGAAGGCCTGCCCGGCCCACTCCCCCTTGGAGTGGCGAAGGAAGCCGAAGAACGCGATCGCGTGGCGCGCCGCGGCGACATCGAACCGGAGCCCTCGCGCTGCGGCCGAGCACAGGTCCTGGAGATGGCGCTCGCAGGCGAGACGGACGAGGCGATTGGTGAGGATCTGCCCGCCGGCCACAGCGCGCGCGTAGGCGGTGACCAGGTCATCCTTGGATCCTGTTCTAGCCACGGGCCTGCAGGAACGCCTCGAACGGGTCTTCCGGGGTCCTCTCGCCGACCCGGATGCGGGTCCGGGAGCTCGGGGTCATGCCGAGCTCGGCGGCGATCCGGACCATGATCTCGACCTGCTTGTTCGCGACCGCGACGTAGGGGCTCTGCATCGGATAGGCGACTTGACCATGGTGCCGTAGCGCTCGATCGAGGCCACCGCCTCGACCCAGAGCGCATGCGCTTGGCAGTAGGCGGCGAGCATGGCGCGGTCGAGCCCGGTGAGCAGGCCGAGCGCCGACAGCTCCCGGGCCAGGCGCTGCCACTCCTTCCTGGCCTCGTCGCCGAGGCAGGCGGGGCAGGTCGGGACCCTGGGAGCGGGTCGCGGCTCGGCGTCGTTCAGGCGGCGCTTGCCGGGGTTGCCGCGCAGCCGGACGACGTTGCTCGGCAGGGGCTTGCGTCCTCGCATCGGCGTCTCACCTTCGCAGAACAGACCAGACGATCATCGGCTCTCGCCGCCAGCCATAGGTAGCGCGCGAAGTCAACTCGAAGAATAGCACGATCGTATCGATTTTCCTCTGGCCAAGCGTGTCGGAAGAAGCATTCATCGACGCCACGATCAAGCCGGAGACCGAAGATGAGCCCGAGGACTCGAAAGCAGATCATCAGGTCGAACGAGGACGCGCTGGCCGCGTTCGTCTCGAAGAAGGCCGGGATCGACGCGATGCTTTCCCGGCTCCAGGCGCTCAGCGACGACCACTTCGGCTACAGCCCCGACGAGGTCACCTGGGGCCATGTCGGCAACCTGGCGCACTACGCCGAGCGCCTCAAGCGCATCACCGACATGGCCTTCAACGAGGGCGAGCACGTCGCCTGAGGCCCGACGGAGATCAAAGCCATGCGCACCTTCATGGTCATCGCCCCCGACGGCCGCAGGATGCGGGTCAGCTTCCCGAGCGAGTTTGAGGCCGAGGCCAACGCCGAGGCGATGCGCGAAGCCGGCATGACGATCGTCCGGCTCTACTGGTCCCGAACCCTGCAGCGCTACGTGGCCCTCGCCGAGACCTAGCCGGGCCGTCTCCGAGCCTCAGCCCCGTGCGGCCCGAGCCGCCGGGGCTCGGGGTCGTAGGAGGGCGATGGTGCTCTCCGAAGAAGGAGATCATCCCATGACCAAGCTCAGCGACACCCAGGCCGTCATCCTCAGCGTCGCCTCCCAGCGCGACGATGGTGCGGTCCTGCCGCTCCCTGACACGCTCAAGATCAAGGGCGGCGCCGTCGACAAGGTCCTCGGCAGCCTCAAGGCCAAGGGCTTGATCGATCATCTCGGTGCCCCGCGCGGCGACGACCCGCCGCCGCTGCGCATCACGCGCGCCGGCCTCGAGGCCATCGGCGTCGAGACCGAGGACGACGCGCCAGAGGGCGCGACGGCGGCCGACACGGGCGCGACGCTGGCCGATTCCGGTGTCCCGGCGGTTGAGGCCCCCGCCCCGGTGACCGAAGCCGACCGTGCGGCCACGCCCGCGAAGAAAGGCAAGGCCGCCAAGGGCAAGGGCAAGGCGAGGGTCAAGGCCGCGTCGGCCGACAAGCCCACGCTCCGCACCGGCACCAAACAGGCCCAGATGATCGAGCTGCTCAAGCGTCCCGAGGGCGCCACGGTTGAGCAGATCGCCGCCGCCACTGGCTGGCAGCATCACACGATCCGCGGCGCCATCTCCGGCGCTCTCAAGAAGAAGCTTGGGCTCACCGTCGAGGCCACCCGCACCCGCGAGGTCGGCCCCAACAAGACCGGCGCCAAGGGCAGCACCACCGTCTATCGGATCACCGGCTCGTCGCCGGCGGCCGACTGAGTGCGGAGCGGCAACATGATCCGCCTGCTCAAGCGCCCAGGCTATCGGCTCTACCCGCCCGACAGCCCCGAGGCCGGGGCCCTGCTCGCCGAGCAGGGCCTCAGCCCAGCCGACCTCGACCGGGCTCTCGCCCGCCTCGAACGGACCGAAGGCACCGCAGTCCGCACCATCGTTGGCATCAACGAGGACGGGGTGTTCGGGGTCAGCCGCGCGGGCTGGCACCCGGACCTGCCGGACCCCTGCCGCCAGCCCTTCATCCCGCTGCTCTGGCTCAAGGTCCACGAGCTGCTCGGCCGCGTGCCCGACGGCAGCACGGCACGGTTCGTCAAGGACGGCATGCTGCCGGGCGAGGCCCAGGGCAGCGCCACCGGCTACCGGATGGCCAGCTGAAGCGTCGATCCGAAGCAAACTGAACGCCACAGACTCTACGCCGTCGCGGCCCCGCGCCCGGCGGCGATCTCTTCGTAGCTGCGGCCGTCCCCGTCCAGGCTCGCGGCGCCGCCGCTGAACTCCTGCCAACGCAGGATGATCGTGTCGACGTACTTCGGGTCGAGCTCGATCAGCCGCGCGGAGCGGCCGGCCTTCTCGCAGGCGATCAGGGTCGAGCCCGAGCCGCCGAACTGGTCCAGGACGAGGTCCCGGCTCTTGCTGGAGTTGCGGATCGCCCGCTCGACCAGGGCCACCGGCTTCATCGTCGGGTGCAGGTCGTTCCGCGCCGGCTTGTCGAAGAACCAGATGTCGCCCTGGTCCCGGGCACCGCACCAATACCGGCCATGGCCAGAGGGCCAGCCGTAGAGGATCGGCTCGTACTGGCGCTGGTAATCGGCCCGGCCGAGCGTGAAGGTATTCTTGGCCCAGATGATGAACGTTGACCACTTCCCGCCGGCGGCGGTGAAAGCGCGCTGTAGCGTGTGCAGCTCCGAACTGCTCATGCACACATACACGGCACCCTTGGTGACCGACAGGATGTTGGCGCAGGCGTCCAGCAGGAACGCCTCGAACCCAGAGCCGAGGCTATCGTTCAAGATCGGCCGGTGCTTGCCGCGCAGTTTATCTTTAGGCGAGCTGGCGTAATCCACATTGTACGGCGGATCGCAGAACGTCATGTCGGCGAGCTGCCCGCCGAGCACCCGCTCGACGTCGGCCAGCACTGTCGCGTCGCCGCACAACAGACGGTGGCTGCGGAGGGTCCAAAGGTCGCCCGGTTTGCTGACCGGGTCCTCCGGCGGTTCCGGAACCTCGTCGTCGGCCTCGTCGCTTGCCGCCTCGCCGTCGGCCAGCGCCAGCAGCCGCTCCAGCTCAGTCGCGTCGAAGCCGATCAGGTTGAGGTCGAATCGCTCGTCACGCAACCACGCCAGCTCCCCCGACAGCAGCGCGTCGTCCCAGCCTGCCTGCAAGGCGATCTGGTTATCGGCCAGGATGTAGGCCCGCTTCAGTCGGCCGTGGCCGGCGAGAATTCCGGCGTTCTCGTCGACCAGGTTCGGGTTGGTCCAGCCGAACTCGACCATCGACGCCGCGATCTGGTCCACCTGCGCCTCGCTGTGCGTGCGCGGATTCCGCTCGTACGGCCGCAAGCGGTCGATCGGCCACACCTCGATCCGGTCGGCAAGCGCGACCAGTCCGCTGGCCTGCGGCGCGGCGTTCATCGATCGTTGCAATCCCGGCACTCGCACTTGACCATTGCGACGATGGCGGCGCCGATCGCGATCACCGTGAGCGCCAGATCGACGATCGCCGGCGCATGCTCGGCGAG
Organism: Geminicoccaceae bacterium; assembly: GCA_050729115.1. Lineage (GTDB taxonomy): Bacteria > Pseudomonadota > Alphaproteobacteria > Geminicoccales > Geminicoccaceae > JBKPNX01. The sequence goes on along the minus strand of JBOHKK010000120.1, from coordinate 402 downwards.
CTGCGGCGCCAGCAGCGCAAGCAGCGCCGCCAGACCGGCGGCCGAGCTCGGCTAGCTCAGCCGCTCGAGCAGGCGCCGGCAGCGCCGCGAGATCTGGTCTCGGCTCATGCGGTCTTCCTCGGCGCTGTCGTTGCCCGGCGCTGGCGCCAGGCGGTGCGCACTTCGTGCGACGGGTGCGACGCCCAGGTTCGCACTCCGGAGGGCTCGAAAGTCCAGCGTTTCTGCGGCTTACAGCCTATCCGACTGCGACGGTAGTGGGAGCCTCGGGTGCGACGGGGTGCGACGCACGGTTCGCACCCGTCGCAGTCCGAAACCCAAGGACTCCGCGGCTTTCGGCGCATTGCGTGCGAACCTGAGTGCGACGGGTGTGACGGGTAGGTTCGCACCCTGTGGGGCTCAAAA
>JBOHKK010000119.1:0-16250 GCA_050729115.1 Geminicoccaceae bacterium | reverse complement strand
CCCTCGGGCACGGCCGTCGCCATCGCCGCCGGCTCGCCTGGCTCCCGCGCGGCCGGAGGCGGGGGCTCCGCCTGTTCGCCCGTTTGTCGTGACCCGAGGGGTTGGGGCGCGACCTCCGGGGGCGTTGCCTCAGAGGTGGGGCTGGTCGGCTCGGCCTCAGCCGCCGCATCGCCGGGCACCTCGGCCTCGGCCGCCGTATCGCCCGGGTCCTCGGGCACGGCCGCCACCGTCGCCGCCGGTTCGGCTGGCTCCCGCGCGGCAGCCCCCGGCAGCTGCGACGAATGGAACGCCGGCTGCACGGCAGCCGGCCGGTCCGGATCGGATGGCAACGCCGCCTCGCCCTTCGTCCCCGACTTTGCCGCCGCGACCACCCTCTCCGCTCCCGAAGCGACGGACGCTGGTGGCGGGGCGACGTCTGGCGCCGCGGTATCGCCGGGCCCGTCGACGACCGGCCCACGCAGCCCGGAAGCGAGCTGGTCGAGACCGAGCTTCGCGAGGAAGGCGCTGTCGCCGAACCCGATGGCGAGGACCGCAGCTCCGCACAACGCGGCGCCGGCCCCGAGAACGAGCAGGAGGGCGCGCGTCCGGCGCCCGGGCCCATCGTGGCTCTGCGAGCCCGGGGATCCGTTCATCCGACCCTCCGAGCGAGGACATCGGCGAGCGGTGACCGCCTCATGTCAGGCCCCGCTCGTACGACCCGCAGTCGGGCGGCAGCGGTCAGGCCGGCGTCGGGCGGCCTCGAGGGAAGACGACCGGGGCGGCGCGCCCGGCAAAGGTCCATGTTCCATCGGCTCGATGTCCCCTGTCCGCCTCCCTGGCTCGCCGATCGACGGGCGCCGCTGAATCACCCGACCGGCCCTGCCGTGTTGCTCTGCCTCGACCACGGAATCCTCCCACGCGTGGCCCGCGATCGTTTTGTCGCGGATTTAAGCGTATTTTAGTGAAGTTTGACCCGTAACAACTTGAATGAGCGGAATCAAGGCGGGTCGAGACATATTGCGCCACCGTCGCGGGCGACCGTGTCCCATGGGCCACACATCGACCAGAGGTATCGAGGGCCAGGTGGGCGCCCGCAGCTGCGGAGCGTCACGTTGACAGGCTCGGGCTCATCGGCATGATGATCCCGGTCCCCGCCGGCAGGGGGGACCCAATACCAGGGGCAACCGCGTCCTCGGGAGGTCCGTGATGCACCCTCGCTCTCCGCTTCGCCTGCAGGCGACGACCAGCCGCCGCCGCTTCGTGTCGGGCGCGCTCACCGTCGCCGCCGCCGTGCCCGCGCTCGGCCGCTTCGCCTTCGCCCAGAGCCAGCAGGTCAACGTCTACAACTGGGACACCTACATCGGCGAGACGACGCTCGCCGACTTCACCGATGCGACCGGCGTTGCGGTCCGCTACGACCTGTACGCCAGCAACGACGAGCTGTTCGCCAAACTGCGCGAGGGCAATCCCGGCTACGACGTGATCTTTCCCACGAACGACTACGTCGAGCGCATGATCGCGGCCGACATGCTGTTGCCGCTGGACCACGCCAAGATTCCGAACGTGGCCAACGTGGACCCGGCCTTCGCCGATCCGGCGTTCGACCCCGGCCTGCAGCACAGCATGCCGTACTTCTGGGGCACCGTCGGCCTCGGCTACCGCGCCTCCGCAGCGAGCCCCAAAGCCTTCGCCGATCTGTTCGAGGGCGACGCCTACGCCGGCCGGATCGCGCTGCTCGGCTCGGTCGACAGCATCCTGGCGGCGCTCAAGTATCTCGGCTACTCCCTCAACACCAAGGATCCCGCCGAGATCGCCGAGGCTGCCGACACCTTGATCGGGATCAAACCCAAGATCAAGGCGTTCGCTCCCGACACCGGGCAGGACCTCCTGATCGCCGGCGAGGTCGACGTCTGCCTGGAGTACAACGGCGACATCCTCCAGGTCATGGCCGAGGACGACGATCTCGCCTACGTGGTGCCGGCGGAGGGCAGCCTGCTGTGGGAGGACTGCATGTGCATCCCCAGCGGTGGGCCGAACCCGGACAACGCCCACGCCTTCATCAACTTCATCCTCGATGCCGAGGTCCACGGCGCGATCGCGGAGTACGTCCAGTATCCCTGCCCGAACGCGGCCGCGCTCGAGTTCATCCCCGAGGCAGATCGCGAGAATCGGGCCCTGTACCCGCCGCGTGAGGTGCTCGATCGCTGCGAGGTCGCGATCTACAAAGGCGAGGAGATCGAAAGCCTGTACGCCGACGCGCTGACCAGGGTGCTCGCGGCCTGAGCCGATCAGGCTTGCCCGGAAAACAATGCGCTCGGTCTCAAAAAACAATGCGCTCAAGATATTGTAAGGGGCCTCATGATTGACTAGATAGTCGGCGCTGCGGTCACGGGCTCCGCCCGTGGTGCGCGGCGATCTGGGTTTTGCCGATCCCTGCCACGTGGCGGGGTGCCAAGGATGGTTTCGCGCCAGTGAACGCTATCTTGGTGGCCGTGAAGATGACGGATCTTACGCCCTAGACCGCTTCAACCACATCGGCCCCCCGATGTGGTTCGGCACGCACGCACGGCGTGCTGTCGCCCCGCCCAGTCCGTCGGGCTGACGTTCAGCCTAACCCCAGATACCCGGGACGACTCATCGATGACATCTGTAGGCGTGCGCTCGAGCGCCCTGCTCGAGCCGAAGCGGACCACCACTACGATCGTGCACGTGCCCGAGGCCGCGCCCGCGCCCGGGTTCGGTGTCCACCTGACGCTCGACGGCTACGGCGGCTCGAAGGAGCTGCTGGCGGACGGCAACCAGGTGCTGGCGTGCCTGAGCGAGCTGCCGGAGCGGCTCGGCATGCACAAGCTGGCGGAGCCGCTGCTGGTCGAGCTGGGGCACCACAGCCCCAAGGACCCGGGCGGCATCAGCGGCTTCGTGATGATCGCCGAGAGCCACATCAGCATCCACACCTTCCCCTTGCGCGGCTTCGTCAGCGCCGACGTCTACACCTGCCAGGACAGCCTCGACACCGAGCGGATCTGCCGGTACTTCGCGGACGCCTTCGCGCTCCAGGACCTCGAGATCAACCTGGTCCGGCGGGGCACCCGGTATCCCCAGCACAACATCTACGACCAGCCGCAACGGGTGGCGTGAGGTCGCGCAGCCGACGCGAGGAAACAGCACATGGCAATCGACCGGCAGAAGAAGGCCGAGCTGCTGCAGCGCACCATCAAGCACGTCGACATCACGGCGCACGACCCGCGGCCCCTGATCGAGGCCTACAAGGAGATGTCGTTCAGTGCGCGCGAGCTCGGGCAGGCGTGCGAGCTCTACGAGCGCATGCTCCAGGACGACGACTGCACGATCATTCTGACGATCGCGGGCAGCACCAGCGCCGCGGGCTGCATGCGGCTCTACGTCGACCTCCTGCGCCACAACATGGTGGACATCGTGGTGGCGACCGGGGCGACCGTGGTCGACATGGACTTCCTCGAGGCGCTCGGTTTTGCCCACTACCGGGGGAGCCAGTTCGCCGACGACTCGAAGCTGCGCGACCTTTACATCGATCGCATCTACGACACCTACATCGACGAGGAGGAGCTGCAGCACTGCGATCGGACGATCAAGGAGATCGCCGACGGGCTGGCGCCGCGGCCCTGGTCCTCGCGCGCGTTCATCGCCGAGATGGGGCGCTGGCTGGTGGCCAACCCCGCGCGCGCGGTGAAGACCGCCTCGCTCGTCCAGGTCGCTTACGAGCGGGGCGTGCCGGTGTTCTGTCCGGCCTTTTCCGACAGCAGCGCGGGCTTCGGTCTGGTCGCCCACCAGGCCGCGCGGCCCGATGCCCACCTCAGCATCGATTCGGTGCGCGACTTCCGCGAGCTCACCGAGCTCAAGATCCGCGCCCGGCACACCGGTCTGTTGATGATCGGCGGCGGCTCGCCCAAGAACTTCGCCCAGGACACGGTCGTCTGCGCCGAGATCCTGGGGCACGACGTGCCGATGCACAAATACAGCGTGCAGATCACGGTCGCCGACCTCCGCGACGGCGCCTGCTCGAGCTCCAGCCTCAAGGAGGCGAGCTCCTGGGGCAAGGTCGACGCCGCGGCCGAGCAGATGGTGTTCGCCGAGGCCACGCTGGCGCTGCCGCTACTGGCCGCCTACGGCTATCACAACGGCAGCTGGAAGAAGCGGCGCCAGCGGCGGCTGGCGAAGCTCCTGGATGCCGCCGGATGATCGATTCGATCATCAACTGCGCCAGCCCCGAGCAAGCCGACGCGGTTCTGGTCGGGGTGCCGTACGAGCGCGGCGCCTCGTTCAGCGCCGGCGCCAGCCAGGGGCCGCGCGCGATCCTCACCTGTCTCGACCGTCAGATCGAGCTGTTCGAGCGCCATACCCGGACCGAGCCGGACCGCCGCTATCGGATCGCGCAGCGGATGCTGAACGACATCGGCGTGCTGCCACCGGAGGACATGGTGGTGCAGGTCAAGGGCGCGCTGCTGTCGACCGAGGCCTTCGTGGTCCTGCTCGGCGGCAGCCATGCCGTGTCGATCGGGGCGTTTCGGGCGCATGCCGAGCGGGGCCGGGCGAGCGATGTGACCGTGCTGCAGATCGACGCCCATCTCGACCTGCGCGACGACGATTCCGACTACAACGACCGCGACCCGAGCCGCTACGCGCATTCGTGCGTGATGCGCCGTGCCCGCGAGATGGGCTTTCGGACCTGCGCGGTCGGCGCTCGGGCGTACTCACGGGACGAGTATCGCTACGCGCTCGAGGAAGCCCTGCCGATGTTCGAATGGGGCCGCGGCGCCGAGCCCCCGATCGAGGCGATCCTTGGCGCGATCGCGACCGATCGCGTCTACCTCACGATCGACATCGACGGCTTCGACCCCGCGGTCGCACCCGCCACCGGGACGCCGGTGCCGGGCGGGCTCTCGTGGGACTACGGCACCTCCCTGGTGCGGGAGCTGTTCCGCGCCAAGGAGGTGATCGGCGCCGACATCGTCGAGGTGGCGCCGCGCGCGGGCTCCGGCCTCACCGAGTACGCCGCGGCGCAGCTTTGTTACGACATGCTGTGCTACAAGCTGCTCGAGCGGGACGGCAAGCTGGCGTTCGTCCAGTGAACTGACGCATTCGCTTGATTCCAAGTCATTGCCGGGCTTGACCCGGCAATCCATGCTCTGACCGGCGCTTGGCCGGTGGATGGATGCCCGGATCATCCTCGGAGCTGATCCGAGGACCGGGCATGACAAGTCGGGGAATCGTCTGTCTGCGTCGATGCACTTGGCGCGAGCGCCGTACGAGCGCGCGGGCGCCGCATCGGGTCGCCGAGCGCGGCGCGGGTGGACCGATGGAGAGCTGGCGCGAGCAGCCGGTCGTTTTCTGGACCTTCCTGCTACCAGGCGGCTTGTGGCTGCTCGGCTTCTTCCTGGCGCCGCTCGCGCTGGTCTGGCTGTTCTCGTTCGGCGAGCGCTCGGGGCCGGTCGACATCCTGATCACCGGGACGCTCGAGAACTACCTGGAAGCGCTCGATCCGATCTATCTGGGTCTGCTCTGGAAATCGTTCTGGATCGCGGCTCTGGCCACGGCGATCGTCCTGGTGGTGGCCTTTCCGGTGGCGCTCGTGGTGAGCTTCGCGCCGCCGCACCTCAAACCGCTGCTCCTCATGCTGGTGATCCTGCCGTTCTGGACCAACCTCTTGATCCGCACCTACGCCATGATCGCGGTGCTGCGGACCCGCGGCTACGTCAACTTCGGTCTCGAGGCCTCTTGGAGCTGGCTCGGCGCCGGCTTCGGCGCGCTCGGGCTCGGCCCGCTGCCGCCGTTCCAGCCGCTCGAGCTGCTCTACAACAACGCCGCCGTGGTGATCGGCATCGTCTACGTCTATCTGCCGTTCATGGTGCTGCCGCTCTATGCCACCCTGGAGCGCCTGGACCGGTCTTATCTCGAGGCCAGTCTCGATCTCGGCGCCGGCCAGTGGCGCACCTTCTTCTCGGTCGTGGTGCCGCTCGCCAAGCCCGGCATCGTCTCCGGGATCATCTTGGTGTTCATTCCAGCGCTCGGCACGTTCCTGATCTCGGATCTGCTCGGCGGTCCCGACAGCCAGCTGATCGGCAACGTGATCGAGCGCCAGTTCAAGGCCGCGAACAACTGGCCGCTCGGCGCGGCGCTGTCGTTCCTTCTGATGTATCTGACCTTCGCGGCGCTGGCGCTGCGGGCGTTCCTCGCCGAGCGCGACGTCTAGCCTTTGGCTGAGCTAGAGCTGGGTGGCGCGCGATCCGTTGACATGTCGAAGCAGCGCCTGACGAACCAGGCGTGCGGCAGGGCCAAGAGGTTCGTCTGTCCTGTGCGCCAGATAGGCGCGCACGAACGTTTCGCCTTGCTGCCCGAACTCCGCGGCCGCGACGCGGATGAGCCGGCCCTCCGCCAGATCGCGCTCGACCAACCACAGCGGCAGGCTTCCCCAGCCGACACCGGCGAGGATCAGGGCACGCTTCGTCTCGTTGTCGCTCACTCGCCACGTTCCGGGAGACAACACGCCGAAGTCGCGCCCCTCGGTGAGTGGCGATGGGTCCGGGACCACGATCTGGAGGTGGTCTGCCAGCTCGGCCGCCGCAAGCGGCTCCCCGACCCCCGAACGGATGGCAAGAGGGTGTGTCGGGGCGGCGACCGCGGCGCGCGGCACGAAGGTCAGCGATTCCAGCTCGATCCGCGGGTCCGCGATGTCAGCTGCGGTGATCGCCAGCGTGCATCGGCCCTCGCGGAGCGCGACGATGGCCGCCCCGAGCGGCGCCGTCCACATCCACAGGCCGACCGACGGATAGGTATCGTGCAGATTCTTCAGTGCCGCGGCCACGAGGCCCAACGGGAACTGCGGGTCAAGGGCGATCGCAAGCCTCAGTTCGAGCCCTTCGCCGAGCCCACGCGCCCGGGCACGCATGGCATCGACCTTCAGGAGGACACCGCGCACGTCGGCGAGCAGCGCCTGCCCCTCGGGCGTCAGCGTCGGCCGGCGGCCCGAACGATCAAAGAGCGAGACGCCGAGTTGGGCCTCGAGGTTGCCGATGGCATGGCTCACCGCCGACTGGACCCGCGACAGGCGACCTGCGGCGGCGCGGAAGCTGCCGGCCTCCGCGACGGCGACGAAGGTGCGCATCTGATCGAGAGTGAGCGCGTCCAGCATGATCTATTCTATCGATTAGTCTGAACGAAATTTTCGCACTCCCATCGATCAATCCACAACATCATTTTGCGTGGGTCAAACGCTTGTTCGTCACTGGCGCCGCGATAGCGGGCGATGATGGTTCCCCTGCCGAGCGGCGGGAAATTCGTTGGAGAGCAGTCATGGCGTGGACGGTTCTCGTGGGAGCCGGCCTTCTGGAGATCGTGTGGGCAATCGCCCTGAAGCACGCGGACGGCTTCACTCGCTTCTGGCCCAGCGCCATAGGCGTTGCCGCTGCCGTCGTGAGCTTGGTCCTTCTTTCGACGGCGTTGAGGAGCTTGCCCGTGGGCACGGCCTACGCCGTCTGGGTGGGCGTCGGCGCGCTCGGCGTGGCGATCACCGGCATCATCGCGCTCGGCGAGAGCGCCTCACTGCTCCGCATGGGCTTCCTCGCCCTGATCTTGATCGGCATCGTCGGCCTGAAGCTCGTCGAAGGATGAGCTCACGTGGCTTGGGCACGTCTGCCGCTGTCGGAGGTGCGATCGCAAGCAAACCAGAAGGAGAAGAGATCCTATGATGCAGACCGAGATTCCCGGCCTTCACGCTTCGGCGCCCGAGCAGCTGCCGTTCGCCCCCTCGCTCGAGATCCGAGCCTTCCTTCTGCGGCGCGAGCAGGGCAATTTGCTCGTATACAGCGCCGGCACCCTTCCGACCGATTCTCAATCGATCGAAGAGCTTGGCGGCATCTCGCGCCACTACCTGAACCATTGGCACGAGGCCGGGTTCGGGTGCGACCGGGTCGCCAGCACGTTCGCGGCCCCGCTCTTTTGCCACGAGAACGAGCGGCAGTCGGTGTCGGAGACGTGCAAAGTTGCCGAGACGTTCTCTGAGCGCCACATGCTCGGCGACGACTTCGAGGTGATTCCGACGCCCGGGCACACGAGCGGGGCGACCGCCTTCCTGTGGCACAGGGGAGAGCACCGCTGCCTGTTCACCGGCGACACGATCTACTTCCGCGACGGCGATTGGATCGCGGCGGTGCTCGAGTCGAGCGATCGTGGCGCCTACCTCGAGAGCCTCGAACGTATCAAAGACCTCGATTTCGACGTGCTCGTGCCGTGGTTGGCGACCGGCGGCCAGCCCTTCCATGCCGCCACCGACAAGACGGACGCACAGCGCCGCATCGACGCGATCCTCGAGCGCTTGCGCCGCGGTGCCGACCACTGATCGACGCGCGGCAAGCCCCGCCGCGGATCATCGTCAGCGGCGGCGAAGGTGATCGAGGCGACCGGCGGACGGGTTGCCGTCGGTCCGATCGGCTTCTGGGGGAGCGCCGCCGTTTTCGCCCCGCCAGCCGCGGCCAGGGCAAGCCCGCCTCCTGGTCAGCGATCGTCAAGGGGCCTGGCTCGGGTGTGGTCGATGGCGGCGGAAAACTGCCGCCGCGTGCACCCAGAGGGGCGCTCCCACCTTGCATTCCCTGGCGGAGACGGTGCCCGCTTTGACCTGATTGGGAACTGTCTCGGTTCTTATTGGTTTGCAATGTCGTGCACGGGGCCGGCGTCGGCCGGCGTTGGACGGTGCCGAGGTGAAAAGGCTCATGACAAGGCAACTCGTTCCGTTGACTCGACCTTCGTGCCGGGCGTTGCTGCTCCTCATCGGCGTCGCGATCGCGATGCTCGCGGCCAGTGCCCGTGCGCAGGAGGCCCGCCTGGGAACCGTCGATTTCCCGACGTCCGCGGGCTCGGCCGAGGCGCAGGCCCATTTCCTGCGCGGGGTCGCCGCGCTGCATTCCTTCTGGTACCCGGTCGCCCTCGAGGAGTTTCGCGCGGCGACCCGGATCGAGCCCGATTTCATGATGGGCTATTGGGGCGAGGCGATGGCCCACAATCACCCCATCTGGGGCGATCCGCAGGAGACCGAAGCCGCGCGGGAGGTGCTGCGCAAGGTCCGCATCACGCCGGAACTGACGCTGCGGGAGCGGGCTTATCTCCATGCCGTCGATGTCCTGTACGGCCAGGGCGACAAGCCGGCCCGCGATCGGGCCTACGCCGAAGCCATGGAAGAGATCCATGAGGCGTATCCGGAGGACCTGGAGGCGGCCGCCTTCTATTCGCTCGCGTTGCTCGGGATCGCCTACTCGAACGCGTCAGGAGACACGGCCACTCCGAGCGATCCGGCCGCTCTGCGCACTCGGATGCGCGCCGCCGGGCTCGCCCAGGAGGTGTACCGCGCGGAGCCCGACCATCCGGGCGCGGCGCACTACAGCCTCCACGCGTTCGACGACCCGAACCACGCCGTTCTGGCTCTGCCGGCGGCCCGGCGCTACGCTGAGATCGCGCCGGCGGCGCCGCATGCGTTGCACATGCCGGCGCACATCTTCCTGCAGCTCGGGATGTGGCCGGAGGCCGCGGCCTCGAACGAAGCGTCGGTGGCGGCCTCGGAGCAGTTGGGCGAGAGCAGCTTCCACGCCCTGCATTGGCTTCTCTACGCCTACCTGCAGCAGGGCCGCTACGACGAGGCGGAACGGCTGGTCGCGAGCGCGCGCGCGAGCCTCGCCGAGATTCCCCAAGACGACATGCGGACCCAGGTCTTCGGCGCCTACAGCGTCGCGACCATGGCCGCCACGTTCGTCGTGGAGACGGAGCGGTGGGAGGCAGCGGCGGAGCGGCTCCCCACGCGGCAGGACGAAACCGCGGCTTCCGGAGCGGACGCCGCTGCCGGTCCTTATCAAAGATTCGCGAGCGTCGCCGAGTCCCCGGCCGTCTTGGCCCGTGGCCTCGCCGCGGCCATGGTGGGGTCGGCCGATGCGCGACGGGCCATCGAGGCGCTGAAGGCCACCCGCGAGCGGATTGCCGATGCCAAGATCCCGGCCATCGCCAGGCTGGAGCCGGTGCTGGAGATTCAGGCGCTCGAGATCGCCGCCGCGGCGAGCGCCGCGGCGGGCGACTTCGATGAGGCGATCCGGACCATGGAGCAGGCCCTCGCCGTGGCGGCGGCGATCCCGCCCCCGCCGGGGCCGCCGCCCACGATCAAGCCGCCTCACGAGCTGTTCGGCGAGATTCTCCTGGCTGCCGGCCAGCCCGAAGCCGCCGCGCAGCAGTTCGCGGCGTCGCTGTTCCGCCACCCGGACCGGGCGCGCTCGCTGCTGGGTGCCGCGCGCGCCACCGCTCGGAGCGGCAACACCGAAAGTGCCGCGGCCGTCTATTCCGAGTTCCTGGATCAGTGGCAGCCGGCCGATCGCCAGTTGCCGGAGTTGAACGAGGCGCAGGATTTCGCGGAGCAGACCAGAGTGCAGTAGTCCGCGCGCACAGGCCGCCGGCAGGCGGCTTGGCGCATGCCGCTTTAGAGCAATTCCCGATGAGGTGGACCCGCCGCGGAGCGCGACATCTTCCGCTCATCGGGGAGAAATTGCTCTATTCCAAATGATTGGAGCAGCATTATCCGGACGACGATCGCCGTTGGCGATCTCGTCCATTCGGATGCTGCTCTAGACGTTCAGCAGCAGGTGCTCGCGCTCCCAGGAGCTGATCACCCGCTGGTACGCCTCGTGCTCGGTTTCCTTGACCATGATCAGCGCCTCGACGAAGTCGTCGCCGAGCAGCTGGCGGAGCGGCTTCGCCCGGCGCAGCAGATCCAGCGCATCGGTCAGGTGGCGCGGCAGGGTCTGCGCCAGGCGGTAGGCGCTGCCTTCGATCGGCTTGGTCGGCTCCAGCTCGTCGACCATGCCGAGCCAGCCGCAGGCGAGCGACGCCGCGATCGCGAGGTACGGATTGGCATCGGCGCCGGCGACCCGGTTCTCGACGCGGCGCGCGGCACCGGTGGAATCCGGCACCCGCAGACCGACCGTGCGGTTCTCCCAGCCCCAATGCAGATTGATCGGCGCGTCGGAATGGCGGCGCAGCCGGCGATAGGAGTTGACGTTCGGGGCGAGCAGCGGCATCGCCGCCGGCAGATACCTCTGCAGGCCGGCGATGTGCCGCAGGAACAGCTCGGTGTGGCCGTCGTCCGGACCGGCGAACAGGTTGTCGCCGCTTGCGCTGTCGAACACGCTCTGGTGCACGTGCATGGCGCTGCCGGGCTCGCGCTCCATCGGCTTGGCCATGAACGTCGCGTAGATGCCGTGCTTGAGCGCCGCCTGGCGCAGCGTGCGCTTGAACAGGAACGCCTGATCGGCGAGCTCCAGCGGCTCGCCATGGTTGAAGTTGATCTCCATCTGGGCGGCGCCGGACTCGTGGGTCAGGGTGTCGATGTCGATGTCCTGAGCCTCGCACCAGTCGTAGACGTCCTCGAAGATCGGATCGAACTCGTTGACCGCCTCGATGCCGTAGCTCTGGCGCGCCGAGTCCGGCCGCTTGGAGCGGCCGATCGGCGGCTCCAGCGGATAGTCGGGATCCTCGTTGATCTTGGTCAGGAAGAACTCGAGCTCGGGCGCGACCACCGGCCGCCAGCCGCGCTCCGCGTAGGCCTCGAGGATCCGGCGCAGGACCTGTCGGGGCGCGATCGTCACCTCGCTGCCGTCGTGGTGGCAGCAGTCGCTGATCACCTGGGCGGTCGCTTCCTCGTACCACGGCACGATGCGCAGCGAGCGCGCATCGGGACGCATGCGCACGTCGCGCACTGCCGGGTCGGTCACCCGATCCTCGTCCGGATAGTCACCGGTCACGGTCTGCACGAAGATCATCTCGGGCAGCCGCAGGGTATCCTCGGCGATCGAGCGGATGAACTTTTCGGTCGGCAGGATCTTGCCGCGGGCGATGCCGTTGAGGTCGGCGACCAGGCACTCGACCTCGGTGATTCTACGCTCCCGGAGCCAATGCTCCATGTCGCTCATGGCGAGCTCTCTGGCGCGCGCGACAGGCCGCGCCGAACGCGGCGAACAGGCGGCGCGCTATGGGGTTCTCGAGCAGGCGCCACTCGGGATGCCACTGCACCGCGAGCGCGAAACCCGGCGCGTCCACGACCCGGACCGCCTCGATCGTGCCATCGCGCGCGAGCGCCTCGACCGCAAGCCGATCGGCCAGACGGTCGATCGCCTGCGCGTGTAGCGAGTTGACCTCGATCGTCCCGGCGCCGTCCAGCAGCCCCTGCACCATGCCGCCCGGCACCAGCTGCACCGGATGCACCGGCCCATAGCGCTCCCGGAGCGGCAGGGTCTTGTCCGAGCGATGGTCGGCGCGACCCGGCAGCTCGTGCACGTTCTGATGCAGCGTGCCGCCGAGCGCGACGTTGAGCTCCTGGAGACCGCGGCAGATGGCGAACAGCGGCACCGCGCGATCGAGTGCCTGCCGGATCAACGGCAGGGTCGTGGCATCGCGGGCGGGATCCAGCGCGCAGTCCGGCCGCGGCGCCGGCCCGCCGTAGCGGCGGGGCTCGACGTTCGAAGGGCTGCCGGTGATCAGGAGGCCGTCGAGCTCGGCCAGGAGGGCGTCAGCATCGAGCCCCGGGCCCAGCGCCGGGATCAGAAGGGGCAGGCCGCCGGCGCCGTCGATGACGCCGTCGACGTACTTGGCGCCCACCTGGTGGTGCCCGAGTCCCTCGCCTGGCACGAAACAGGCCGGGATCCCGATCAGGGGCGGACGATCGGAGCACATCATGGCCGCTGTTCTAGCCGAGGCGCCGGATCCGGACAAGCGAGCGCCGCCTTCGAGCTTGCTCCGGGCACCGTTTACGAACCGTGAGCGAACGCCCAGCGCAAGCAGCGACGCCTTCCCGCCGGTCGGAGCGACACGTGGCGCCGCGGCCAGGATGGTCGATCTGGTCCGCGCGCGACGCCATCATCCCTCGACCAGCTTCAGACCGATGATCCCGATCAGGATCAGCGCGAGGAAGCCGAGGCGGAGCAGCGACGCGTTCTCACCGAGCGCGACGATGCCGGCGATCGCGACGCCGAGCGCGCCGACGCCGACCCATACCGCGTAGGCGGTGCCCACGGGCAGGCTCTTCAATGCGATCGAAAGCAGGACGAAGCTCACGACGGCGGCGGCAATGCCGATCACGCTGGGCCAGAACCGGGTGAAGCCGTTGGTGTACTTCAAGGCGATCGCCCACACGATCTCCAGGAGACCGGCGCCAACGAGGATTGCCCAAGCCATGGCTGCTTTCCGATCGATGCTCACGCCGCCGAGCAGGGGCGGCAACCGCCTCAGGCCGCGAAGCCGCCGTCGACCGCGATCGCGGCGCCGGTGATGAAGGCGCCACCCTCGCCGGCGAGATGCGCGACCATCGCCGCGATATCATCGGGCTTGCCGTAATGGCCCACGGCCATGAGGCTGCGCTCCTCGTCCGCCCCGGGGCCGTCGGCCGGGTTCATGTCGGTGTCGGTCGGCCCGGGATTGATCAGGTTGGCGGTGATACCGCGCGCGCCGAGATCGCGCGCCAAGCCCTTGGTGAGGCCGATCAGCGCCGACTTGCTCATGGCGTAGACGGTCACGCCCGGGCCCGGCACGCGGTCGATGCTGCAACTGCCGATGCTGATGATGCGCCCGCCGGCGTCCATGTGCCGCGCCGCGGCCTGGGAGGCGACGAAGGCCGCCCGGACGTGGATCGCCAGGGTGCGATCAACCTCCTCGAGCGTCACCTCTTCGAGCGGCCCGAACGGATAGATGCCGGCGTTGTTGACCAGGACGTCGAGCCGGCCGAACGTGTCTGCCGTCCGCTCCACGGCGCCGACGACCGCGACCGGATGCGCGCTGTCGGCGCGAATGGCGAGGCCCCGCCGCCCGGCCGCCTCGATCTTTGCGACGACGGCTTGCGCGCTGTCGGCGGCGCTTTCGTAGGTGAGCGCCACGTCGGCCCCGTCGTGCGCCAGCCGTTTCGCGATCGCGGCGCCGATGCCGCGGCTGCCGCCGGTCACGAGCGCCACCTTGCCTGCAAGTTCGGACATGTCGACCTCGTTCACGTGCCGCGTGTACGGAGATCCGGTTCAGCGGGTCCGCGGTCCGCGACGGCGCCGCGGTCACTGCTCACGCGGCGAGCGCTTCGTCGAGCGCAGGGTAGTCGGTGTAGCCACGATGGTCACCGCCATAGAAGGTCGCCGGGTCGGGCAGGTTCAGCGGTGCATTGCGCACGAGCCTGACGGGCAGGTCGGGGTTCGCCAGGAACGCGGCGGCGAAGCTCACGAGGTCGGCCTCGCCGCGGGCGAGCGCCGCCTCCGCGAGCGGCCCGGTGTAGCCGCCATTGGCCATGAGCGGACCGCCGAACGCCGCCTTGAGGTCGGGCGCAAGCGGCGCCGCGCCCGCTGGCACGCCGTTCACCGGCTCGACGAGGTGCAGATAGCCGAGACCGAGCGGCGCGAGCGCGCGCACGGCATGGCCGAAGGTGGCCGGCGGGTTGCTGTCGCTCATGCTGTTGAAGTTGCTCCACGGCGAGAGCCGCACGCCGACGCGCGCGGCGCCCCAGACGCCGGCGACCGCCTCGGTCACCTCGAGCAGGAAGCGGGTGCGGTTCTCAAGGCTGCCGCCGTAGCGGTCGGTGCGCCGGTTGGTGCCGTCGCGCACGAACTGGTCGATCAGGTAGCCGTTGGCGCCGTGGAGCTCGACGCCGTCGAAGCCGGCCGCGAGCGCGCGCCGCGCCCCGTCGGCGAACTGCGCGACCACGCCTGCGATCTCGCCGGTCGCGAGCGCGCGCGGCACGACGAACGGCTGCGGCCCGCTCGTGGTGAACACCTCGCCTGCCGCGGCGATCGCCGAGGGCGCGACGGGCAGCGCGCTGCCCGGCTGCATCGCAGGATGCGAGATGCGCCCGACGTGCCAGAGCTGCAGGAAGATGCGGCCGCCCGCCCGGTGCACGGCATCGGTGATGCGCCGCCAGCCCTCGACCTGCGCGTCGGTGTGGATGCCGGGCGTCGCGGGGTACCCCACGCCCTGCGGCGAGACCTGCGAGGCCTCGGTCACGATCAGCCCGGCGGCGGTGCGCTGCCGGTAGTATGCGGCATTGAGGGCGCTCGGGACGTTGCCGGCGCCGGCGCGGCTGCGCGTCATCGGCGCCATGACGATGCGGTTGGGCAGCAGGAGCGGGCCGAGCTGGAACGGCGCGAAGAGCTCGGATTCGGCCATCTTGGTCTCCGTCGGCTTGAGATTAAGCATGTATGCGCATACATACCTGGAGGATCGCGGCGGCTCTGTCAAGTATGCATACGCATACATTTTCTCATGCTAGCATGAAGGGCTTGGCCCGGAAGGAAGCGACGTGGTCATGGCAAGCGAGAGCGTGCAGGACGCCCGGACAGAGGCGCCGCTCGAGGCGCCCGGGCGGCGGCGCGACAAGGAGGCGACCAGGCAGGCGCTGCTCGCGGCGGCCGTGCAGGTGTTCGCCGAGCGTGGCTACGACGCCGCGACCACGCGCGAGGTGGCGCAGGCGGCGGGCGTCAACGAGCAGCTGATCCAGCGCTATTTCGGCGGCAAGGGCGGGCTTCTGCTCGCGATCATCGAGCGCTTCGGCGAGGAGGAGCGGCGGTGCTGCGCCATGCCGCCGCCCTGCGGCGGCGTCGAGGCGGAGATCCAGGGATTTCTCGACTACCAGCTCGAGCACGCCTGTACCGTCGGCGACGTCACGAAGGTGGCGCTGCACCGCTCCCTGTGCGATGCGGAGGTCGCGCGCGAGATCGGGCGCCAGTTCGCCGAGACCCGGGTGCCGCTCCTGCACCAGCGCCTCGAGGCGTTGCGCGCGCGGGGGCTGATCGACCGCGGGGCCGATCTCGAGGCGGCCGCGACCGCGCTCTCCTCGCTGAGCTTCGGCCTGGCGTTCGTCGACCAGCTGGTCTTTGGCGCCGATTGCGAGCGGCTGCGTCGGGTGACGCGCCACGTCGCGCGGGTGTACGCCGCGGGACTTGCGCCCCGACAGGTGAGCAAGAGTCCCAGCTCCAGCAGAGCATAGTCACCAGAACGAGGGACCGGAATCCGGTGGCGCCGCTGCCCCGAGGCGACGTCGCGGACCTCCGCCTGGAGGGACCGCCGCGTCGTCTGCGTGACCGCCGCGACCTCGCCGATCGTTCGGATGACGAATGCCGACCCGGCGAAGTCCTGATCTTCGCGGTCGGTGTAACGCGCGGGGTTGGCTGGGCGGCCGCGCGCCCCAGCGCGCGGGTTGGCTGGGCGGCCGTGCGCCCCAGCGCGCGGGGTTGGCT
>JBOHKK010000118.1:0-16320 GCA_050729115.1 Geminicoccaceae bacterium | reverse complement strand
CCCTTGGGGTGGTTGGGAGGGGGAGCGGGCTGGGGCGAGCTGATCGAAAAATGCGCTAGGGCACCGACGCAAACGGACCACCCTTCGTGGTCATGCCCGGGCTCGACCCGGGCATCCAGCCGAAAGACAGGCGCGGGCTCCAGAGTGGATTGCCGGGTCAAGCCCGGCAATGACAAGGGAATCAAGCGAATGCGTCAGTCCACGAGGTGTGGTGACCAGGATTCTGCCTGCAGGCCAACCGCGTGAAATCCCACGCATTCCGCGCCAAGCTGGCCAAGATCAATCAGAGAATCTTCTCGATGGTGTAGTCCTTGATGCGCTTGCCCGAGGCGAAGATGATGATCTCGCCGATCAGGCCGAGCGCGATCACCTGAATCCCTAGCACGATGAGCAGCACGCCCAGGATGAGCGCCGGTCGATCGGCCAGCGGCGTCCCGAAAAACAGCCGGCCGAACCCCAAAATCCCGGTGTAGACGAGCCCGATCAACAGGATCGGTAAGCCGGCCGTCCCGAAAAAGCGCAACGGCTTGTGCACGAACTTCAACACCACGAACAGTGAGATCGCTTCGAACGCGAGGCGCAGTCGGGACAGAACGCTGAAGCCGCCGAAACGGCGCACGCTGTCTTCGGTCGGCTGGCCCCTGCGAACCTCGATCTCGGCAATGCGAAAGCCGCGCTCCGCGGCCAAGAGCGGCAGGAAATGCTGCTGCACGCTGTACCCGACGATGTCTTCCAACACCTCCCGGCGGCAGGCGCGCACCCGGCACACGGGGTCGGCGATCATGCGGCCGAACAAGGCGCGAATCAGCCCCTGGAAGAGGCGGGCCTGGACGGCTTCGAGCCAGGAACCGCCCAGCGTCGCCCGCCTGGCCACCGCCATGTCGTGGCCGGCCAGCCCCTCGAGCACCTTGGGCAGGTCGCGGGGCTCGACCTGGCGGCCGGCCGAAAGGAGCAGCACGATGCCGCCGCGCGCACGCTGGAAGGCGCTGCGCAGCGCCGCGCCCTCGCCATCCCAGCGGCTCAGCACGATCAGCGTGAGCGCTTCGCCCTCGTCCTTGAGGGCACTCAAAGCCGCCAGCGCCTTCTGGGCGCGCCGGTCGAGCACGTAGAGAAACTCGATCTGGCGCCCTTCCCCGGCCAGCGCCGCCTTGTAGTCTCGATGCAGCTCCGCCACCGCGCCCTCGTCCCGCAGCACGGGAATGATCGCCGAGACGATCTCGACCGTCGTCGGCTCCGGGGCAGGCGTTGCTGCCAGATGCGGCGTCATCTTGGAAGCCGGACGCACGGAAGGTGCCCCTTTGCGCATGACGGTGCCAAGACCTCGAGCCTCGCCCACTGCCTCTCAGCGGCGGTCGTCGCCAGCCGTCGGCTGCAGCGGCACCAGGCGGTCGCCGCCGTACTGCGAAACCAACGAGCTGATCACGCCGGCAAAGCCCAGGAACAGCGCCAGCGAGCCTCCGAGGATCGCGACGCTCATGAATACCACGACCGACTCGCCGATGAAAAGGATCGAGAGCACGGTAAACAACGCGCTGACCAGGAGCGCGCCCCCGGCGATGCTGAAAAAACAGAACAGGGGCCGGCGGGCAAAGATGATCAAGGTCTTGATGGTGACGATGTCGAGCAGGACCTTGTAGATGCGCGACAAACCATACTTGGAGCGGCCGAACCTGCGGGGATGATGGCGCACCTTGACCTCGGCCAGCTGACAGCCGACGGTCGAGGTCATGGCCGGAATGAAACGGTGCAGCTCGCCATACAGGCGTACCTGCCTGATCAGATCGGCGCGAAACGCCTTGAGCGTACACCCGTTGTCCTTGACATCGACCCCGGTGATCGACGCGATCAGCCGGTTGGCGATGATCGACGGCAGCTTGCGGGACAGCCACTTGTCCTGCCGCTCGTGGCGCCAGCCGACCACCAGATCGTAGCCTTCCTCCAGCTTGGCGAGCAGGCCACCGATGTCGGCCGGGTCGTTCTGGAGATCCGCATCCATGGTGACCAGCACGCCGCCCCGCGCGTGATCGATGCCCGCCGCCATCGCCGGCGCCTGGCCATAGTTCCGCCGCAGCTTGACCACCCGCACCCGAGGGTCATCCGCCGTGAGAGCCGCCAGTCGCTGGAATGTCTGATCCCGGCTGCCGTCGTCGACGAAAATGATCTCGAAGCTGCGCCCCAGTCCCGGCACTGTGGCCATCAGCGCCTGGTACAACGGCTCGACATTGTCCTGCTCATCATAGGTTGGAATGATGATCGACAAGTCGAGCACGTGGTACCTCGGCATTTGCGCGGCGAAAGCGGGGTTCGCCGTCTTGTTATTGTTGATCTATCCTACCGGGGCTCGGTTGCCAAGCCAATGCGCGTCACAGGGCTACGTCACGTGCCGCTCCTCGGCCTTCGCCAACAGGGCCCACTTTCTGTCGGATGCCACCTGCCCCCCGAATGCACGGCGAATCGTCGCCGCAAGCGCATCCTGCAGATCGGGTCGAGGCTTGAACCCGGATTCCAAGCAGCGGGCGTTGGCGAACCGGGTATTGGCAGCGTACTTACGAATCCGCGCCGCGCTGACGGCGAACCTTTGCGCGATCAGGCGCGCCATGAGGTCGCATCGTCCAGCTCGTGGTCGGCGGCGCCGCCGAGGCCGTTCGGCGCAGGGCAAGGATCGCGCCAGGTCGCGTCACGCTGCGGCCAGGATGGCGTTCGCCCAATCCGCGGCGCCGGCGACGCCGCCGAACGTGAAGATGTGGATTCCCTCGATCGCAAGCGCCGGGTCGCGCCGCAGCGCGAGCGCCAGATCAAAGACGATCGCATCAGGCGTCTGGCGCGCCAGCAGATTGGCGACCGCATCGACCCGGGTGCCGAGCGCCCGGATCGAGTTGCCGATCCCGCAGTATAGGCCGTATTTCCACAATCTCCTGAGATCGGCCGGCCCGGCAAGGCCGACGCGAAACGGCGCGCTTTCGCCGCCAGCTCTCAGGCGCTCCGCGAGCCTCACGATCGGTGCCGCCTCGAAGCAGAACTGACTGACGAGCCAGGGCTCGAGGTGGGCGCGCCGCACCAGATCGAGCTTGGCCGCGAGCCCCTCGTCGAGAGCCTTGGCGTCGATCTTGCGATGGGCCTCGGGGTAGCATGCCAGGCCGATGCGGCGGATGCCGTGCCGTTGGAACAGCCCGGACTGCAGCGCCTCGAGGCTCGAATGATACGGCCCTGCCGGCCGGTCGGCATCGCCGCCCAGCACCAGGGCGCGCGTCACGCCCGCCTCGCCGGCAAGGCGGGCCAGGAACTCGTTCAGCTGCGTGAAGCTCGCGACGTTGCGCGCCGTGACGTGCGGCACGGGCACGAAGCCCGCCGCATGCAGCCTGGTCGCCGTGTCCACGACGCCATGGTGGGTGTCGCGCGGCGTGAACGGGATATAGACCTCGGTCCCGGGCGCGAGATGGGTCCGAGCGATCTCGGCGGCCGCAGCGCCCCGCGCCGTGACCTCGACCGAATAACCCCGCAGCAGCGCGGCGAGGTCTGCCTGATCGGCCGGGTCGAGATCGGGCGGCACGCCGGCATTCCCCGGCTCAGTAGCGATACTGGTCGGTCTTGAACGGCCCCTCCGGCGCCACGCCGATGTATTTTGCCTGCTTGGCCGTGAGCCTGGTGAGCTCGGCGCCGACCTTCTCGAGGTGCAGCGCCGCCACCTTCTCATCCAGCTGCTTGGGCAACGTGTACACCTGGCGCTGGTATTTGCCGGGATTGGTCCACAGCTCCAGCTGTGCCAGCACCTGATTGGTGAACGAGGCGCTCATCACGAAGCTCGGATGGCCGGTGGCGCAGCCGAGATTCACCAGGCGCCCCCTGGCCAGCACGATGATCCGCTTGCCGTCCGGGAACGCGATCTCGTCGACCTGCGGCTTGACCTCCTGCCACTTGAAGTTCTGCAGCGCGCCGATCTGGATCTCGCTGTCGAAATGGCCGATGTTGCAGACGATCGCGCGGTCCTTCATCTGCCGCATGTGATCGAGCGTGATGACGTCGACGTTGCCGGTGGCGGTGACGAAGATGTCGCCGAGCGGCGCCGCCGTCTCCATGGTCACGACCTGGTAGCCCTCCATGGCCGCCTGCAGCGCGCAGATCGGGTCGATCTCGGTGACCATCACGCGGGCACCGGCGTTGCGCAGGCTCGCGGCCGAGCCCTTGCCGACCTCGCCGAAGCCGCACACCACCGCCACCTTGCCCGACATCATGACGTCGGTCGCGCGCCGGATGCCGTCGACCAGGCTCTCGCGGCAGCCGTAGAGATTGTCGAACTTCGATTTGGTGACCGAGTCGTTGACGTTGATCGCGGGAAACAGGAGGCGGCCCTGCTTGGCCATGTGATAGAGGCGGTGCGAGCCGGTGGTGGTCTCCTCGGTCACGCCGCGGATGTTCTCGCCGAGGGTGGCGTACCAGCCGGGCCTGCTGGAAAGACGCGACCTGATGGCGGCAAAGAGGACCTCCTCCTCCTCGTTCTGCGGGCTCGCCAGGACCGAGGGGTCGGTCTCCGCGCGGGCGCCGAGATGGACCAGAAGCGTGGCGTCGCCGCCGTCGTCCAGGATCATGTTGGGCGTGCCGCCGTCGGCCCACTCGAAGATGCGGTGCGTGAACGCCCAGTACTCTTCGAGCGACTCGCCCTTGTAGGCGAACACCGGCGTGCCGCCCGCGGCGATCGCGGCGGCCGCGTGGTCCTGGGTCGAGTAGATGTTGCAGGATGCCCACCGGAGGTCGGCGCCGAGCGCCTTCAGTGTCTCGATCAGCACCGCGGTCTGGATGGTCATGTGCAGCGAGCCGGCGATGCGCGCGCCCCGTAACGGCTTGCTCTTGCCGAACTCTTGCCGGGTCGCCATCAGCCCGGGCATCTCGGACTCGGCGATCGCGATCTCGCGCCGCCCCCACTCGGCGAGCCCGATGTCGGCAACGTGATAGTCGTTGGTGCCCGGCTCCATGGTCGCTCGTGTCGCCATCATTGATCCTCGCTCGCAAGGGTGACGCGTGCCGCGACCGCGCTCAGGCGCGGCGCGCGATCACGAACAGCTCGTCATTGAACCACAACCCGCCATGTCGGCGTAGCGTCGCGCGCGTGACGTCGAGGTATTTGGTGGTGGCCAGGGCCTCGGCCATGCGCGCGTCCTCGATCTGCGCCACATAGACCGCGGCGTTCCATGCGGCAAGCAGGGTCGAGGTCCCGATGCTGTCGCCGACCTCGCTGGCCATGGTGTAGTCAGTCGCGACGAAGTCGGTACAGACGCGGATCGGCGTGCCTCAGCGGCCCGGGCAAGGCGGACGCGGGGAGGGCGTCCTCACCGATGGTCTGCCACCCCGCGAAGGCCGCCTCGATGTCGCCGCGGCTGGCACCACGCGGCAGCGGCCCTCTGCGCCCGGGGGCCCACGCGATCATCAGCATCGTGGCGTCGGGCACGGTGACCGCCGTGACCTCGCGACCCATCGCCAAGCGCTGCGCGTCGTTCAGGCCGTGGAAACGCCCGAAGTCCAGCACAAACCGAAAGCCGGAGCCGACGCCGGCGGCCCGCAACGCCGTGATGCTCGCTACCCGCGCGCTCGCCCATGTCCGCCTGGGCCAGCTCGAGGAAGCCGCCGACTGGGCGATCAAGGGGGCCACCCGCCCCAACGCCCATGTCCATGTCCTGGGGATCGCCGCCCATTGCCTTGCGGTGGCCGGTCGGCTCGGAGGCACGCGCCTTCACCGCCTTGATCCACAAGACGCAGCCGCAATATCGTGTCGACGATTTTCTCGCCGCGTTCCAGTTCTCCCTTGACGCCGCGGCGCTGTTCCAAGCGCATCGGGATCGGTTGAGGCGTCTGTGCGCGAAATGGCCTTGGAGCGGTCGTGTCCAGCATTTTTCGCCTTTCTGACTGGGTGGTGGTGGTGTCAGGCGGTTTCCCGCGCCTTGTGAATCTCGTGCACGGCTTCGGCTAGCAGGTCAGCTATCAAGTCATCACCATACGCATAGCCGTAGATTCCTGAATGCGACGGGTCACGTGGCAGATCCGGTTCGTGATGGGCGGCAAGCCTGCGCGAGTCGGGGGTTCCGGTTCGGACGTGGTCGAACACGGTCTGGAGATGGAGGACAGCTATGCGCCCGGTAGCGGGCAGTCGCATTCCCTTGTTAGTCAAGTGCTGCCGCACTATGGCAAGTTGCTGCGCTCGAGGTGCGGCACCGGTACTTTCCAGCCAGTTTACGGATAGGTAGCCTTCGTCGCCACGTAGCATGAAAGCGGCTCCGCGCGGTCTGCCGTCGTCATCGCACCTCCCTCTGGGACAGAGGCGGCTTGCATGGTCGGTATCTGGGATCTTAGGTCCCGGCATCGGCGGCCCAACGGAGCACTTTGTAAGGCTTAACCGCGTGGGTCAGGTTTTCCCAGCTTGTGATCCCGCTCACGCGCTCGACACGATTGGGATGACGTGGGTCAGGGCAGAACACCACGAACCGGACCTCCCCGTTGGGGAGGAAATCCACGGCGAAATGTTTGTTCGGCTCAGCCGTCCATTGGGCTCGGAACGTCGCCGAAGGTGTGACCGTCACGGTTGGATACCGCAGAGTCGGCACACTTTGGAGGAATAGCACCATCTTGCGGAGGGAGTCAGGGGAATCGTCGCTCCATGTGTCTCCCTCCTCTTCGATTGCCTCCAGCAGGAACTCGAGCCGGCGAGCAAGGCGTTCGCGGTACGCCGACCGTATCCCAGCCCGAAGGCTGCGAATCTGCCGTCGCATCTGCCCTTCTGGCGTCCGCAATTCATCCAGCGCCGCAGAATCACCTGACGACACCTCACCCTGTTCTGAAGCAAGAATGACTGCGTCTGGGCCGCCGATGGACGAAGCGTCCTTGGCTGTCTGCGGCGCCTTTAGAAGCAACATATGCTGCTTTTCGAAAGCCCGGCATGTGCCTCCTTCGGCTACAGCCGCAGCCACTTCGACTAAATGGACATCCGTGGCGGATCCCACGTTCGATATGAATGTGCCCGCAGCACGAAACTTGGCATACTCTCGAAGCGCGCCCACGTCACTCATGCTTGCCCCACAGTTCTCTTTGCGCCTCGTTGCTCGTCAGATCCTCGAATCCACGCACGATCCATTCGTGCGCATGCGAAAACCAGTCCTCCATATGGTCTCGGGGAGCTTCTGTTGGCAGACCCCGCGCCGAGAGTTCGACAACGAGTAGCTGCCTACCGTTTCTGACATGCCTCGCCGGGTTGACCTTCACCAAGAGCGCTCCAGACGCGTCCTGAAACGGGAACCTGGCTTGCCAGCCCATCGTAAGGGGACGCGGGAGAAAGCGATGCCGCTGGTCCTGCCACGCGAGCTGGTCCACCACCCTGCCTATGTGCTCGGGAAATTTCCAGCCATCCTGGTCAAGAATGTGGTTGATGTACGTGAGTTCAAACTCAAGTACTTCCATGTCGCCGAGCGCATGTTTGGCAATGAATTTCTCGAAATCCAGTAAAAACCCAAAGAAGGTCTTTGACAGCGTGTCATAGCGTGGATATGGCTCAGCGCTCTCACGGTGCCGCCAGTTGAAGAGGAAGCGACCCGGTTGCAGCTGGATCAGGCGATCGTCGGTGTCACTGATCAGCCATACCCTGGGTAGTGGTAAGCCAGTTGCAGGATCGATGACATCGGTATCCCCGATAGGAGGGGCATGCTCGCACCGAGGGAAATCATCCGCCACCTGCTGCCAGAATGCGCCGATGTGTGGGAGCATCCAACCCTTAAGCGGCGCGAACCTGACGCCGTACACAACCTCGATGACGGGCGGGCGGTCGTAGTCCGCGAGCTCCCTCACCTTCGCTCGGGTCGTTGCCATTGGAAGACCGAGAATCCAGTTACCAGTCGAGAACGCCTCGGTGCATCGGACCACGGGAAACGTTCGCAGGCAAGCGCTTACCCTGTTTCCCCTCGAGGGAACCGCCTTCGGAGCGGGCCCCTTGCAGCGTCCCGTGTTGAACGCGGGAGAATCACCTGTTTCCGGCCAGACGCTTTCAGCGCGGCTTCAGGCCGAACAGGCGCTCGGCGTTGCGGTGATTGATCTTGGCGCGCGTCTCGGGGTCGAGGTCGATCGATTCCAACACCTTGATCGTGGCGCGGATGTAGCCGGGGCCCTTCTCGGGGTCGAAGGGCGAATCGGACGCGAACAGGACCCGGTCGGGCCCGTAGAACTCCAGGCCGCAGACGGTCGCCGCGCGCGAGCCGAACACCGCGGTATCGGCGTAGAAGTCCTTGAAGTAGTCGAGCGGGCGCTTCTTCAGGCGCCGCAGGACGGCGCCGAGATCCTCGTCCGAGGTGCGGGCGCCGAGCTGGTCCCAGCCGGGCCCGACCCGGCCCTCGAAATACGGCACCATGGCGCCGAGGTGGTGGGTCACGATCTTGAGATCGGGCAGCCGGTCGAAGATCCCGGAGAAGACCAGGCGCGCCATGGCGGCGCTGGTCTCGTACGGCCAGCCGAAAGTCCACCAGATCTCGTACTTCGAGCGGTCCTCGCTCTGGTAGTCGGGCATATCGGCGCCGCGGATCGGGTGCAGCAGGATCGCCTTGTCGTGCCTGGCCGCCATCTCGAACACCGGCAGGAACTCCGGCAGATCCAGCGGCTTGCCCCTGACGTTGGTGTAGAGCTGGAGGCCGTTGGCGCCGGCCTCGGTGAACGCCCGCTCGGCCTCGCGCGCGGCCGCCTCGGGGTCGTCCATCGGCAGGGTGCTGACGAAGCCCACGAAGCGCTCCGGATGGCGCGCCACCAGCTCGGCCATGCCGTCGGTGCCCATTCTCGACATCTCGAGCGCCGTTTGGCCGCCTGCCATCAGCTCGATCGGCGGCGAGGGCAGGGAGAGCACCTGGACGTAGTCGTACTTCGCGAACTGATCCATGACCGCGAAACGGACATCCAGGTCATGGAGGCACGGCACGCCCCGCACCCGCTTGCCGATGTCCTTGTGGGTGCCGGCGACCTCCAGCATCTTCTCGAAGTAGCGCTT
This sequence comes from Geminicoccaceae bacterium, assembly GCA_050729115.1. Classification (GTDB taxonomy): domain Bacteria; phylum Pseudomonadota; class Alphaproteobacteria; order Geminicoccales; family Geminicoccaceae; genus JBKPNX01. Next base: position 7,310 of record JBOHKK010000118.1, on the reverse strand, counting down.
GGGAAAGAAGTGATTGAAGGCGTCGACGTAGGGCATCGGATGCTCTCCCGGCGGCCGGCGTGGTTCATGACGGGCCCTCCCGGAGTCCTAACCCGGACGTCGCCGCGATTGAACCGATAATCGCGGCCGCGCCCGAGTCGCGCCGCGCTGGCACCGATCCCGCCATCGGTCCTCAACCCGCGGAAAATAGAAAGTTGGCCCTCACAGGACGTCGCGAAAAGTCTTGATTTTGAGGGCGAAGCGGTGCCACCGACGCCACTCCTCGAGAATCGCATCGGCCTCGGCCAGGCTGATGATCCCTGCGCGAAGTGCCGCGACGATGAGGTCCTGGGTCCCGAGGATCGGGAGAGAGACATCAAGGGCTCGGGCCTGACGGATTGCGGCTTTGTCATCGATGGCAAGGCCCAGCCGTCGCACAACGGCGACGGCAATGGCCGAGGATTCACCCTCTCCGAGGCGGTGGGTTTCGGTCAGCCGGCCGAAGAGGGCCAGCTCTTCGGGCCGGTCGGCAGCGATTTCCTGGACTAAGCCGGCCTCCAGGGCGCGGTCGAGGCGCTCGACCTGCTCCGGAAAGATCTGTGTGATCTCGGCGCGGACATGGGTGGTGACCAACACATTCGGCTGGAGCGCCCCCAGGATCTCGACGCGGTCGATCCTCAAGAAATTGATGAGCGCGGACGCATCCGCGATGATCGTCGGCTCATTCATGCGGCTCGCGTGGCTTCGGCCAGTTCCAGCAGTCGCCGACCGTCAACACCTAGCAGCTTGGCCATATCGAGGACCTTGCCGCGGGAGATCTCCTCGCGGCGATAGCCCTCCAGGCAGAGATGGGCGAGTTGATTACGAAGCTCGCGAGGCGATCGCGCGGCATCCTCGCGTTCGTCGAGGTCCCCGAGTAGGCCGAGCATCTGGAGATAGTCTCTGCCCAGGGCCTCCTGGCTCAAAAGCGCCTGGCACTCATTGTGCGACAGGTGGTTGAGGCTGCGGAGCCGGTATACGGCGGCCTGATAGCTGACGCCGAAATGGTGGGCGATCGCCGCGGCATCCTGGTAACCAATCACCTGGGAGCGCGCCGGCGGCCGTAGCTCGGCCTCGATCCGGCCGCCGGTCGCGGCGTCGTACACGAGCTTCTCCTGGCGGCTCGGCTGTCCCTTGCCCAGGGAATGGAGGACGGCGAGGGCACCCTCGGCCGGCATGAGAAAGGCCGCGGCAAAGGCGTTGGCCCTTTTCTCGATCAAGTCCTGAGCGTTCTCCCGGCTCGACACAGTGGCCCGGCGGCTGCGGTCGAGCAGCGCATGGGCGTACTCGTGAGCATAGGAGAAACGCTTTCGGGCACGGACATGGCAACTGTTGGCCAGGATCGCCATGCCGACGGTGCTGTGATGGAGGAACAGGCCCGACACATCATCGGGCAGCTCGGCGCCGCAAGCCCAGATGCTTTGCGCGGTCAGCAGCTCGGCCATGTCGGCGATGGGATGCGCGGCGATGCCGAGCCGCTGTCGCTCCCGTTCGGCGGTATGCTCGCCCTGTGCCACGGCTTCGCCGGCGCTGCGCGGGACCGACAACTCGTAGGTCGGCGGACGGGGCCGAGCCGGCCGACCCAGAATACGCTCAAGCGCGACACCCTCGCGGCACATGAGGACGAGCTGGTCGACACGCCGCCGGAACTCGGGATTACCCTCGAGGCCGGGCGAGCTTCGATGCAGGACGACGAACAGGTCCTCGGCCTCATCGGCGTCGGCCTCGCGCAGGAACCAGGTCACGGGCCGCCCGTAGAGCGCGGCGAGGCGGGCAAGCTCCAGGGTCGAGACGGCGCGGTTGCCAGCCTCGATCTGGGTCACGGCGGTGCGGGGCGCATCGATCGCCTTTGCCGCCTGCTGCTGCGTGATATGGACATCGTCGCGTGCCTCGCGCAGGCGACGACCGAGCGTTGCCTGGTCCATGGCTCTTGCCTCCTGGTGGCTCCCTAAGCCTCTGCCGCATGTGCGTTCGTCGCACACGGTCGCGACGGTTTTTTCCACATATAGTGCCAACAGAACGCTAATGCAAAAGATTGCATGTTCGATAAAAGAACCTATGTTGGATGCGCCCGCCAGTACGGTGGGCGGCGGTGAGCACAAAGAGGTCCAGCGATGACGAAGAAAGCTCAGCATGTCGTGCCCCATGATTGGGGCTGGGCCGTGAAACCGGCCGGCGGATCGAGGGCGTCCTCGGTCCATGATACGCAGCGGGAAGCGATCGATAGGGCTCGGGAGGTCGCCCGCAACCAAGGGTCCGAGCTGTTTGTCCACGGTCGCGACGGGCGCATCCGCGAACGCGATTCGCACGGGCGCGACCCGTATCCGCCGCAAGGCTGATCTGAGAGCGGCGTCCTTCAGGAGCATGTTCGGGGCCAAGGCCACGTACGAATGCCTCGTCCCGTACCGGCCCTCAGTTGCAGTCGGCATGCCCACCGACTCACTATAGCAGTGACGCCGGTTGAGCGCCTACTCGGCATAGCCTCGGCGCGCTGATTCATTCGTCTCGCCCGCCTCGGCCGGAGTGGCCGCGGCGGCCGCCTCGCGCCGGTGCCCGAGATAGAGCCAGGCGCCGAGCCCGAGGCCGCCGACCACGCCGATCGCCTCGAGGAGCGGCGCGCCGGAAAAGGCGTACGGCGGGATGAACAGGGCAAGCCCGATCGCGGCGAACAGGACGCGCATCGGGGCGCCGAGCGGGCGCAGGCCGAAGCCGACGACGCCGACGGTGACCAGCCAGATTCCCGCGACCGCGGTGAGCGCGGTCCAGGCGACCAGCAGGGGCGCGCCGATCAGCAAAAGCGCGGGCGAGGCGACGAACAGGAACGGCACGATGTACGCGGTCCAACCGAGCCGCACGGCGTACAGCCCGGTGCGCCAGGGATCGGCGCCGGCGAGATTCGCCGCGGCATAGGCGGCGAGCGCCACCGGCGGCGTGATCATCGACAGCATGCCGAAATAGAGCACGAACAGGTGCGCCGCGAGCTTCTCGACGCCGAGCTGCTCGAGCGCCGGGGCGACCAGGGTCGCGAGCAGCACGTAGACGCCGACCGTGGGCATGCCCATGCCGAGCACGATGCTGACCGCGGCTGCGAGCAGCAAGAGGACGACGACGCTGCCGCCGGCGAAGGTGATCAGGATCAGGCTCAGCGCATAGGCGAAACCGGACAGGTTGAGGACGCCGATCACGATGCCGGCGCCGGCGGTCACCATGATGATCTCGACCGCGGAGCGCCCGGCGTCGGTGAGCGCGCCGAGCAGCTCCGAGGGGCGCGCGCGCCGGCCCTTGTAGCCGAACGCGAGCGCGCTCACGAGCAGCGTGCCGAGCGCCCAGAGCGCGGCGGCCTCCGGCTGCATGCCGTAACTGAAGATGCCGACCAGGAAGACCACGAAGGGCAGGATGAAGTGCCAGCCGGACCGGAGCGTCGGCCCGGCGGGCGGGATCCGCGCGCGCGGCACGGCGACGAGGCCGTATTTCGCGGCGGCGAGGTCGACCTGGAAGAACAGGGCGACGTAGTAGAGGAGGATCGGCAGGAGCGCCGCCAGCATCACCTCGCCATAGGGGACCTCGATGAACTCCGCCATGAGGAACACGGCGGCGCCGACGATCGGCGGCATCAGCTGACCGCCGGTCGAGGCGACCGCCTCGATGCCGCCCGCCATGGCCGCAGGGAAGCCGGAGCGCTTCATCAGCGGGATGGTCACGATGCCGGTGCCGACGACGTTGGCGACCGCGCTGCCGGAGATCGAGCCGAACAGCATCGAGCCGAACACCGCGATCTTGCCGGCGCCGCCGCGAAAGCGGCCGACCGCGGCGGTCGCCAGATCGGTGAAGAACGCGCTGCCGCCGGTGACCGCCAGAAGCTGGCCGAGCAGGATGAACACGAGGATCACCTGCATGGCGATCCGAAGCGGCGTGCCGAGGATCGCGTTGGTGTCGATGCCCAGATAGATGACCAGGCGGCTCAGATCGACCGGCCGGCTCGCGATCTCGGGCGGCAACAGGTGGCCGACCATGGCAAGCCCGATGAAGCCCGCGGCCACCAGCGCGAGTGCCTGCCCGGTGGCGCGCCGCACGCCCTCGATCGTGAGCACGACCAGCGCGGTCGCGAGCACGATCCCCTCGACCGGCCGCTCGACCAGGATGACGACGAGCAAGGGATAGCGCAGCGCGAGATAGGTCCCGGCCGCGAGACCGATCAGCGCGAGCAGCGCATCGAGAAACCGAAAGTCGCGGCGCCGCACGCCGCGGGCGTCGTAGTTCAGGAACAGGAGGCAGAGCGCGAGACCGAGACCTGCGGCCATGAACTGCTCGGTGTACAGCGCGAGGCCGAACCAGCGCGGCGCATTCAGCAGCCAGAGGATGGCCATGACCATGAGAGCCCGCGCGAGCGCCGCCTCAATCCTAGCGATGGCGACATCCAGACGCGTCGCCCTGGTCTCGCCCGCGGGCCCGCGGGGCTGCGGCTCGCCCATCACCTTGCCGTTGGCTGGTTCAAATGCCTCTAACCTCGAACGAAGGTACCGTTGCGGGTTCAGCGATGCGGCGCAGGGATCCCGAGTATCGTGCCGGCACCCGGCCGGAGCAAGCGCCGAAGCGATCCGGGCGCCTGCGGACCCCGCGACCGCTCCACCAGCCCCCCGTTCCACTGCCCATTGCCCGCGCTTCACCACCCCTCATTGCGAGCGCTTCACCACCCCTCATTGCGAGCGCTGCACCACCCGTCAATGCGAGCGCTGCACCACCCGTCAATGCGAGCGGTTCACCACCCGTCAATGTGAGCGCTTCGCCACCGGTCATTGCGAGCGCTTCACCACCCGTCAATGCGAGCGCTTCGCCACCGGTCATTGCGAGCGCTTCACCACCGGTCATTGCGAGCGCTTCACCACCGTCATTGCGAGCGCAGCGAAGCAATCCAGAAAGGCCCACGCCCGGATGCCGGATGGCTTCGTCGCCAGGCTCCTCGCAATGACGCAGGGCGACCATCATCGCCTGCATCCCTCACCCTGACTGCCGCGCCGTCACCGGTCATGACGAGGAGGCGGCGCGCCGCGCCGATCACCCGCAAGGCCACCGATGCCACGGCTCTCGAGATCGTTCCGTCATCGGGCACGCGCGCCCGCAAGCTGTGCGTCCGGCCAGCACGGACACGCCGCCCGCGTCGTGCCTCATCGCTGAACGAGGCTCGTGTGCCGGAACCTCCACTCCCTGAATGCCTAGGGGCTCACGATGACGACCCGAAGCCCAGGCCGTCTTCGCGATCGCTCACCTCGGCATCAGACCTTCGCTCTCTGCCTTCAAACGGTCTTCGACAAGAATGGCTGACGAGAACGGCTTCTAGCCCAGGAGCGGACTCTTCAATCAATGCCCGTTCCTCTCTAAGTGTCGTATGGACGTGGCACTCCGCTCTTCAGATGGTCTCATCGCATAGGCCGAGGGAGCAACGCATCGATGTCGATCGAGCGAACAAACTTCGACGATATCTCAGAGGTCGATCTAAATGACCTCATCCAGGCCGCCAGGCCCGAGGGGCTCGCCATCGATTACAAGCGCGATCCATACGGCAACCGCGACGCCGACAAAAAGGAAGCGCTGAAGGACATTACCTCGTTCGCCAACTCGGCTGGTGGCCATCTCATCATCGGCATGAAGGAAACGAAGGGTGTTCCGACGGGGCTGACGGGATTGCCCGGCGTCAACCCCGATGCGGAGATATGCAGACTGGAATCGCTGGTTCGCGACGGCATCGAGCCAAGAATTTTGGGTGTTCGCATGCGAGCCGTCGGGCTCAGGGATGGTGGCGCGGCGCTCGTCATCCGGATACCAAGGAGCTGGAACCCGCCTCACCGCGTCAGCTCTGCCGGGACGAACCGCTTTTACGTTCGAAACTCAGGCGGCGCTCACGAGGCCAGCGTTGAGGAGCTTCGTGTGCTGTTCACCCTTGCGGCCGATGCGCAGCAGCGCATCAAGACCTTCCGGTCCGAACGGATCGCCGCGATCGTGGCCGACCAGGGACCGGTGCTGCTTGCGGCCGATGGACGGCTGTTCGTTCACCTGGTCCCGCTGTCCGCCTTTGGTCAGGCGAACCAAATCGACTTGGAAAGGGCGTTTCGCGCGCACGCGCGCTATCGTCCGATTGCGCTAACGGATGTGACGCGGCGCTACAATTTGGACGGCTTCATCAATGCTGGCTTCGTCAGCGGGGGCGAAGAATGCCTTGGCTACACGCAGGTCTTCCGCAACGGTATCGTCGAGGCGACGCGAGCCGATCTGATATCTGATCGTGCCGGCATGACTTTCTGTCACCCGGGCATCCGGGAGATAGCCGAGGTGCTTCCGAGCTACTTCGAGGGGCTGCGGGAACTCGACGTGCCAGCGCCCATCGTCGTCATGATCAGCTACGAGGGTGTTGCAGGAGCAAGGCTGGGAATTGAACTTGACCCTCTTTCCGATGCAAGTGAGATGGAACCTCTCCCGCCCGCAGATCCGCTGCTATTGCCGGAGGTGATCGTCGACGATTATGGCTCCCGGGGAGACTATTTGCGGGCGCTGAGTCCGATCTTCGACGCGCTGTGGAATGCAGCCGGGTTCGCGAGGTGCAGTCTCTACGACGCGGAAAGAAATTGGCGTCGCGCTGATTAGGCCCGTGCCTCACCCTGATCAATCACGAATTCCAAGCATTGTCCAGCGTGGGGATCACGGTAGGTGGCAGCTTCGGGTCAAGCGCGGTCGTGTCGCCTGATCCCTGAGCATGTCGGCTTTGCTCCGGGAAGCGGTCTGGTGGGCAAGGCAGCCGCTCAGATCTGGCCCGATGCATGGCGCCCGCGAGGCAGCAGCTACGCTGGACAAAATTCCTATGATCGCGTAGAATAGCGGCTCGGCGCGGGGTTCGGCAGCCCGCGCTCGCCCCACCGATCAGCCCAGTTTCCCCAGCCAGCAAGGAATCCCGCCATGTCCAGTGCCGGCGCCGCGCCCCGCGCGGCCGTCTCCGTCAGCAACGCCCGTGCCGCGGCCAGCCGCAAGAACGGCGCGAAATCGCGCGGGCCGAAGACCCCCGAAGGCAGGGCGCGCGCGGCGCAGAACGCCCTGAAGCACGGCCTGCGGTCCGAGAGGTACGTGGTCCTCCCGGACGAGGACGGCGCCGCGTTCGCGGCCCTCGAGGCGGCGCTCATCGCCGAGCTGGCGCCCCAAGGCGTGCTCCAGATGATCCTCGCCCAGCGCATCGCGCGCGCCGCCTGGCGGCTGGAGCGGGCGGAGCGGCTCGAGGTCGAGCTGTTCGAGGAGCATCACATCCC
>JBOHKK010000117.1:0-16344 GCA_050729115.1 Geminicoccaceae bacterium | reverse complement strand
GGGTTGGCTGGTCGGCCGCGCGCCCCAAAAAAAGGATGATACCGGGCGAACAAAGGTTCGATCTTTGTGAGCCTGGCATGACCCCGATGAAGGAGGCATGATGGACTACGGCAATCTGGGAAATTCCGGCCTTCGGGTCTCCCGCGTCGGCCTTGGCTGCAACAATTTCGGCGGCCGTATCGGGCTGGAGGCGACGCGCAGCGTGGTCGACCAGGCGATCGGCATGGGTGTCACGCTGTTCGACACCGCGGATGCGTACGGCAATCGCGGCGGCTCCGAGAGCGCCCTCGGGGAGATGCTCGGGCCGCGCCGCAACGACATCGTTCTGGCCACGAAATTCGGACTGCCGATGGACGATTCCGGCCGCCTCAGCGGTGCCTCGCGCGGCTACATCATGGCGGCCGTCGAAGCAAGCCTGAGGCGGCTGAAAACCGACTGGATCGATCTCTACCAGCTTCATCGCCCCGACCCCAGAACGCCGATCGAGGAGACCCTGCGGGCGCTCGACGATCTCGTGCGCCAGGGCAAGGTCCGCTACCTCGGGTGCTCGAACATGGGCGCCTGGCAGTTTGCCGATGCCATGTGGACGGCGCGGGCAAACGGCCTGGCGCCGTTTGTCTCCGTTCAGAACGAATGCAACATCCTGCTTCGGGACGTGGAGCGCGATCTGCTACCGGCGGCTGGCCATTTCGGCGCCGGCCTGCTGCCGTATTACCCGCTCGCGGGCGGGCTTCTGAGCGGCAAATACCGCCGCGATGCGGCGCTGCCGGAGGGCGCTCGGCTGGCAACCACGCCAGCGCTCGCCAATCGCTACATGACGAGCGCCAACTGGGACAAGCTGGAGAGGCTGGAGGCGTTTTGCGCCGCGCGCGGCCGGTCGCTGCTGGAGCTCGCCTTTGCCTGGCTGACATCGCGGCCGGTGATCGCAAGCGTCATCGCCGGCGCGACCAGGCCGGAGCAGGTGGCGGCCAACGTGCGCGCCGCCGAGTGGTCGCTGAGCGCCGCGGACCTCGCCGAGATCGACGAGATCCTGCGCGCGGACCAGGATGCCCGATGACAGCAGCGGCGGGGTGCTGCGTTCGGCCGGCGGCCCGCGAGGACCCCCGATGAGCATTCTCGGGGCCGATTGCCACGCGCACCTTTTCGGGCACGACTATCCGACCGTGCCCGATTGCGACTACCGCCCCGACAGGGGTCAGATCGGCACGGTCGATCGCTTTCTCGCCTTGCTCGATGCCCACGGCCTTTCGCACGGGCTGGTCGTCAGCCCGGAGCCGTACGGAACGGTCAACGACTGCATCGCCGACGGCATCGCGGCGGCAAACGGCCGCCTCAAGGGCATTGCGCTCGTCCGCCCCGAGGTCGATGACCGGGAGCTCGGGCGGCTGGCCGATGCCGGCGTGGTCGGGGTGCGCTACAATCTGACGAGCTTCGGCATGCGCCAGTTCCAGCATCCCGCAACGGCGAGGCTGCTGGCGCGCCTCAAGGAGATGGGCTGGTTCCTGCAGGTCCATTGCCGGAATGATGAGCTCGCCGCGGCTGCCCCCATGCTACGGAGATCGGGCGTGCGCGTGATGATCGATCATTTTGCCCGGCCGGATCCGCGCAAGGGCCTGGAGCAGCCGGGGTATTGCGCGCTGTTGGCGTTGGGTCGGACCGGCAATGCGGTGGTCAAGCTGTCGGGCCCGTTCCGGTGCTCGCACCAACATCCGCCCTATGCGGACGTCGAGCCGTACGTCGCTGCGGCAATCGACGCCTTCACGCTCGAGAACTGCGTCTGGGGATCGGATTGGCCATTCGTACGGGTCGACGAGCGCATCGATTATGGGCCCGAGCTTGCCTGTCTGGCGCGCTGGTTTCCCGATGACGGCGACCGGGCGAAGGTCCTCGCGGACAATCCGGCGCGCCTGTTCGGATTCTCCTGAGACGGTGCGTTGCGCCGACGGCCCGTCGGCATGCCCGGCGCCTCAGCCGAGGCGCTCCTTCAGATAGGCGACGATGTAATCGACGAACACACGGACCTTGCTCGGCATCTGCCGTCCATGCTGGAACACGGCATAGATGCCGTTGTCGAACTCGATGTGACTGGCGCGATACTCGGGCAACAGCCGGATGAGGGCGCCCGATTCGAGCTCCTCGCGAATCGACCATTCCTGCATCATGGCGACGCCGAGACCGGCTTGGGCCGCCGTTATCAGCGCCTGTCCGTTGTCCGACTGGAGACTCCCGAATACCGGCACCTCGATCAGCGTTCCCGCCTGATCGATGAAGCGCCAGATCGTGCGGCCGAGATGGAGACGGTAGGTCAGGCAATTGTGGTTGCGGAGGTCCCATGGCGACTCGATCGGACCATGGCGCCCGAGATAGCCCGCTGCTGCGCAGATCACGCGTTCCGCCGGCGCCAGTTTGCGCACGATCAGCGAAGAATCGTCCAGCTTGCCGATGCGGATGTCGACATCGATGTTCTGGTCGACCAGATCGACCGTGTAGTTGGACAGCAGCAGGTCGACCTTGATCTCCGGATACCGGGCGATGAACCCCGGCAGAGCCGGCGCGATGTATTGATTCCCGACCAGCATGCGCGAATGGATGCGCAGCGTGCCGCGCGGCGTCGACTGGAGACGGGCGACGCTCTCGTTGGCTTCGGCGATCTGGTGGAGGATCTCCTCGACCTGGCCATAGTAGACCTCGCCCGCCTCGGTCAGGTTGAGCTTTCGGCTGGTCCGGTTCAGCAGTCGTCCGCCGACATCTTCCTCGAGCGCATGAATGATGCGCGACACCGATGCGGGCGAGAGCCCGCTCTGTCGGGCAGCGGCCGAAAGACTGCCCAACTGAACGACATTGACGAAGAGCTGCGCTGCCCTGAGCCACTCCATGGGTTGCCATTTTTCCGCTGGATGCAAAAGGCGCCGGGGAAGAGTGCACGAATTGCAGAATCCGGCAAGACCCTGCGCGCAGCGAGCCGTTCCCTGGCCAAGGCGTAGACCGGATTCGGCTGCCGGGCCGCGCGCGGATCGCCGTTGGTCCATGCTCTGATGTGAGATGGTTTGCGATCGGCGCAAAGTTCCTGCTCGGTTCGTGCGGCTACTGCCGGTCCGTTGCGATTGGTATCGTGAACGAAAGAGCCAGATATGATCCTACGAGGTGGCAGGTGGCAGTCGGAAAATACGTGAGTGATCTGGAACGCGGCGATGTTCTGGGGCCGGTCGAGTACACGATGAGCCCCTTTGTGGTGCGCGAATATTGTCATGCCAATGAATTGCATCACGAGTTCTTCCAGGGAGTGGCGAATCAGGTGGCGCCGCCGACCCTGGTTCATCTCGACAAGCTGCGCCTTTACCGGCACGCGTGCCCGCTGGGCACGGGCCCGGATGCGCGCATCCACTACGAGTTCGACGCCACGATCCACGACGAGGTGCCGGTCGGCGAGCGGCTGACGGTCGTGGGCAAGGTGACGGACCGCTACACCAAGCGTGGGCGGCACTATGTCGTGATGGCGATCGACCTGAGAGCCAAATCCGACCATCGGCTTCTGGTCCACTATCGCGACACCGCCATCCTGGCATACCGGACGATGGATGCCGCCGAGGCAAAGGCCGGTGCCGCATGAGCGCCACCTCCAATGCCCTGCAACTTCAGGCGGGTTCCGAGCTGCGTTCGGCGCCCCGTGCGATGACGCGCGAGCGGATGCGCTGGTATGTCGACGCGCAACCTACCGTCGCCGCCGACGACGGCCGGAGCCATACGCAGCCGCCAACGATCCACGACGACGACGACTATGCCAAAAAGCAGGGCCTGCCCGGCATCATTGCCGACGGCATGATCTCCACGAACTGGATCATGGGTTTGCTGCTCGACGCCTTCGGACGCGACGTCCTGCGCAGGGGCAAGCTCAGGACGAAGTACATCGCGCCGATCTACGAGAACGAGATCGTGATCGCCGTCGCGCGCGTGAGCGCGCTCACGCATACGCCGGACGGCGAGACGGCCACGCATCTCGATGTCTGGTGCGAAACCGGATCCGGCCGGAAAGTCACGGTCGGCGACGCGCTCGTCTACACCGGCGGCTGCTAGCGTGAGGATGCGGGCAACGTCCCGGCAGGAGGTGCGGCCGCTGGGACCATCGGTTCATGATGGGGAGTGGTGTGACAGGCGTCCTTGAGGGTATCCGGGTCGTTGATTTCTCCCGTGTCTTTGCCGGCCCCGCGGCCGCCCAGGTGCTCGGCGACCTCGGGGCCGAGGTGGTCAAGGTGGAGGCGCCGGTCCATGGCGACGAGGCACGCTCTCTCGGATTGACCGAGGCCGGCAGGCCCAGGCTCGGGGTCAGCCCTTCCTACCTGGCGCTGAACCGAAACAAGCGCAGCATCGCCATTGATCTCGGAACGGATGCGGGGCGCCGGGTCGCGCATCGGCTGATCACGCGGTCCGACGTCGTGATCCACAATTTCAGACCCGGCGCGATGCACCGGTGGGGCCTTGACTATGATGCCGTCCGTCCGGCCAGTCCGGGTCTCATCTATTGCGAGTTCTTCTCCTACGGGCCGAGCGGGCCGCTGTCGCGCATCGGAGCGAACGACTTGGCGTTGCAGGCGCATTCCGGGCTGATGAGCCTGACCGGGGAGCCGGACCGGCCGCCGGTCAGGGTCGGCACCGCCGCGATCGATCTGCACGGCTCGCTCGCCATGGTCTCCGCGATTCTCGCCGCGCTCTACCATCGTCAGCGGACCGGCATGGGCCAGCGGATCGAAACGTCGCTGCTGTTGAGCTCGGCGCATCTGATGAACTACTTCTATTCCGAGTACTGGATCGATGGCGTCATCCGCGAGCGCATGGGAACGGCCAACCACCTGAGTGTTCCCAACCAGGTCTTTCCGACCTCCGACGGCAGCGTGGTGATCATCGCACCGAGCGACGAGATGTGGCGGCGCTGCGCGCGTGCGCTCGATGCGGAACGGCTGGACCGGCCGGAGTATGCGACGACTGCCGACCGGCAGGCGCAGCGCAAGGAGCTGATCGAATTGATCAGCGCCATCACCAGGGGGCTGACCAGCCAGGACGTGATCGAGCGGCTGGGCGCGGTGCGCGTGAACGTCGCGAAGGTGCATTCGGTAAGCGAAGCGGCGGAGCATCCGCAACTCGCCGAGTCCGGCGGGGTCACCGAGTTCGAATATGCCGGCGAGCGCATCAAGGCGGTGGCGAGCCCGTTCCGTCTGATCGAGACGCCGGCGGCGATCCGTTATCCGCCGCCCGGCCTCGACCAGCATCGGGAAGCCATCCTGGCGGAGTACGGCATCGCCGATGCCGAAGCCGCGGCGCTGGCCGACGAAGGCGCGTTCGGCGATCCGCCCGCGAAGCGGCGCGCCAGCGCGTAGCAGGAGACCCGACGAGGATCAGGCGGCCAGCCGCGCCGAGGCGATCTTCGCGCCCTCGGCAAGCGCACGCAGCTTCTTGAAGGCGATCACCGGATCGACCTTGCTGTAGCCGGCGAAGGTGCCAAACCCGCAGTCCGTGCCCGCGATCACGCGCTCGCGGCCGACGATGGCCGCATAGGTCGCGATGCGTTGGGCGACCAGCTCGGGGTGCTCGACGTAATTGGTCGAGGAGTCGATGACGCCCGGGACCAGCACCTTGTCGTCGGCAATCGCGGCGTCGCGCCAGACCACCCATTCGTGCTGGTGCCGAGGATTGGCCGCCTCGAAGACGATCGCCTGCGGCTTGGCCTTCAGCACGATCGGCAGGATCCGCTCCAGCCCGATGTCGCAATCGTGCGGACCTTCGTAATTGCCCCAACAGATGTGCATGCGGACCGCTTCCGCCGGAATCGACGCCAGCGGATGGTTGATCGCCTCGACATGTTGCTCCGCCTGCTCGAGAAACGCCTCGTCGGTCTGATCCTGAAAGGTGGTGTGGCGTGACATCGCCAGATCCGGGCAGTCCAGCTGCAGGATGAAGCCGGCGCCGACGATCGCCTCGTATTCGAAGCGCATGGCCAGGGCGATCGCCTCGAGATAGGCTTCGTGACTTAGATAGTACTGGTTGAGCTGGAACGACGTGATCACGCCCGGCGACGCCGCGGTCATGAAGCCTTCGGCGATGCCGGCGTCATCGAGCGCGGCGCGCAGATTGGCGATGTCCTTGTCCAGCGGCGCGCGGTCCTTGAGGGCCACGGGCCCGATGCAGTAGCGGCGCGGCACGGCGCCCTTGGCCGCGAAACCGCCATCCTGCATCTGCCGGGCGAGCCCCGGGAACTCGGCCATGTCGCGCGGCGGCCGGGTCGGATACTCGCCGCCGAAGCCGGTGAGCCGCTCCTGGACGTAGGTGGCGTAGCTCGGCTTGCTCATCTCGCCATCGCTGACGACGTCCACGCCGGCCGCCTTCTGACGCTTGACGATGTCGGCGACGGATCGGCTGACCACCCGGTCGAGCTCGCGCTCGTCATGGGCCTCGCCGCGCTCCTTGCGCGCGAGCAGCGGCAGCAGGTCGGCGGGGCGCGGCAGGCTGCCGACGTGGGTGGTGAGGATCCGTTCGGTACTGAGTCGCATCGGCCGTCACCCGTGATGATGGGACGGAGCGCAACCGCTCCGAGGGGTCCCGCCCTCGAGTGGCCACATTGCCGATGATCTGCGATATCCGCCGTGGCGGAAATCCGCGCCCTCGAGAACGAGCTTTCTGCCTGGCGCAAACAACCGCCGGCGGGCCGGCGCGCGCGCCGCACTCGGGGGATGCGAACTCAGCGGACGAACCCGAACCATTGCGGCAGGAACAACGTGATCGCGGGGACATAGGTGACGATGAACAACGCGATGATCAGGCCGATGATGAACACCCAGGTCTCCCGCAGAATGTCGCGTATCGGAATGTCGTTCACGCCGCTGACGACGAACAGAATCATGCCGTAGGGCGGGGTGATCAGCCCGATCGTCAGATTGAGTGTGACGACGATGCCGAAATGGACGGGATCGATGCCGAGTGCCAGAATCGTCGGCAGGAGGAGCGGCACAAGCACCAGAATGATGGCGGTTGTCTCCACGAAGGCGCCAAGCAGAAGCAAGATGATGTTGGTCATCAGGAGAAATAGGACTGGCGGCGTGTCGCTCGCCTGCAAAACGGCGGCGACAACGTTCGGGATGCGCTCGATCGTCAGGATGTAGCTGAAGACGAAGGCGCCGAAGAACACCGAAGTTATCATCGCGGTGGTGCGGGCCGTCTCGACCAGGGCGCGGAAGAGGTCCCCAAGGCTAAGCTCGCGGTAGACGAGCGCCGAAAGACAGAGCGCGTAGAGACCGGCGACGCCAGCCGCCTCGGTCGGCGTGAACACGCCGGAATAGATGCCGCCGAAGAGCAGCACCGGCATCAGCAGCGGCAGGAGCGCCCTGAGGAAGACGTAGAGATAGACGCCGGCGGCAATATCGGGCTCGACCGGATAGTCGCGGCGGCGGGCGATGATCGCCACCGCGACCATCAACACCACCGTCATCAGCACGCCGGGCACGATTCCGGCCAGAAACAGCGCGCCGATCGAGGTCGACGATACGATGGCGTAGAACACCATGATGATCGACGGCGGGAAGATCGGCCCGATGGTGGCCGAGGCGACCGTCACCGCCGCCGCAAATCCCGGCGGATAGCGCTCCTTGGCGGTCATCATGGAGATCTCCACCCGCCCGATGCCGGCGGCATCGGCGGTCGCCGATCCGCTCATGGAGGCGAAGATCAGGCTGGTCAGCACGTTGACCTGGGCAAGGCCGCCGCGAAACCGCCCGACCAGAGCGAGCGCGAACTGCAGGAGCCGGTCGCTGATGCCGCCCGCGTTCATCACCTGCGCCGCGAAGATGAACAGCGGCACGGCCAAAAGGACGAAGGACGCCAGGAGGCCGTGCAGGACCAGCTCCCCGGCATAGCTGGCATCCTCGCCCGACACCAGGAAATAGAGGATCCCGGAGCCGAACAGCGCCAGGCCGACGGGAAATCCCATCAGCGTGGCGGCGACCAGCGTTGCCAGCATCGCCACCAGCGCCATGGACATGCGCTCAGATCCGCTCTTTCCAACGCGGCGACAGCAGCGCCGCCACGTTCAGGAGCATCTTTGCCGGCAGGACCACGAAGAAGATGAAGTAGGTGAAGAACGCCCACTGGTAGCTGACGGCCATGGAGGCGGTATACTGGGTCTCCAGGAACAGGAAGTATTCCCAGGTCGCATGGGCCGCCAGGATGAAGACCACGGCGAAGCCGAGATTGGTGATGATTGCGAACAGCCGCCTGATGCGTTCGGGCAACAGATTGTAGACGATGTCGAAGCGGATATGGTCGTTGATCGCGAGGTTGCACGACGCGACCCAGAACACGAGCCAGATGAAGGCGACCGTGGCGAATTCGAGCGAGTTGGCGAGCGGGGATCGGAACAGGTAGCGCATCGTCGTCTGGGCGATGATCGCGGCGAACATCGTGCAGAACATCGCCGCTGCAATCAAATCGAGCAAAAAGACGAGACGCTTGTAGCTCAGCATCATTTCGACCGGGTATGGCGCTCTGTCGGCGTCGGAGAATGCGCGCGTGCGCGCGCCGTCTGCCGCCGGCCAGTGCCGGCGACAGCGGATCGTTCGTTCAACTCATCTTGCAGTTCGGCTCGGAGGGCATTGCCTGGATCTCTTCCCAAAGACCTTCGGGCCAGGCTTCGGCGAACTTGGAGTTGAGATATTTCGCCGTCATGTGCTCGCGGAACGCCTCGACGTCGGGCGTCGTCACCTCCATTCCGAGCTCGACCAGTCGCTCGAGCGCCGATTCCTCGGCCCGCAGCCGGCTATTGGTCGCGAACGTCGAGGCGACGTCGGCCGCCTCCAGCACGACCGCCTTTTCCTGGTCGCTCAGCGTATCCCAGAACTTGGTGGAGACGCCGATCAGATCGATGCCGACGAGGTGATTGGTGAGCACGAATTGCTCGGTGACCTCGTAGAACTTGGTGTTCTCCATCGCCGTCGCGAAACCGGCGAAGGCATCGACCGTACCGGTCTGCAGCGCGAGGTAGAGCTCGCCATAGGCGATCGGCGTCGGCTTGGCGCCCAGCGCCTCGGCCAGGAACTGGAAGGCCTCGGTGCCGGTCTCGCGCATCGTCAGGTCCGCGATGTCGGCGGGGACATTGACCTCCTGTTTCTCGCGCAGGACCAGCGTGCGGTAGCCGATCAGCGCCTGGCCGATGACCTTGATGCCCATCTTGTCCTCGACCTGGGCAAGGATGCTCTGGCCGAAGTCGGATTTCAGCACCGTGCAATGGTGGTCGATGTCTCTGATCAGATACCCCGCAGTCAGGATCGAGGCCTCCGGCACCTGGGCCGAGATGTCGAACATGTTGACGTAGCCGAATTCGAGATTGCCGCGCGTCATCGCCGGAATCTGCTGCGACTGGGTGAACAGCGTGCTCGCGGGATAGACCTCGATGTCGAAGCTCTCGGGCAGCGAGCGCTCCATGTACTCGGCCATGAGATACATGGCCTGTGCCAGGGGGTCCTCCGCCACGACGACGAATGCGATACTGGCTTGCTTCGGCTCGGCGGCTACCGGCCCGGCCGCCGTGAAGCAGGCCGGAATTCCGAAGGCGGCGGCGAGCAGTGCCCGTTTGATCGACCTGACTTGCATGTGGTCCTTCCCAGATGTTCTGGCCCGGCCCGGCAGGCGGCCCGCTCGTTCATCTTCGGCATGGCGGCCACGAATGCTCAGGGCCCATTACCCCGCCGGCAAGGCTACGCCCAAGCTGCACCATCGAACACAGGCGCAGGCGCAAAGCACTTTTGCGGCCCGTATTAGCAAGATGCGGGTCCCGCGAGCTCGACCAGGGTCGCGGCCAGGACGCGCGCGCCCGCGGCGAGGTCCTCGGGCAAAGCGTTCTCGGCGGGACTGTGACTGATCCCCTTCTCGCAGGGCACGAAGATCATGCCGGTCGGCGTCAGGTCCGCGATGAAGTTGGCATCGTGGAAGGCGCCCGACGGCAGGCGCATGTGCGCGATGTCCAGGTCCCTGGCGGCGCGCTCGATCGCGTCCACGATCCGCGCCGGGAACGCGCAGGGCGGGCGGTTGAAGGCCTCCCTCACCCTGACCTCGCACGGTCCGGCGAAGCGGCGGCAAAGATCCTCGATCCGAGCGCCGCGATGGTCCAGCACGGCCGCCTCGGGATGGCGAAAGTC
This sequence comes from Geminicoccaceae bacterium, assembly GCA_050729115.1. Lineage (GTDB taxonomy): Bacteria > Pseudomonadota > Alphaproteobacteria > Geminicoccales > Geminicoccaceae > JBKPNX01. The sequence goes on along the minus strand of JBOHKK010000117.1, from coordinate 6,166 downwards.
GATGCTGAACGTGACCCCGGCCGGGACGGTGTTGGGCGAGTTCGGCAGCACCTCGAATCGTCCCACGGTGAACCGGAGCTGATCGGTCTCGTCGTGCATCAGCTCCTGCAATGCCGTGATCATCGCGACGGCGGCGCGCACCGCATCCTTGCGGCCGCCGAGCGGCGCCGTGCCGGCATGGCCGGGCTCGCCGCTCACCTCGACCACGTACCAGCGCGCCCCCTGGATGCCGGTGACCACGCCGATCTGGTTACCGGTCGCCTCCAGCTGCGGCCCCTGCTCGATGTGCGGCTCGACGTAGGCGGCGATCGGGAAACCGAACGGGCGGCGCCGCAGATCCGGCGTCGCGGCCAGGGTTTCGGCGAGCGCATCGGCAAACCTGGTGCCGGCGGCGTCGCTGAGCGCGAGACAGTCGTCCAGCTGCATGTGCCCGGCGAACACCGCCGAGCCCATAGCGCCGGGCGCGAAGCGGCCGCCCTCCTCGTTGGTCCAGGCGACCACGTCGAGCGGGGGCGCGGTCGCCACCCCGGCGTCGTCCAGAGCCTCGAGCGCCTCGAGCCCGGCGAGCACGCCGAAGATGCCATCGAACCGGCCACCGGCGGGCTGGCTGTCCATGTGCGAGCCGGCGACCACGGGGGCTGCGTCCGGATCGCGCCCGGGGCGCCGTACGAAGAGATTGGCGATGTCGTCGATGGCCGGCTCATAGCCGCGCGCCCGGGCCCACTCCAGGAGCAGGGCGCGGGCGCGGATGTCGTCGCCGGAAAGCGCCTGCCGGCTGACCCCGCCGACCCGCGTCTTGCCGATCTCGGCCATCGCCATGTGGCGCCGCCACAGTCGCTCCTGGTCCACCGCCGCGGCGGCCCGCCTTGCCGCTTGGTCGCCCGTCATGACCACTCTCCCCCTGGCAGTCGCCCCCGATCCGGTCCGGGGCACCTTGCATCGCGACGTGCGACCTCGCAACGATGGGGATCGCCCGGCTCGGCTCGAGGGCAAAGGTGCCGACGAAGCCGCCTCCGCACCCCGCGGCCTCTGTTGGCGCCGCGGTCGGCATGGACAGCCCATGCCTTCGATGGTCCGTCGGTTTCCTGCGGTGACGTTTGCGGGGCAGACTCCGACCACGGCAGGGCTTGCAAAAAGTCCTGCTAGCCGGTTAACAGTCTCCCGCTGCCTGAATGGGACGCTGCGGGGCCGGCTCCTGCGGCATCCGAGAGCCGCGCGGGGACTGCGGTTGCCATGGTCCGATCCGGACGCCCGGGTCCCAGAGGTCAGGGCACGCGGACAGCGAGCCTGTTCGTCTGAGGTCCGATCTCACCGACGGATGGCGCCGATCCGGCGACATCGCAGTGAGAGGAGTTGTTTTGTCCTACCGGGAGCCGCCGCTCTACATCGACAGCCTGCTGGCGATCCGCGGCCTCTGCGCCTTGGGCGTGGCGGTGGGTCACCTGATCGGGGCTTCCGAGCTCTCGTTCCGCTGGTACCTGGAGAACGGCTGGGAGGCCGGCGCGACGTCGCACGCGATCTTCTCGGCGCTGTTGCCGACGACGGGCAAGAACTTCGTCTTGTTCTTCTTCGTGCACAGCGGATACCTGATGGGCAAGATCTTTTTCATGGATGCTTATGGGCTCGATCGCAGGGGCGTCGTTCGCTTCTACCGCGGGCGCTTTCTCAGGATCGCCCCGCTCCTGTACCTCAACCTGGTGGTCTGTCTCCTGATCCTGCCGTCGGCAAATCCGACCATCGTGGAGGCCTTGGGAGATTTCCTGTTCCTCAACAACTTCACCGGTCGGGACATCAACGGTGTGACCTGGAGTCTGTCCTGGGAGATGCAATACTACTTGATCGCGCCCTTCGTCTTTGCGATCTTTGCCGTTCCCTCGAAGAAAGCGCTGCTCCAGGTGGTCGCTCTGGCCTGCGTGTTCGAGATCGCGTCGGTCTTGGGCATGCGGGATCTGCCGCCGACCGAGTTTTTCTTCTACTTCCTCTTGGGCTTTGCGGTGAACCTCGCGCTCAGGCATTTCGATGCCCGCAAGTTTTCCGGATCGACCGCGCTTGCCGTCGTGGGCGGGTTCTTCGTGGCCAACGCCGTCTACTACGTCCTGTTCAATGCCGGCCTGGAGCGCGTCGCCGCCAATCCCTTCATCGGCGTCGCGGCGGCCTTCACCATCTACCTGCTCGAGCTGCCGAGAGCGGACGCGAGCGTGCCACGGGACTACGAGCGCTACGGAACGCTGCGCCTTTTGACCCTCAGGTTCTGGACCTGGATGGGCATTCTCTCCTACGGTATCTACCTCTGGCACCTGCCGATCTCGATGCTCGGCACCTCGTTCGCGGTCGCGACGGCCCGGATGCTGATCGACAGTCTGGGCGGCGTCGATGCCGGCTGGCAACGCGCGCTGATCTTCCACGGGGTGCAAGTGCCCATGATCCTCGGCGTCACGCTGCTGGTATCGGCGATCACCTTCATCACCGTCGAGATCAGGTTCCGGCCGCACCTGTACAAATGGGACAGCTCGAGATACATCCGCAGCATGATGGCAGCCGTGGCCAAGCGTCCGGGGTGAGCGCCGCGCCGCTCGGCCGGCACCACCCCGCGTCCGGCTGTGCTCCTCAAACCGCGCCCCGGCGCAGCGCGCCGCGATGGTCCAAGAACCCGAGGCGACAGTGCGCTATCCATGAACACCAAAGGGTACGATCCGACGGCCAGCTGCCCGCTCGACGACATCCGGGTGCTGGACCTGTCGCGCCTGGTCGCGGGCAACATCCTGACCCACGTGTTGGCCGACCTCGGCGCCGAGGTGATCAAGATCGAGAAGCCCGGGCGCGGCGACGATCTCAGGAACTGGAAGACCAAGGGCGTGGCCCTGTGGTGGCAGGTCTACGGGCGCAACAAGAAGAGCCTGAGTTTGGATCTGCGCCGGGACGCCGGGCGCGAGCTGCTGCTGCGCTTGGTCGAGAGCGCCGCGGTCCTGGTCGAGAACTACCGTCCGGGGACGCTCGAGGACATGGGCCTGGGGCCGGAGGTGCTGCTCGCGCGCCATCCGCGCCTGGTGATCGTCCGCGTGTCGGGCTGGGGGCAGACCGGGCCATGGCGGCGCAAGCCCGGATTCGGCACGCTGGTCGAGGCGTTCTCCGGCTTTGCCGCGATGAACGGCTTTGCCGACCGCGAGCCGGTGCTGCCGGCATTCGCGATGGCCGATGCCTTCGCCGGGTTGTGGGGCGCCGCGGCGACGCTCACGGCCTTGCGCGCGGTCGAGGTCGGCGGCGGGCCGGGCCAGGTGATCGATCTGTCCCTGATCGAGCCGATCCTCGCGATGCTCGGGCCCAAGGCGGCCGAGTACCGGCTGACCGGCCAGACCACGCCGCGCCTGGGCAGCCGCTGCATGATCCAGGCGCCGCGCGACGTCTACCGGACCCGGGACGGCAAGTACGTGGCGCTTTCGACCGGCACCCAGGCGATGGCCGAGCGCCTGTTCCGGGCGATCGGCCGGCCCGAGCTGAACGACGACCCGCGCTTTCGCACCAACGCCGACCGCCTCGCGCACCGCGAGGAGGTCGAGGCGATCGTCGCCGGCTTCATCGCCCTGCGCACTCAGGCTGAGGCGCTCGCCTTCTTCGAGACGGCGGAGGTCACGGTCGGGCCGGTGTGCGACGAGGCCGATCTTGCCGACGACCGGTACGTCGCCGAGCGCGAGGTGCTGATCGAGGTGCCCGACGAGGCCGCCGGCAGCCTGCCCATGCACGACGTCGTCCCGCGCCTGTCGGCGACCCCCGGCGCGCTGCGCCGCCCGGCGCCGGCGCTGGGCGAGCACAACCTCGAGATCCTGCACGCGCTCGGTTGTTCGGAAGAGGAGATCGCGCGGTTCGTCGAGGCTGGAGCTCTCGGTCGGTGAACGAGGGGCTCACGAGCCGTTGGTCACCACCTCGACCCGAGCCGCGACGCCGGGAACCCGGGCGAGCCGCCGGTCCCGGGTCAGCAAAGGCGCCTCCAGAACTTCGGCAAGCGCGAGATAGAGCGCATCGTAGATCGTGGCGTTGTCACGCAGCTCGAACGCGCGCGGCAACAGGGCGGTATGGGGAAAGCGCTCGATCGGCAGCGTCAGAGTTTACAGCGCGCGGTAGACATCGCCGTGGGCATGGCCTTTGGCCTCGAGCGCCTTCACCAGTTGCACCATGAGCGCGCAGGTCGGGGTCGGCACGCCGACCTTCGCGCCCTCGGCGACCACGCCGCCCTGGATCGCGTCGATCTCCGAGCGGCGCCCGGCGCGGACGTCCTGATACATCGAGGGCCGGGCGTTCGGGATCTTGGCGGCGAAGTCCGAGACCCAGCGCACCGGGTCGTCGTAGGCGAGCGCGATCCCCTTGGCGGCGGCGACCGCGACCGCCTCCTCGACGCAGGCGCAAGCGATGCCCCAGGCCCAATCGTTCGCGCGCACCTGCCCGACCCGCATGCCGGTCACCGTGCAGATCGCGCTGAACGCGACATTGGCGACCAGCTTGCTCCACACCACCGGCCACAGGTCGTCGTGGACCTGGACCGTGAACCCGGCGTGGCGCCAGACCTGGGCGATCCCCTCGAGACGCGCCGTGATCCCGCCCTCGAGCTCGGCGAGATTGATCGCCTCCATGCCGTTGTGGTGGACGTGGCCGGGTCTCTTGAGCTCGGCGCCGAAGCCGCCGGCGATGCCGAACAGCAGGTTCTCCGCACCGAGCACGCGCCGGATCCGCGCGACGTTGCCGAGGCCGTTCTGGATCGCGAGGACCAGCGTCTGGGGGCCGATCATCGGTGCCGCCTCGCGCACCGCGGCCTCGATGTCCATGACCTTGGTGGCGACGATCACCAGCTCGCACGGCCCCGCCTCGGCGGCGCGGGTCGTGGCGTTCACCCGCACCGTGCGATCGCCGCTGGCACCCTCGCAGCGCAGCCCGCACGCCCACATGGCCTCGACGTGCTCCCGCCACCGGTCGAACAGCCAAAGCTCGTTGCCGGCATCGGCGAGCAGCGCGCCGTATACCGAGCCCATCGCGCCACTGCCGACGATCCCGATCCTCATGCTGCGCTCCTCCGAATCCCGTGGCTGGCGATCCCGTGGCTGGCGATCCCGTGGCTGGCGATCCCGTGGCTGGCAGAAGGCTTACGCGTTTGCGCCCGCCCGGACAACTCCAGCGGCGCGACCCCCGCGCCGCCGATCCGCCCTGTGCATGACAGCCGCGGCTGCCGTTCATCGAGTTGTCACAATCGATTTGCTGTGTTTGTTTATCGGCATCGGGAGGAAACGACATGGCAGGACGGCAGGAGCGCGTAGGTAGGTTGCAGGCGGGGATCGGCGCGTGGCTGTGCGGCGCTCTGGTCCTGGCGCTGGCCGCGTGCGGCATCTCGGGCCCGCCCGGGCCCGGTCCGCACTTCAAGATCGGCCAGCCCTACAAGATCAACGGCCAGTGGTACCATCCGGCGTTCGTCACCGAGTACGAGGCCATCGGCATCGCGTCGTGGTACGGCGAATCCTACCACGGGCGGCTGACCGCGAATGGCGAGACCTACGACATGTATGCGTTGACCGCGGCGCACCCGACCCTGCAGCTGCCGAGCGTGGTCGAGGTCCTCAACCTCGAGAACGGCCGGAGCCTGATCCTGCGGGTCAACGACCGCGGCCCGTTCGTCGACGACCGGCTGATCGATCTGTCGTATGCCGCGGCGCGCGAGCTCGGCTTCGAGCGCCACGGACTTGCCCGGGTCCACGTCCGCTATCTCGGCATCGCCCGCCTCGACGAGGCACCCATCAAGCCCGGCGACGGCCGCGAATACGCGGCGCTCAGCTGCGAGCTGCCGGCGCCCGACCGCCTGGTCTGCTAAGACTAGTGGACGTGATAAATCTCATCACCTTCGCGTGTTCCACCCTGTCGCTGCCGAATATCTCCCGGACAGTGCGTCTTGATGCTCCCGCGAGATGCGGTTGCAACCGAGTGAAGAGAGGATCGGGGCCAGAGATCAAAGCGTTCCGGTTCTTGTCCAATACGTCCACGCTGGGCGACGCCATGAGGGGTGCTCCACCCGACCTACTCACTGCGCATGACGCTACGGCAGCCAGTCGCCGATGATCTGATCGAGGCTGTAGGGACAGGTTCGGGGAAGGGCGTCGGCGGCCGCGGGCTCGCCGTCGTCGCGGAG
>JBOHKK010000116.1:0-16388 GCA_050729115.1 Geminicoccaceae bacterium | reverse complement strand
CAAGGGCGATCTCGATCGTCTGGCGCGCTCGGCGGCGCGGCTGGCGCAGCGCTCGATGATTCTCTCGCTGATCGACCAGGACGGCGTGCCGACCCTGGCCACCCGGCGCATCGGACCACCGCTCGCCCCATGGCCCCGCCCACGGCGCCGGCGGCGGCGCCGAGCACGAAGGCGACAAACGCCCAGATCGAGGCGGCCGACGCGGCGGCCGACGCGGCGTCGGCAGTTTCGGTCGCGGTTGCGGCCGCCTGATCGACGCGCTGCTGGACCTCGGCCTCGAGCTGGTCGAGCCGCTGATTGGCTTGCTCCGGGCTTATGCCGGCCTGCTGGGCGATGATGCTTGCAGCGCGCTCGCGGGCCTGCGCCGCCTCCTGCTCGCTGCCGGTCACCATCTGGCGCAGCGCACTGACGAGCTCGCTGCGGGCCTGCTCCGCGTTGAGCTGGCCGGGCTGCTCGGGGCGCAAGAGTTGCTCGGCCTGCTCCTGGATCTGCTCCGGCGAGATACCTGCCGCGTCGGCCGCCTGGGGAACCGCCTCGGCGACACCCTGACCGAGTGTCGAGAGCGTGTTGCCGACGACGTTGAAGGCGCCGCCGACGATGGCGCCGACACCCGTGGTCAACAAGTAGATCGTGATCAGCAAGGTGACGGCCCAGGTCAGCACGCCGTGAATCATGCCATCGCCACGCAGCGGCATGCCGGACAGGCGCGCGGCGACATAGCCGCCGATGACCAGGGCGATCAGGTTGCTGGCCACCCACCAGATGCCGGCGCCGATGCCGAAGCTCGCGGCCTGAGGCGTGTCTCCGGCCGCCGGGTCGACGGTCGACAGGCCGATGCCGAGGCCCAGCAGGCTGAGCGAGACATGGACGGCGATCACGATGGCGGCGCCTGCTAGGACGGCGCCCCACGAGATCCGCCGAAGTCCGGCGGTGGGGGCTGCAACTTGGGCAGTCCCGGCCGGGGATGCTGCGGCGCGAATTGTCTCAGCCATGCGGGCGGGGCGACGATGACTGTCCGTTGCACAATTGAGCGGAATAGCCAATACATCCCGAACCAATTTCCGACGATCGGCACGACTGAAGATGGGGGATGAGGTCACATCCAGGGACACGACCATACATTGCATCGACTTGCAGTTGTCTGGCACGCTCGGGACCGCGAGATATGATCGGCTCTGAGTGACGCTGTGCTCAGGTGGCTTGAGCGTCCGCGAGCACCGCTTCACCGCAGGGCCTTTGTCGGCTGCTGCGAAGTCTGCTTCCTCATCCTGGCAGCGGCCAGCGCCTGTCTACCCCGGGGCGGATGCTCCAGGGTCGAGACTGACGTCGTAGGACATCCGGCGGACCTGTACTTTACGCTACCATTCCGCAGGTTCATTGCTGTAGCGATTGATAGCGATGCGCTGATCGGCGCAACGCTTGCACATCTCCTCGAAATAGGGCTCGAACACGCGGTTCAGCGCCTCGATCTTTGCGTAATGCTTCCGGAACTCCGGCAGATGGTCCCTGAGCTCGGCCAAGACGTCGGCCTCGTCGACCTTCGTCAGGGCGCCGTTGCGGACGACAACCTCGCCGTTGACGATCACCTGCTCGATCGAGCTGCCGTTCTCGCAGTAGATCAGTTGATTTCGGAGGTCGTTGAGCGGCGTGAAATTGAGCGTGCGCAGGTCGAGCAGGATCATGTCCGCCTTCTTGCCCGGCTCCAGCGAGCCGATCTCGTCCTGGAGCATGGCGCGCCGCGCGCCACCGATCGTCGCGCACCGCAAAACCTCGTCGGCCGTGGGCCATTTCTTCCGGTCCGGCGTCGTCACCTTGTGCATCAGCGCCGTGAGATTCATGACATCGAACATGCGCGGCGTATCGTTGCTGGCGACGCCGTTGGAGCCGAGCGCGACGTTCACCCCGCCGTCGAGGAGCTTGCGGTACGGCATGATGCCCGACCCGAGCTTGGTATTCGATTTCGGATTGTGGACGACCGAGGCTGCCGCAGCCCCCATCAGCTCGATGTCGGCGTCCGTGACCCAGATCGAATGCGCCATCGTGGTCCGGTCGCTCAGCACGCCCAGCTCGTGGAGATATTGCACCAACGATTTGCCGTAGATCTCCTTGCCCGCCATCGCCTGCACCTTCGTCTCGAGCACATGGAGATGAAAGGCCGCATCCGCCGAGTGGGCGAGCTCATGGGCGCCGACCAGCAGATCGGGCGTGCAGCGCTGTGGTCCGCCGGGCCCGAGGACGTAGCGCAGCCGGCCCGCCCTACCGTGAAAGCGGGCAATCGCCTCTCTCGAGAACCCGAGGAACTCCTCCGCCGTCAGAGGACGCCTGCGCTTCGCTTGGGTCAGCAGTTCGCGCGGCAGGATATCGCCGGCACAGGGCAAGGTGTCGAGCAGCGAGATGTTGATGATGTGCCCGGATACGCCCGCCCGGATCCCGAGTTCCTCATAAGCCCTGACGACCGCTTCGATCTGCTCGAGGTTCTGTCCCGGCATCTCGATGACGTCGTCGATGATCGTCGTGATTCCCGCCTTGAGGCATTCGATGCCACAGAGCAGCGAGCGCAGATAGATGACCCTGTCCGCCAGCGGCGTGCAGCCGAGGATCGGATAGGCGTAGAGCATCCAGATCTCGAGCGGCATGTTGTCGTAGCGGCCCTTGAGAAAGGTCTCCCAGGAATGGATATGGGCGTTCACCAGCCCCGGCATGACGAGCCGGTCGCGCCCCTCGATCACGAGATCGGCCACTTTCTCCGGTGCGACGCTGCCGATCGCGCGGATCCGGTCGCCTTCGATCAAAAGATCGCCGACGAAGGGCTCGGTGCCGGTTCCGGCGGCCATGGTCATGACCGTGGCGCCCTTGATCAGGATCGACATCGCGTTTTTTCCTGGCGTGTCCTGCCCGAGACTGCCCGCAACCGCTCATTGCGGCCACCAGATGGCCCGCTTGTTGGCCCAACCGACGAGTCCGTACAGCGTCAGGCTGATCACCACGGCGGCGAGCACCGCGGCCCATGCATCGACGAAATTCATCATCTGCGTCGCCCGATAGATGCTCCAGCCGAGGCCGGAATGGGCGCCCAGCATCTCCACGACCACCGCGAGAATCATGGCGTGGACCACGGCTGCTCGATCATCTCGGCGCGGCTCGCGGCGACATCGGCCGCGGCGGTGAACTGCGTCGCGAGGTAGAGACCAACCTTCATCGCTGCGCTTCCTTCGCGATGCCGTGGGCCGCGTCCATCAGGCGCGTGTTCTCCGCCTCGGTGCCGATGGAGATGCGCACATGGCGATCCGAGAAATCGCCGCGAATGATCACCCGCGATGCTTCGAACACGCGGTCGGAGAATTCCTGTGCCGACATGCGCAGCGGCGCGACGTCGACCATGATGTAGTTGCCCTGCGGGTTCGGCACGACCGGAAGTCCGATCTTCTCGAAGGCCTCGCTGAGCCGGTAGCGCCCCTGCGCCACGACCTCGAGCGTACGTGCGAGATGCTGCTTGTCGTCGAGGGCGGCGACCCCGGCCGCCTGCGCCACGGCCCCCGTCGGCCACTTGGCGTTCGCCAGGGCGAGGCAGCGGGCGGTCTCCGGCGTGCCGATGGCGTAGCCGAGCCGGAGATTGGCGAGACCGAACGCCTTCGAGAAGGTGCGCGTCACCATGACGTTGGGCAACCGCGCAGGGTCGCCGCGGATCAAGGTCACGGCCGAGGGGTCGGGCAGGTCGGCGAATTCGATGTAGGCCTCGTCGGAAACGATCAACGCTCCGACCTGCAAGGCCATCTCGGCAGCCTTTTCGAAGTCGGCGAGCGGAATGAGCGTGCTCGTCGGGTTGTTCGGCCGGGTGAGGAAGATGAGCTGCGTCCGCGGCGTGATCGCGGCCTCGAGCCGGTCGAGGTCGAGAAGGAAATCGCCGTCATTGAGGCCGACGGCGACGGGCTTGCGCCCCTGGATCACGGCGATCTCGCTGTAGACGCTGAAGCCCGGTTCGAGCGAGACGACCTCGCCACCGGGCGCGGTGAACGCCGCAACGATGCCGTGCATGAGGGTCGAGCTGCCGGCGCCGACGACGACCTGGGCGGCATCGACGTCGAGATAGCGCCCGATCGCCGCCCGCAGCGCGTCGGCGGTCGGAGTCGGATATTCGTGCAGCCGGCCGCGCAGGCCCTCGATCGCAGCCACGGCCGCGGGCGATGCGCCGAGCGGGTTCTCGTTGGATGACAGCTTGACGATCTCGTCGGGCGATGCGCCCGCAAGTCGCGCCGCCGCCTCGCGGGTCAGGCCGGGAAGATAGGGATCCACCTCCCTCTCCAGGCGCCGGCCACGTTCCAGATAGCTGCCTGGTGCCTGTTCTCGAGCGGCGGCCGCAGCTAGCCTTCGCATCTGGAGCTTCCTTGCACAAGGTCGACCGGCGCAATCGTCTTCTTCCTCCGGGCCGTCACGCCGCCCTGCCTCGCGTGCGCCGGCGCGCTCGCGCCAAGAAGCGCGGACAGCGCCGAAAGATCGCGCGCCTCGGGCAGCGCCGCCACGCAAGCCTTGAGTGGCTCGACCCGATCGCCGAAGCCGCATTCCGCGAGCAGGGCCGAGATCTTGGCTTGCGCCTCGCGATGGAGGCGCTGCGGATCCGACCGGTATTGCGGGGCTTCGGGGTCGCCGCTCGGGCAATCGTTGAAAAACCGCCGCTCTTGGCCGTTCCTGAGCCGCAGCCTGAACTCCGTCGGGTACCGATCGGGATACTGCTCGGTGTAACCCGGATCCTCGGCAACGGCGATGCGCCGGCAGAGCGCCAGAACCTCGGGATCGGCGATGGCGCGCTCGGTGAAATCCGCCAAGCCGACGCGGCCGCGCGCGAGCGCCACCGCCACCACATAGGGCAGGTTGAACTGGGCATCGACCGGGTTCGCCGGCTGCTCGCGATCGGAGAGCACGCCGGTACGGTAGATGCGAATGGCGACGGCCTCGATGTCGGCGGGCGCGATCCCGGACCTGGCGGCCTCGATGGCCAGATCGATCGCGCCATGGGCGAACCTGCAGCAGGGATAGGGCTTGATGGCGGTGCCAAGCGCTCGGTAGTCCTCCGTGAGGCCGCGCGTCATGGCCGCGACGTCGATCGGCTCGCCGAATGAGAAGGCGCGGAAGAAGCCGCCCGATCCCTCGAAGATCGTCGCGGGCCCGGTAAATCCCTCGCGCGCGAGGCGCGCCGCCAGGACCCCGCTCTGCGCGGCGCGCCCCGGATGCAGGCGCTTGATCCATGAGCCATCGGTGCGCCATTCGGTGAGCCCAAAAGCCTGGGTCCCGGCGATGCCGAGCGCCCTCACCAGCGCGTCGCGATCCAGCCCCATGGCAACGCCCGCGGCCGCGGCCGCGCCGAACACGCCGCACAACGCCGTCGGATGAAAGCCGTGATCGAACTGGCTGCCGCGGAACACCTCGCCCAGCCGGCAGACCACCTCGTAGCCGACCAACAAGGAGTGCAGGAACGTCGCGCCGGAGGCGCCGGCCGCCTCGGCGGCGGCGAAGGACGCCGGCACGACCACGGCGCCCGGATGCACCACTCCCCTGCGGTGGTCGTCATCGAACTCGAGCGCATGCGCCATGGCACCGTTGGCCAGGGCCGCGTCCCAGGCCGAGGTCACCTTGCCCACACCGAAGATCGTCGCCTCGGGTCTGCCGGCCGCGCCGACGACGGTACGGACGATCGGGCCGCTGGAGGGGGCCACGAGGCCCGCGAGCGTCACGGCGAGCGTATCGAGGGCGTAGGTCGCCATCCGCTCCAGGAGCGCCGCCGCGGGCGCGTGGAGGGCCAGATCGGCGAGCTTTTCCGCCAGGGTCGCCACGTCACGGCTCGACGATTCTTCGATAGGCCTCGGGACGCCGATCCCGATAGAACGGCCATACGCTCCGGACCTCCTCGAGCCGCGTCCGCTCGAGATCGGCGACGAGCACCTCCTCGTCGGTGCCACTCGCCTGCGCGATCACCTGACCGATCGGGTCGATGAAGATGCTCGAGCCGAAGTAGTCACTATCGAGTTCCTTGCCGACACGGTTGACGGCGGCGACGAACACGCCGTTCGCGATCGCGTGGCCGCGCAGCTCGATCTCCCACGCCTTTCGCGCGAACTCGCTGCAGGCTGCCGTGGGCACGAACACCACCTCCGCGCCGGCCAAGCCCAGTATGCGCGCCGACTCCGGAAAATGCCGGTCATAGCAGATCATCACGCCGACCCTTCCCTGCGGCGTGTCGAACACGGGAAAGCCACGGTTCCCCGGGCGGAAGTAGAACTTCTCGTTGAACCGTGCGCTCATCGGAATGTGATGCTTCCGATAGACGCCGATGATCTCGCCCGCGGCATCGATGATCGCCGCGGCGTTGTAGAGCTCGCCCGCCATGGCCCGCTCGTAGAACGGGACGATCATCACGGCGCGCAGCCTCTTCGCCAAGTTGCGCATCCTGGTGACGCTCGGCCCGTCGAGCGGCTCTGCGAGGTCCTGGTCCTTCGGATCGATCCGCTGCGGGAAGAACCACGTGGCAAAACATTCCTGGAGGCAGACGACGCCCGCGCCCTGGCGCACGGCCTCCGCGACCATCGCCTCGGCGCGATCGAGATTCGCCGCGCGCGCCATGGAGGCTCTCATTTGGATCAAGGCCGCGCGCACGACGCTACCGCTTCTGCGGAACGAATTGCGCCCGGCCGGGCTGGCCGAGGACCTCGCCATGGCGCCAGATCACGTCGCCGCGCGAGACCGTGATCTCCGGCCATCCCATGAGCGATTTCCCGGCCAACGGGCTCGGCGCGACCTCAGGCCAGAAGACCGCGGCGTCCACGCTTCTGCGGCTCGCAGGATCGACCACGATGAGATCCGCGTCGGCGCCCGGCGCGAGATGACCCTTCCGGTGGGCGAGACCGAAGAGGCGCGCCGGCGTCTCCGACATCGCGCGGACGATGATCGGCAGCGGGATGTTCTGCTCGATCGCCCAGCTGTACATGGCAGGCCACAGGATGGGCGACCCCGGCATGCCGAACGGGGCCTCGAAGATGTTCTCCTTGCCCGCCTCCTTGGCCGCGACGGCGTGGCTCGCATGATCGCTGCCGACGCTGTTGATCGCGCCCGTGACGAGGCCGGTGGCAAGCGCCAGCCGGTCGGCCTTCGAGCGCAAGGGCGGCGCGATCTTCGCGCTCGCGCCGTGGCGGCGCAGCGTATCGTCGTCCAGCAGGAGGTATTGCGGGCAGGTTTCCGCCCACAGAGCGACACCGCGGCGTCGAGCCCGCTCGACCGCCGCCAATCCGGCGCCCGACGACAGATGGACAATGTAGGTGGGGCACGACGTCGCCTGCGCGCACAGGGCGACCATCTCGATGGCAGCCGCCTCCGCCTCGGCCGGCCGCGAAGCCTCGTAATGCTCGGGGTTGACGCGTCCTTCGCGCAGCGCCGCCTGCTCCAGCCAGTCGATGACCTCGCCGTCCTCGGCATGGACGAGGGTAATGCCCTGGTGGCGGCGAACCTCCGCAAGCGCCGCGAGAAGGAAGCGCTCGCTCGCCATCATGCCGCGGCGCCTGTAGGCGAGGAACACTTTGAAGGAGCGCAGGTCTTGTGCCGCAATCTCGGCGACTTGGTCGAGCGTGTCCTCGCGGTCGTAGAGTACGACATGGAAAGAGAAGTCGGCGATGGACTGCGCGAGTCCTTCCTCTCGGTGCGCTGCGACCACGGCCGCAAGCGGATCCGTCGGCGCACCGCGAATCATGCCGATGAAGGTCGTGACGCCGCCGATCGCGGCCAGGCGCGAATACTCACCGATTCCTTCGCCGTAGAAATGGCCATGCGGGTCCACGATGCCCGGGACGACCAGACGATCGTGCGCGTCGATCGTCTCGCGGGCCGCAGGCAACTCGACCCCTGGCGCGAAGCGCGCGACGATGCGGCCGCCCTCGATCGCCAGGCTGCCGCGGCAGGAGGCTTGACCATCGACGATCAACCCGTCCTGGACCAAGAGGTCGATCATCCCGGCCTCCACTCCTGCCCCGTCTCGGAGCGCCGTCATTGGCTCTTGTCAGGGGCGCTCTCGCATCGCGAGTCATTAAATGTCAGCGATAATTCTGAGTCAATAGAGCATGGCGTATTAGTAATTGTTTGGAGATTGTACCTTTCGTGCCACGATCGGCGGACGCCTGTCGGCGGCGACGGCACCCGACCGGGAGTTCGACCGTAAGCGTGTTGATCGAATGAATATCGTGTTGATAATGTATGCTTTTTTGGCGATCATTTCACGAAAGGGCCCAGCAATCACGCGTTCTTTCGGGCCGGCAGGGCAGCGCCCGGATGCCATGTCATCGGCGGCAGCACGCATTGGCTTGCGTCTCCGGAGCCAGCAGGACGCTTTGAATGGCCGGTGATACAATTCGACCAGACGGCATTACCCGCCGGGAGCGAACCGTTGCAGAGCGGAGCACGCGCAGATGAGTGAATGGTGGGTGCCGGATCTGGGGACTCGGCGTGGCCCGAGATACCGGGCCATCATCGAGGCGTTGGCGGAGGACGTTGCTGCTTATCGACTGGAGCCCGGCACGCTGCTGCCGCCCCATCGTCGGCTGGCCAGCCTTTTGGGCGTGACCGTCGGCACCGTCACGCGCGCCTACACCGAAGCCAAACGGCGCGGCCTGATCACCGGCAAGGTCGGCAGCGGCACCTATGTGGCTGTGCTCGCCGGCAGCGAGGGCGGCGCGGCGCAGGGGACGTCATCTGCCGAGCCGATCGATCTGCGGTTCAACCAGCCGGCCATCGACTACGAGAGCTTGGCGCTCAATGAGACCCTCAAGGAGCTGTCCCGTCGGCGCAATCTGAACGCGTTGCTCGATTACCAGCCTGCGCCCGGCAAGGAACATCACCGACTCGCCGGCGCCAAGTGGGTCGCGCAGACGGGCATCTCGGCGCACGCTCACCAAGTGGTCATATGCAATGGCGCCCAGCAGGCGCTCATGGCCGCGATCGCCACCTTGACCAAGCCGGGCGACGTCGCGGTGACCGAGGCGCTGAACTATCCGGGGATCCGACGTCTCGCGAACCTGTTCCATGTGAAGCTTCGGGGCCTGGCGATCGATGAGCACGGCCTCGTCCCCGACGCCTTCGCCGAGGCCTGTGCAACGCAGAACGTGGCGGCGCTCATCTGCACGCCGACGATCCACAACCCGACCGCCACGATGCTGCCGCTCGACCGACGGAAAAAGGTCGTGGAGATTGCCGCCGCCCAGGGGGTCCCGATCATCGAGGACGATACCTATGGGCAGCTTCCCGAGGACAGGCTGCCCCCGCTCTACGCGCTCGCCCAAGGCAACTGCTACTACATCGGCGGCACTTCGAAGAGCCTCGTGCCCGGTCTCCGGATCGCTTATCTGATCGCACCGGACCAGATGGTGCATCAGGTCGCCGACGCGGTGCACGCCACAACCTGGACGACGTCCTCACTGGCGGCTGAGATCGCCACCGCTTGGATCAACAACGGCGTCGCCGACGAGTTCATCCGTTGGCACCGGCAGGAGATCGCGGCCCGCCAAGGCATCGCGCGTAAATATCTGGGGGAGCTCGGCCATCTGGAGCATGCCTGCAGCTATCATATCTGGCTGCCGCTGGCGGAGCCGCAGCGCGCGGACGAGGTCGTCCTGCAAGCGCAGGCCGTCGGCGTGGCGGTCGCGCCAGGCTCCATGTTTGCGGTCGAGCCGGAATTCATCCCGCAGGCCGTCCGCATCAGCCTCGGCGCGCCGCGCAGTCTCGAAATCCTCGAGACCGGGCTCAAGCGCATCGCACATATTCTGGAGAGCCGCTCCACGCTTCGCCACATGGTGATCTGAGGGTGCGGGGCCGCCGCGGCGACGATCACCGGGGTATGGGCCGCCCCCACGTCTGGCTCCGCCGTCATCGCGCGCGGCGCCGCCCATCGAACAGCTGCCGCGGTATCAGGCCGCACGCGCGCCACGCCGCCGACCGATACGCCGGCGCGCGTTCTCCCCACGATCCGGCCTTTGACCTCTGCCGGCCAGGTTCGGACCGGTATCCCGGACGTGACGGAGGCGCTGAGCGATGACGTCCAAGCCTGCGCGCGGCGCTCCTACCGGTCGGGCTCGGACCGCGCGCAACAAGGTCTCGACCTCGAGATCTCTGGTGGGCGGTTTGGCGCGGCGCGCCGGCAGCTGTCGTTGCCCCGCGGATCGCCCGCTCCTTCTGAAAGTGGTGGGCGCACAAGGACTCGAACCTTGGACCCGCTGATTAAGAGTCAGCTGCTCTACCAACTGAGCTATGCGCCCGCACCGCTGGTTAGCTAGGGTGGTTTGTCGGCAGCGTCAAGCCGGGTTCGGGCCGGCCGCGACGGCGCCGCCCGTGGCGCAGGCCGCGCCGCGCTCCGAGCAGGTCGCTTGCGTCTCGGCCAGCGACGTCCTAGAACACAGGCGCAGGCTCGAGCGGGTGTAGCTCAGTGGTAGAGCAGAAGCTTCCCAAGCTTCGTGTCGAGGGTTCGATTCCCTTCACCCGCTCCACCTCGCCTTAGCCGGATCTTAACCGTAGGCGGGCTTGCTTGCCAAGGCGCCGCGGGGCTCGCCGAGGCGGCGCGGGCGACGCCGGCGCGCCAGCAGCGGCGCTCGCCGGGTCCGATATCTGGTCATACCCGGCGCGCCATTTTGCCGCTTTGCCGCGGCCAGGCTTTCCGTTAGGAAGCGGCGTCCCGAACCCGATCCACTCCCCGATCCACCCCAGGGCCCCCATGGACCATCTCGACACCCTCGAAGCCGAGAGCATCTACGTGTTGCGCGAGGCCTACGCCAAGCTCGACAAGCTGGCGATCCTGTGGTCGCTCGGCAAGGACAGCAACGTCGTGCTGTGGCTGACGCGGAAAGCCTTCTTCGGCCACGTGCCGCTGCCGGTGCTGCACGTCGACACCGGCAAGAAGTTCAAGGAGATGTACGCGTTCCGCGAGCGCTACAGCAAGGAGTGGGGGCTCAGGCTGCTGATCGAGCCCTGTCCGCCGATCGACCAGATGGACCCGAGCCTGCCGCCCGCCGCGCGCTCGGCCGCGCGCAAGACCGCCGGCCTCAACACCGCGCTCGCGCGCCACGGCTTTGCCGGCCTGATCGCGGGCATCCGCCGTGACGAGGAAGGCACCCGCGCCAAGGAGCGCTACTTCAGCCCGCGCACCAAGGACAACCGCTGGCACCTCAAGGACCAGCCGCCGGAGTTCTGGAACCAGTACATGACCAGCTTCCCGCCGGGCACCCACGTGCGGGTCCATCCGCTGCTGCACTGGAGCGAGATCGACGTCTGGCGCTACTCCCAGCGCGAAGGCATTCCCCTGATCGACCTCTATTTCGCGAAGGGCGGCAAGCGCTACCGCTCCCTCGGCGACGAGGACATCACCCACCCCGTCGCGAGCGAGGCGAGCTCGCTCGAGCAGGTCATCGCCGAGCTCGAGACCACCAAGGTCGCCGAGCGCTCCGGACGCGCCATGGACCACGAGGCCGAGGACGCCTTCGAGCGCCTGCGCGCCGAAGGCTACATGTGAGGCCCGGGGCGATGGCACAGCCGACCCGGCCCAAGCTCAAGATCGTCATCGTCGGGCACGTCGACCACGGCAAGTCGACCCTGGTCGGCCGCCTGTTCCACGACACCGGCTCCTTGCCCGAGGGCAAGCTCGAGACGATCAAGGCGGTGTGCGAGCGGCGCGGCATGCCGTTCGAGTGGGCGTTCCTGATGGACGCGCTCCAGGCCGAGCGCGATCAGGGCGTGACCATCGACACCGCGCAGATCCAGTTCCGCACCAAGGCGCGCGACTACGTCATCATCGACGCGCCCGGGCACAAGGAATTCCTCAAGAACATGATCACCGGCGCGGCCAGCAGCGAGGCCGCGCTCTTGCTGATCGACGCCGCCGAGGGCGTGCGCGAGCAGTCCCGCCGCCACGGCTACCTGCTGCATCTGCTGGGCGTCGACCAGGTCGCGGTGCTGATCAACAAGATGGACCTGGTCGGCTACAGCGCCGAGCGCTTCGGCGACGTCGCGGAGGAGTACCGGGAGTATCTGGCCGGCCTCGGCGTCGTGCCGACCGGCTTCATCCCGGTCTCGGCGCGCGAGGGCGACGGCATCGCCGTGCGCAGCCGCGCCATGCGCTGGTACCAGGGGCCGACCGTGCTCGACGCGCTCGACCGGTTCGTGCCGGGCATCCCACCGGTCGATCTGCCGCTGCGCCTGCCGATCCAGGACGTCTACAAGTTCGACCAGCGCCGCATCCTGGTAGGCCGGATCGCGTCGGGCCGGCTCGCGGTCGGCGCCGAGCTGGTGTTCTCGCCCTCCAACAAGACCGCCAAGGTCAAGTCGATCGAGGGCTGGAGCGTGCCCGAGCTGCCGGGCGAGGCGGTCGCCGGGCAGTCGGTCGGGATCACGCTCGAGGACCAGATCTTCGTCGAACGCGGCGAGATCGCGAGCCACCGCGAGCAGCCGCCGATCGAGAGCAACGTGTTCCGGGCGCGCGTGTTCTGGCTCGGCCAGGCCCCGCTGGAGCCGGGCAACCGCTACACGCTGAAGCTTTGCACCAGCGAGACTGACGTCACGGTGCAGTCGATCGAGAGCGTGATCGACACCGGCGACCTGTCGTCCAGGCCGGCGGATCAGCTCGAGCGCAACGGCGTCGCCGAGGTGGTGCTGCGCGCGCGCGGCCTGCTCGCCCTCGACGAGCACCGCGCCAATCCGCTGACCGGCCGCTTCGTGCTGGTCGAGGATCACGTGCCCGTGGGCGGCGGCATCGTCTCGATGGAGGGCTATCCCGACCAGCGCGAGCTGATCACCCGGCGCGCCACCAACATCACCATGGTCGGCCACGGCGTGGCGCGCGAGGCGCGGCATGTGCGCAACGGCCACAAGGGCGGGGTGCTGTGGTTCACCGGTCTGTCCGGCTCGGGCAAGTCGACGCTCGCGCTCGCGCTCGAGGCGCGCCTGTTCGCCAAGGGCTACCACGTCTACGTCCTGGACGGCGACAACATCAGAGACGGCCTGAACGCCAATCTCGGCTTCGCGCCCGCGGATCGGGCCGAGAACATCCGCCGGGTCGGCGAGGTCGCGGCGCTGTTCGCAGATGCCGGCTTCCTCGTGATCAGCTCGTTCATCTCGCCCTATCGGGCCGATCGCGAGCGCGCGCGGGCGGCGGCGCCCGAGGCGTTCCACGAGATCTTCATCGAGGCGCCGCTCGAGGTGTGCGAGGCGCGCGACCCGAAGGGCCTGTACCGGCGCGCCCGCAGCGGCGAGATCCCCGAGTTCACCGGCGTCAGCTCGCCCTATGAGTCGCCCGAGCACCCGGAGCTGGTGATCCAGACCGATCAGGGCACGGTCGACGACTGCCTGAGCGAGCTGATGGCCTACGTCGAGCGCGCATTCGCGGCGGAGCGGTAATGCTGGATTTGGATCTTCTTCTTCCGGAGATCGTCGCGCTCGCGGATCGCGCCGGTGCGGTGATCCTCGAGCACTATCACGGCGAGGTGGCGGTGCGCGCCAAGGCGGACGCCTCGCCCGTGACCGCCGCGGACGAAGCCGCCGAAGTGGTGATCCTGGCGCGGCTTGCCGAGCTGACCCCCGACCTTCCGACGGTCGCGGAGGAGACCGTCGCCTCGGGCCACATCCCGGCGCTCGGCGACCGGCCGTTCTGGCTGGTCGACCCGCTCGATGGCACCAAGGAGTTTCTGAGCCGGAACGGCGAGTTCACCGCCAACATCGCCCTGATCGAAGAACGCGAGCCGGTGCTCGGCGTGGTGCTCGCGCCGGCCCGTGCGCGCGCTTGGTGGGGCGCTCGCGGCAAAGGGGCGACGG
Source organism: Geminicoccaceae bacterium (assembly GCA_050729115.1). Classification (GTDB taxonomy): domain Bacteria; phylum Pseudomonadota; class Alphaproteobacteria; order Geminicoccales; family Geminicoccaceae; genus JBKPNX01. Next base: position 2,558 of record JBOHKK010000116.1, on the reverse strand, counting down.
TGCGCGACGCCGACGGCAGGACGCACGCGATCGAAGTGCGCGAGGCGCCGGCGGGCGGCCTGGTCGCGATCGCCAGCCGCTCGCACCGTGATCCCGAGACCCAGGCGTTCCTCGATCAGGCCGGCGTCGCCGAGTGCATCTCGGCGGGCAGCTCGCTGAAGTTCTGCCTGGTCGCCGAAGGCAAGGCCGACCTCTACCCGCGCTTCGGCCGCACCATGGAGTGGGATGTCGCGGCCGGGCACGCGGTGCTCGCCGCCGCGGGCGGCCGGGTGACGACGCGCGACGGCAGGCCGCTCCTCTACCGCAAGCCGGGCTTCGAGAACCCCGCCTTCATCGCCCGCGGCGCCTGAGCACGGGCGCCGTTCGCGCCGGCCGGCTCAGCCCGGCCTCGTCAGCCTCGGCTCCGGCGTGCCCTGCCAGATGAGGCGCCAGATCCCGCCCTCGCGCAGGTTCTGTACCAGGTCCGGTCGGAAGGCGGCAAGGCAGGTGCCGCCCGGTCGGCGCACCGACGGATACACGATGCCGTTGCTCCCGGCCTCCGCCCGCAGCCGACGCGCGAGCGCCTGGCCGGCCGGGTAGCCGATCGCCGGATCGGGATCGAGGCACGACTCGGCGGCATCGGCGCGTCGCAGGTCGTGGAACGGGCCGAAGAAGTCGGCAAGCAGCTCGGCGTAGTCGGTCACGTTCTCGAAACGGCCGATCGCCGCGAGCTCGCGGGTGAGGTGGTAGGCCACCTCGGCGAGCGCGGTCCTGACCTCGAACCCGGCATACCAGGCGCCCCGCCCGTCGCCATTGAACCGGTTGCCGCCCGGCCGGGTGTGCGTGAAGGCGGCGTTGACGAAGGTCCGGCCGGCCCGGCCGAACACGAGCTCGCGCGGATCGAGATCGGCGAGCCCTGTCTCCTCCGCCCGCAGCCGGGCATTGGTGGCGCTCTCCAGGCTCGCCAGATCGTCGAGCGCGCGGTTCTCGGCGGCGAGCGGCAGGAGCGCCGGGTCCTTGAGGCGGCCGGTCGAGATCAGCCGCACGGTGTTGCGCTGCGCGAGATCGACGGTCGGCGGCAGCGGCATTCAAAGCCCGCCGCGCAGCGCGTCGACGTGGCGCCTGACCTCCAGCATGGCCGGGATGCCGCCCTCGATCATGGCCTCGAGCGGGCGCCGGCCGCCGTAGAGCGGGCCCTTGTTGGGCAGCCGCACCCACTCGTCGGACAACGGCTCGGAGAACAGCAACCGCAGGCCCTTGAAGATGCCGATCACCGCGCTCACCCGCGTCAGCGCGTCCTGCGACAGGGTGCCCGCCCAGTCCCCCTTCTTCATCCGAAACCAGGTGCGCTCGGAGATGTCGCCCATCAGCGCGCAGACTTCGGCGCTGCTCAAGCGCCAGATCGCGGCGAGGCGGACCATGGCGTCCACGGCCGCCGGCGTGAGCCGCGCGCGGACGGCGGCATCGGCGAGACGGGGCAGCTCCGGGCGGCCTGGATCGACAGCCGCCGGCATCACCTGCCGCGGCACGCTCATCCCGGGTTTTCCCGCTCGCTGCCTCATGTCATTATATATACTGCCATTTGGCAGTAATCGCAAGGCCCCCAGCGCCGGACCCGGTGACGTTTCGATGAGGACCATCTTGCCCGCGGGCGGCGTGATCGCCTCCAGCGCTACGGCACGAAGTCCTGCGGTGCGGCGCAGCCTGAACCGGGCTGCGCGCGCGACGCGCGGATGGGCATCGGTCCGAACCGGCTTACCGGCCAATCGCGATTTTTCCGATCTCTCTTGGAACCCCGCCGACAGGGCGGCGTTCTCGCGGTCGAACGCGGCGCGGCACAATCGATTCGGGAGCGACGGCATGGCGGTCACGATCACGGTCGACGAGGCGGCTCCGGATCTGATCCGGCTGCGCTTTTTGTTCGTCAACCTCTACATCGTGGATGCTGATCGACGCCGGTCTGCGAGGCTCTGCCGGCACGATCCTGAAGACCGCCGCGGACCGCTTCGGCAAGGACAGCCGGCCGCAAGCGGTCATCCTCACGCACGGTCACTTCGATCACGTCGGCGCGTTTCCCAATCTGTTCGAATACTGGGACGTGCCGGTCTACGCACACCGGCTGGAGCTGCCCCATCTCACCGGCCGGTCCGACTATCCGCCGCCGGATTCCACCGTCGGCAAAGGCGCGATGGCGCTCATGTCGGTTGCCTATCCCAACGCTGGGATCGATCTCGGCGCCCGCGTCAGGTCCCTGCCGGACGACGGGAGCGTGCCGCACATGCCCGGCTGGCGCTGGATCTACACGCCCGGGCATACGGCGGGGCACGTGTCGCTGTTCCGGGACGACGACCGCTGCCCTGATCGCGGGCGACGCCTTCGTCACGGTCAAGCAGGAGTCGCTGTATGCCGTCGCCACCCAGGAGCGGGAGGTGCACGGCCCGCCCGCGTACCTCACGCCGGACTGGGCTAGGAGCCTGTCCGGGTAATGGGGCGGCGGGAGGGTGCTGGTGATGGAGACGGATGAGTGGTGGTGACGGGCATGGCGGGATGGGCGAGGTTCGGGTGAGGGCCGGGGCAGT
>JBOHKK010000115.1:0-16402 GCA_050729115.1 Geminicoccaceae bacterium | reverse complement strand
GGCCTGCACGGCCCGGCGCCGGCGCGGCCGCTGCGCCTGCTCGCCCGGCCCGAGCCGATCGAGGCGGTCGCCCCCTTGCCCGACGAGCCGCCGGTCCTGTTCCGCTGGCGCCGCGCGCTGCACAAGGTCAGGGCGGTGCGGGGGCCGGAGCGCCTCGCGCCCGAGTGGTGGCGCGAGCCGGACGCCGATCCCGCCGCGGCGACCCGCGACTACTTCACGGTCGAGGATACCGAGGGCGGCCGCTTCTGGCTGTTCCGCGAGGGCCTCTATGGCACCGGTGCCGTCATGCCCCGGTGGTACCTGCACGGCCTGTTCGGGTAGAACGATGCAGCCGTGGATCATGCTCTTTGAACAGGCTACAATCCCCGCTGACAGGAAGTCATGACCATGATCGACGCCTTGGGTTTGGCCGAAGATCTCGAGCAGGCTGGGTTTCCGCGCGATCAAGCGCATGGCTTGGCCCGTGCTCTTCGCGATCGCACCGCCGAAGACTTGGCCGCGAAGCATGATCTGCGTGAGCTGGAACTTCGTCTCGAGGCGCGCCTCTCTCAGATCGAGCAGAAGATCGCCGATGTCCAGACCGCAATGATCAAGTGGTTCACCGGCATCATGATCGCTCAGGCGGCGGTCATTGTAGCTCTAATCAAGTTGTTGCCTGGAGCAGCGTCCTAAGACCGCCAGGTTTCAGGACGAGATCGGCAATGCGTGGCGCGCGCCGATGACTTACGCCGAGCTCCAGGTCATCAGCAACTTCTCGTTCCTGCGCGGCGGCTCGCACCCCGAGGAGCTGGTGTTGCGCGCGGCCGAGCTCGGGCTTGCCGCGATCGCGCTGACCGATCGCAACACGCTCGCCGGGGTGGTGCGGGCGCACGTCGCCGCCAAGGAGGTCGGCATCCGCTTCGTGGTCGGCGCCCGCCTCGATCTCAGGCCGGGGAAAAAGCCGGCGGATCCCTCTTGGTCGGGTGGTGACGGAGCGCTCGAGGGTGACCAAAATCGTAGGTTGGGTGAAGCGCCGCGGAACCCAACGATCTCACGCGCGACATCGGACCCACGCGTGGCACCGGACGGCTCACGCGTGGGGTCGAACCGTGACGTTGGGTTTCGCCAGCGGCTCACCCAACCTACGCGTGGTTTTGCCTCGTCACCCCCGGGCCTGACCCGCGCGTCCCTTCCGTCCCGGCTGAGTTCCCCCTCCTCGTCACCCCCGGGCTTATATGAGGCCCGGGGGTCCACGCCGCCGGTGGAGAGCGGGCGTTCGGTATGTGAGGTGAATCCCCGGGTCCCCGGGCCGGGCGGCGACCACCGTCGTAGGTTGGGTGAAGCGGAGCGGAACCCAACGATCTCACGCCCGGCACCGGACGACAACGAAGGCGCTCACGGGCACCGAAGTGGCGACGCCCATGGCAATCATGCCCGATCCACGAACAACCCCAGTCGTAGGTTGGGCCCAACGATCTCACGCACGGCAGCGGGCGGCGACGGAGACGTCCACGGCAATGATGCACAGCCCACGAACGGCTCCACAAGCAGGTCAAGCGCCGGCACCGAGGGCTATTCCCTGCTCTGCTTCCCGACCGACCGGGCAGCCTACGGACGGCTTGCGCAGCTGATCTCGCTCGGGCAGCGGCGGGCCGAGAAGGGCCAATGCGAGCTGTGGCTCGACGACCTGCTCGCCCACGCCGAAGGCCAGATCATCGTGGCCCTGCCGCCGGAACGGATCGACCAGGAGTTTTGCTTATTTCTTGAGAAGTTGCGAGCCAAACTTCAAGCGCCGTGTTACCTGGCGGCGCAGCATCTCTACCGGGGCGACGACGCCCTGCGCATCGAGGCGCTGGCCGGGCTCGCCGCCGCCTGCGGCACCCCGTTGGTCGCCGCCGGGGATGTGCTCTACCACGCGCCCGAGCGCCGCCCTCTGCAGGACGTGCTCGCCTGCATCCGCGAGCACACGACCATCGACCAGGCGGGCCATCTTCTCGAGGCCAACGCCGAGCGCCACCTCAAGCCGCCCCCCGAGATGGCGCGCCTGCTCGAGCGCTACCCCGACGCGCTGGCGCGCACCGTGGCGATCGTCGACGCCTGCCGCTTCTCGCTCGACGAGCTGCGCTACGAGTACCCGATCGACCCGGCGCCCGCGGGCATGAGCGTGCAGGATCATCTCGAGCAGCTGGCCTGGCAGGGCGCGGCCGAGCGCTATCCGGGCGGCATCCCGGACAAGGTCGAAAGCCTGCTCGAGCACGAGTTCGCCCTGATCGCCGGGCTCGATTACGCGCCCTATTTCCTCACCGTCCACGACATCGTGCGCTTCGCCCGCTCGCGCGGCATCCTCTGCCAGGGGCGCGGCTCGGCGGCCAACTCCGCGGTCTGCTACTGTCTCGGCATCACCGCGGTCGACCCGGAGCGCTTCGACCTCCTGTTCGAGCGCTTCGTCTCGGCCGAGCGCAACGAGCCGCCCGACATCGACGTCGACTTCGAGCACGAGCGGCGCGAGGAGGTCATCCAGTACATCTACGAGAAGTACGGCCGGGCGCATGCCGGCATCGCCGCGACCGTGATCCATTACCGTGCGCGCAGCGCGATCCGCGAGGTCGGCAAGGCGCTCGGCCTGTCGGAGGATGCGGTGAGCGCGCTCGCTTCCGGCATCTGGGGCTGGAGCGAGGGCGGCCTCGATGCCCGCCTCGCGCGCGAGCGCGGCCTCGACCCCATGGCGCCACGCCTGCGCCAGGCACTCCAGCTGGCGGGCGAGCTGATCGGCTTCCCGCGCCACCTCTCCCAGCACGTCGGCGGCTTCGTGCTGACCAGGAGCCGGCTCGATCAGGTGGTGCCGGTGGTCAACGCGGCGATGGCGGACCGCACCATGGTCGAGTGGGACAAGGACGACCTGGATGCGCTCGGCATCCTCAAGATCGACGTCCTGGCACTCGGCATGCTGACCTGCGTGCGCAAAGCGTTCGAGCTGCTGGCGCGCCATTACGGTCGGGATCTGACGCTCGCCACGGTGCCGCCCGAGGATCCCGCGGTCTACGACATGCTGGGCCGGGCGGACAGCATCGGCGTGTTCCAGGTCGAGAGCCGGGCGCAGATGACCATGCTGCCCCGCCTAAGGCCCCGGTGCTTCTACGATCTCGTGATCGAGGTGGCGATCGTGCGCCCAGGGCCGATCCAGGGCGACATGGTGCATCCCTATCTGCGCCGGCGCAGCGGCCTCGAGCCGGTCGTCTATCCGTCCGAGGCGCTGCGGGGCGTGCTCGAGAAGACGCTCGGCGTGCCGCTGTTCCAGGAGCAGGCGATGCAGATCGCGATCGTCGGCGCCGGCTTCACGCCCTCGGAGTCCGATCAGCTGCGCCGCGCCATGGCGACCTTCAAGCGGGTCGGCACGATCCATACCTTTCGGGACAAGTTCATCGACGGCATGGTCGAGAACGGCTATGCGCGCGCGTTCGCCGAGCGCTGCTTCAAGCAGATCGAGGGCTTCGGCACCTATGGCTTTCCCGAGTCCCACGCCGCCAGCTTCGCGCTCCTGGTCTACGTCTCGTCCTGGCTGAAGTGTCACTATCCGGACGTGTTCGCGTGCGCGCTGCTCAACAGCCAGCCGATGGGCTTCTACGCGCCCGCCCAGATCGTGCGCGACGCCCAGGGCCACGGCGTCGCCGTGCTCCCGGTCGACGTCAATGCCAGCGACTGGGACTGCACGCTCGAGCCCGAGCCGCAGGCCGTGTCCACTGGCCCGCCCGCCTCATCGTCATGCCCGGGGATGTCCGGGGGTGACGAGGAGGTGCCCCAAAATCGTAGGTTGGGTGAAGCGGAGCGAAACCCAACGATCTCACGCGCGGCACCGGACCGCTCACGCGCGGCACCGATCTCACGCGCGACACCGGACGGCTCACGCACGGCACCGGACCGCTCACGCACGGCACCGGACGGCTCACGCACGGCACCGGACCGCTCACGCACGGCACCGGACGGCTCACGCGCGGCACCGGACGGCTCACGCGCGGCACCGGACCGCTCACGCACGGCACCGGACGGCTCACGCGCGGCACCGGACGGCTCACGCGCGACACCGGACCGCTCACGCGCGACACCGGACGGCTCACGCACGGCACCGGACGGCTCACGCGCGACACCGGACGGCTCACGCGCGACACCGGACCGCTCACGCGCGACACCGGACGGCGACGTCGGGTTTCGCCTGCGGCTTACCCAATCTATGCGCGATTGTTCCTGGCCACCCTCGGGCTCGACCTGCGACGGTCCGGTTAACGATTGGTCAACCATCAGCGCTCCACAATCGGCAGCGCATGCGATGATGGGAATCCGTGCGCCGGCCCCAAAGCAACCGCGGCGCTCGGATTCCCACCATAGCCCACGGCATGATCCGAGCGTACCGGGTCATGGTAAACGAGAGGTTACTGTCGCAACGGTAATCTCGAACGCCGAAGGTCACGAGGCACCGCGCGTTACCAGCGTCACGGCAACCCTTGCGGATGCCCATGGGAAGCAAGGCGGGCATGAGGACGAGAAGGGCGGCATTTCGCGACGCCGCGCGCTGCGCCTCGGCTTGCGCCAGGTCAAGGGCCTGAAGCAGGAGGAGATGGCGCGGCTCGTGGCGCGCCGCGCGGGCGGCCACGCCGAACTCGCCGATCTGCGCCGGCGCGCCGGCGTGAGTGCCGCGGCCCTCGATCGCCTCGCCCGGGCCGACGCCTTCGCCTCGCTCACCCTGGACCGGCGCGGCGCCATCTGGCGCGCGATCGGCCTCGACCGCACCGGCCACGAGCAGGACCTGCCGCCGCTGTTCGCCTGGGCAAAGGGCCGGACGGCGCCCCCCGAGCCGGCGGTCGCGCTGCCGCCCATGACGCTTGGCCAGGAGGTCGCCGAGGACTATGCCAATCTGCGCCTGACCCTGCGCTGCCACCCGCTCGCCCTGCTGCGTCCTCGGCTGGCGCGGCGCGTGATCGCGGCCGCACGGCTTGCCGAGATCGACGACGGCCGCTGGGTCGAGGTCGCCGGTCTGGTTCTGGTCCGCCAGCGCCCGGGCACCGCAAGCGGCGTCATCTTCGTCACCATCGAGGACGAGACCGGAGTCGCCAATCTGGTGGTCTGGCCGGCGGTGTTCGAGCGCTTTCGCCGCGTCGTGCTCGGCGCCCAGCTGATGGTGGTGCGCGGCAAGGTGCAAAAGGAGGGTCTGGTGATCCACGTGGTCGCCGCGACCCTGATCGACCGCACCGACCTGCTCCGCCGCCTCGCCGACACCGATCGGGACTTCGAGGCGCCGGTCGCCCGCGCCGATCGGGTCAAACGTCCGAGCGATTCCGGGCAGCGTCCCCCGCGCCGCCGCAGCGCAGCGAACCCGCCCTTCGAGGCGCCGGTCGCCCGCGCCGACCAAGCCAGGAATTCCGGCCCGCCCGATCCGCGTGATCCCGGCCATCTGTCGCGCCGCCAGCGCCTTCTGGCCAGGCTCGGCAAGCTCGAGGCGCCCCCCGAAGCTCCTTCGGCGCGCGCCGAGGAGGTCAAGCCCCAGGCCCGCCATCCGCGCCTTTCGGGGTTCAAGTCCCGGGATTTCCACTAGCGCGTTCTTCCTTTGGGCGGACCCGGCCCGCGCTCCCCCTCCCGGCCACCCAATCCCATGGTACGCTGTGGGTGGCCGGGAGGGGGCGTGGGCTGGCGCCGATCTCAACTGAACCGAAAATGCCCTAGGCTCGAGCCGGTCGGAACGCGCGCACGACGACCACCGTGCACCCGCAGGCGTCGCGGACCCTGCCGCGGTCGCCGTTGCACGCTTGCCCCTTCGCAGGCACAATTCTCACCAACGCACCGACCACACCATGAAAGCAGCGGCATCGCCGTCCGGAAAGCGACCGATCGCCGCGAAGAGAGGGTGGCATGTCTCGGGAATCTTCGAGCCTCGTTCGGTCCATGGCGAGCGGCGCCGTGCTCGCGACCCTTGCCCTGGCTCTGGCGGGATGCGGCGAGGAGCCCACGCCGCCGCGCCTGATCGGCTTCAGTCCGGCGGTCCTTACGGTTCCGGCGAACGAGACGCTCGCCATCAGCGTCGAGTACGAAGAGAACGACTTCTCGCTTCAGGAGTTCCAATGGACCGCCGATGCCGGCGAGATCGAGGGCAACGGCGCCCCCTCGATCACCTATCACGCGCCCGCGGATCCGGGCGACTACAAGGTCGCGGTCACGGTGAGCTACGGTGACGACGACGCGGCGCTGTCCGTGGATTCGATGATCAAGGTGACTCCGGCGATCGCGGCTGACGTTCCGGTCGTGACCGAGACGACCGCGCCCGAGACCGCACCGGCCGAGCCGGCCGCGACCGCCGAGGCCCCCGCCGGGCCAGCCGAGGGGGAGCCGGGCCGGGCCGTCGAAGAGACGGCAGCAGCACCCGAGCAGGCGGCGGAACCGAGTGCGACCGAAACCGCGGCCCCGACCGAGGACACCACCGCGGACACCGCCGAAGACGTCCCCGAGCCGGTCGAGCAAGCCGCCGAAGCCACCGCCTCGGAGGCTGGCCGAGCCGTCGAGGAAGCGGCGGCCGCCACCGAGCGGGCGACCGAGGAGAGCGCGGCGGCGGTCGCGGAAGGCACCGGACGGGCCACCGAATCGGTCGAGGAAACCGCAACGGCCATGGTTGCCGCGATCCGGGAGGCGGTCGAGGCCGCCGGGGCCGCGACCGAACAAGCGGCTGAGCGGGCCGAAAGCGAGGTGGCCGATACCGAACAGGCGGCGGACACGCGCGCGGCCGCGCGGGAGCCGGCGGCGCCAGCGCCCGGCGAACGCGCTCAGGCCGGCGATGAGCAGCGGGGCGACGCACAGCCGGAACCCGAGGCCGAGGTCGCCGCGCTGACCGAAGAGGCCGCCGCGACGACGTCGGGCAGCTCCCGCATCGATCGCATCCTCGACCGGCACCGCCTTACCGCGATCGTGCAGATCGCGTTCGAGCCGTTCTCGTTCTACGGCGAGGACGGTCGGCGCACCGGCTTCGAGATCGACCTCGCGCGCGAGTTCGCCAGGCGCTGGCTCGACGATCCCAGGGCCGTCACCTTCCTGCCCGTGCCTACCGATGCCCGCATCCCGACCCTGCAAGAGGGCCGGGCGGACATCGTCGCGGCGGCGTTGACCAAGACCCCGGAGCGCGCCGAGGAGGTCGATTTCAGCCTGACCTACTTCAAGGACGGCCAGCGGCTCCTGGTGCAGGAAAGCTCCGCGATCGCCGGCGTCTGCGATCTCCGAGGCAACAAGGTCGCGGCCATCCACGGCTCGACCAGCCTCGACAACATCAAGGCGGCGACCGAACGATGCGGCTTCGAGCTGGGCGACGACCTGGTCACGTTCCGGCGCCATGACGATGCGATCGAGGCTCTGCTCGCCGGCGAGGTCGCAGCCTTCACGAGCGACGGCGTCGCGCTCGAGAGCTTCGCCGAGGGCCAGCCGCTCGAGGTCGTGGGCAATCACTTCAGCGAGGAGCCGTACGGCATCGCCGTACCGAAGGGCGACGAGCGCCTGTTGCAGCTGGTCAATCACACGCTCAAGGAGATGGAGCAGGACGGCACCTACGCGGCCATCTACGAGAAGTGGTTCGGCGATGCGATCCGACCCTATCCGCTCGAGGAACCGGAGATCCCGCCTGCCGGCCCCCAGGTCGCGGCGCTCGCGACCACCTCGGCGCCGGCCATCGTCGAGCCCCGGACCGAACCTGCCGAGGCGGTGGACGAGTACGTCGTGCAAGCCGGCGACACGCTCAGCAAGATCGCCGGCAGGGTGTACGGTGACGTCTCGCCCCCCTCCTGGCGACGCATCTACGAGGCGAACCGCGACGTGATCGGCGATGACCCGAGCCGCATCCAGGTGGGCATGACCTTGACCATCCCGCAGTGATCGGCCGGTCGGGGCCGGAGGTCTCGATCCCCGCCGCGTCGGGCGCGGCGGAGCGGTCCTCGAGGTCGCGCCTCGCGCCGGGCAGGCGATCTCGCGGCGGCGCGAGCGCGTCGGGCTGGTCCCAGTGCACTGACGCTTCGCTCGATTCCCTCGTCATTGCCGGGCTCGACCCGGCAATCCACGCTGACGCCAGCGCCTGCCTTGTGGATGGATGCCGGGGTCAAGCCCACGGCTGTCCGGTTGAGCGCAAGCGATAGAATGAGAGCCGATGGTGCGTTCGCCTGTCATGAGCGGGCTTGACCCGCGCATCCACAGCTCGATCGAGCGCAGTCGTCGCTCACTCGGCCATGGATTGCCGGGTCAAGCCCGGCAATGACAATTCAGGGTTGTCGCAATGCTCGTCACGCACATCTGAAGATGGACGGCGCTCGGCAACCGGACAGCATTGGGGTCGAGCCCGGGCATGACAAACAAAGGGACGTCCCGTTGGCGTCGGTGCGCTAGCGCTCCAGCTCGAAGAACGGCGCCGCCACCAGGATCTTGTTCTCCTGCCTGATCAGATGGCCGGCCTCGCCGCTCATCTTGACGAAGGCCTGCCACTCGGGATCGGCTTGCATGGCGGCGCGCCGCTTCTCGCGATCGGCGGCGTTCTCGTAGCCCCAGACGTGAACGTAGGTGTTGATCTCGCCGGTCTCGGTGATGCCGTAGAGGATCGGCTTGCCGAGGTGGCGCTCCTGCGCCGCCCTGCCGTGCTTGTCGTAGAGCTCGAGCTGTCTGGGCAAGGTGCCTGGCTTCACGGTGTAGGTGCGGTGATCGAAGATCATGACGTCCTCCCTGGCTGGTGATGGCCCGTCACCTCGGAGCGATCGGGCGGTGGATGATCGCAACCGTATTGCAGTCGACGTTCCGGCAACCAGGGGCACGCATCGAGAACATCGGCTGGCCGGTTCGACCGGAACCCGGGTCCGCCGCCGAGCGTTGCCTGCTCAGCGAGCTCTCTGAGCCGAGTCAGTCGGGACGAAGGCGATGATGCGACTGAACGTGCCGAATTTGGGGGCATTGGCGGGCGCGGCACGGCGGCCTGTCGGGTGGTGCGCGGCCGCCCTGCTGCTTGCCGGCTGCGTGCTCGGCTCTCCCGACCTCGAGACCAGCCGGGAGTATTCGGGGGCGACACCCGCCGGACTGTACCAGCGAACGCTCGAGACCCTGCGCGCGAGCGATCTCGAGGTTACCGGGACCGACGACGGCGTGATCACCGCCACCGGCCGGTTCGAGAACCGGGGCTGGGCCACGTGTCAACGGTCGCTACGGATCGTCCGGGATTCGGAGAATCGCGCATCGACGGTTCGAGCGCCGGAGGATCATCGCGAGGTCGAGCTGGAGGCGTCGGTGAGCGATACGCCGCGAGGCGCCGCACTGACCCTGGACCCGGCGTTCTCGGTCGAGCCCGAGAGCGAGTTCGCGGCCGCCGGGGAATGCCGTACCACCGGCACCCTCGAGCGTTAGATCCTCGAAGGCGTGGCTGGCCGGGCGTGACCTGACGGCGGCCGCGGCCTGCCACGCTCACCTGACCACCAGGTGGGGCAACCGCGCCTCTCGCTTCGCCTCGGGAGGCCGCAGGCGAGAGAACGATCGCCTGCCGACTCGGCGAGCCTCGATGCCAGCCGGCTGACGTTGATCGCGACGATCGGCCCGAGGCGCTATACCAGGGCCAGGGTCAGCTCAAAAGAGGCGGCCATGACCACGAGCTCGGGTCGGCGCATCGGCAGCGCGACCGTTTTGCGATGCGCGCTCTCGCTCGTCGCCTTGGCGTCGTGCGCGTCGGCCGCGGCCGCGCAGCACGCGCCGCTCACCCGCATCGCGTTCGCCTCGTGCGCCAATCAGACCAAGCCCCAGCCGATCTGGGAGGCGGTGCTCGACTACCGGCCGGAGCTGCTCATCTTCGCCGGCGACAACGTCTACGGCGACGTCGGCTCGGGCGCCATGACCGAGCTCGAGGCGGCCTACGCCAAGGCCCTGACCATCGAGGGCTACCGCCGGGCGCGCCAGGCGGCGCCGGTGCTCGCGACCTGGGACGACCACGACTTCGGCAAGAACGACGGCGGCGCCGACTTCCCGCACAAACGAGCCGCCAAGCGCCTGTTCCTCGAGTTCTGGCAGGTTCCGGAAGACGATCCGCGCCGCACCCGCGCCGGCATCCATCACGCCCGGACCTTCGGCCCCGAAGGCATGCGGGTCCAGGTCGTCCTGCTCGACACCCGGACCTTCCGCTCGCCGCTCGAGGTGGCCGACCCGCCCGGCGCGCCGGGGCAGGGGCCGTACGCCCCGGATCCCGACCCGACCAAGACCATGCTCGGCGCGGCGCAGTGGGCCTGGCTGCGCGCCCAGCTGATGCAGCCCGCCGAGGTGCGCCTGATCGTGTCCTCGGTGCAGGTGCTGGCCGAGGGGCACGGGTATGAGCGCTGGGGCAACCTGCCCACGGAGCGGGCGCGGCTCCTCGAGCTGATCAGAGAGACCGGCGCGACGGGCGTCGTCTTCCTCTCGGGCGATCGCCACGTCGGCGCGCTCTATCGCCGCGCGGGCCCTTCCTACGACCTCTACGAGATCACCTCGAGCGGCATCAACATGACCTACGCCTGGAACCGGGACGCTGGGCCGCACCGCCTCGGCGCGGTCTACGGCGCCGAGAACTTCGGCACCATCGACCTCGACTGGTGGGCGGGCGAGGTCCGCCTCGCGATCCGCGCGATGAACGGCGAGGCCGTCCGCCAGCTCACGATCCCGCTCGCCGCGCTCCACCCGCGCTGACCGCCCGCCGCCGCGCCCGAGGGTGCCGCGAGGATCAGGAACCGCGGCGGCGATGCGGTAAACCTTGAGCACCTCGTCGCCGTAGTGGTTGATGACCTTGACCGCGATCTGGCCGGACTTGGGCTTCGGGAAGGGGCGGCTGGTGGCGCTGTAGAGGGTCGCCCAGGCGTCCTCGTCGATCTCCGCCTTCAGCGCGCGCTTCAGCTTCTCGTAGGGGTCCTTGCCGCCCAGGAAATAGGCGTGGCGGACGAAGAAGCTCTCCTGGTCGTAGTCGGTGTCGATGAACCAGCAGGCGATGTCCTCGATGCCGCTCGTGCGCACGTCGCCCGTGGTCGGGTCGAACACCTCCACGCCCTTGATCTCGACCTGCAGCTTACCGCCGTCCGCCTCACGCACCTGAACGTCCGGCTCGCCGAACACGACGAACAGGTCGCCCGCCCCGGTCCTCTTCAGCTCGGGCATGCGCAGGTCCTGGTTCATCCGCGCCTTGAGCACCCGGAGCCGGCCGAGGTTCAAGGTCTCGTCGCCGACATGGGCCTCGAAGGCGAAGCCGCAGACGATCAGCACGTCGAACAGATCGGCCGCCTCGCGCGCGGCCTTGAGCACGTCCGCCTTGGTCACCGTGCCGTACTCGGGCCCGATGAAGATCGCCGCACGCCGCTCCTTGCCCTGCTCCTCGTAGCGCCCCCTGCGGGTCGAGGTCGGGATTGCGGGCGTACATCTCTGGGTGCTCGTCCGGGTTGTACCTGCGGGGGTATTCGATCTTCTTCGGCGCCGCCTCGTCCTCGCGCACGAGCGACTGCAGCTCGGCGGTCGGGATGTTCCAGCGCCTGGCCTGGTCGTGCTTGAAGGTCTCGATCCGGGTGTCGCGTCTGCCCTGCCTCGCCATGGCTACTCGCTGCCTTTCCCTTCCAGGTCATGCAGGATGGTCTCGACCGCGGCCCGGAGGGGCGCCAGGTACTCGCTCACGATCTGCCATACCCGCGGGTCCTGCACCCGGGGATAGTCGTGACGCAGGACGTTGCCGAGTCCGGCGACCGCCCGCCAGCGGATGCTCTTGTGCTGAGCCTTGAGCTCCGAAGGGATGTGGCGCGAGGCTTCGGAGACCCGCTCGAGGTTGCGCTCGACCGCATCGCGGGTAATCCAGTCGGCGGCGTACTCCTCGAAGGTCTTGCCGGCGGTCAGCGTTTCGATCCTGGCGATGGCCTCGAGAATGTGCCGGAGGCGGTCTGAGACGGGCGCTCGGGGCATCAAAACACCTCGACCAGATCGTCCTTGATCGTCTCCCAGAGGTTTGGCAGGGCGTCCTCGCGGATCACGACATCGGTATCGCGCCCAAGAAGCTCGCACAGCTCGACCCGCACCTCAGCCAGATCGAGCAGCGAGAACTTCTGCGTCGGCGGCACGCTGATCAGCACGTCAACATCACTCCTGCGCCCGGCATCGCCGCGGGCCAGGGAGCCGAACAGCCAGAGCCGGGAAACGCCGAGCGCGCGCAGCTGCGCCTCGTGATATCGGAGGGTGCTCAGCACGCGCTCGCGCTCGGCGAGCGCCAGGTCGAGGGTCGTGGTCTCGCTGGCCATGGCGAGACTCATGCTGCCATATCCGGGCGGTTGCCGTCGAGCCAGGCGCGGATCTCCTTGGTCGCCTCGTGGATGTCGCGGATCTCCAGGAAGGCCCAGCGGCCGAGCGCGCCGTGGTTGTTGACCGCCGGGACCCACAAGGAGCGCATGGTGTCCGCCTTGGCCTGGGCATCGCCCTGCCGATAGCCTTTGATCTCGACGATGAGCTGGAGCGGATCGTCGGCGCCGCCCTCGATCCTCAGGATGAAGTCCGGCCGGTAGCGGCGCTCGTCGCCCTGGTGCACATACGGCACCTCGAAGCCGAGGCCGTGGTTCTTGACGTACGCTGCAACCTCGGCCATTGCGCTCGACCTGCTCGCAGAAATTCGCTTCCCAGTCGCTGTCATAGACGACGTAGTTGATCTGGCATCTGTCGGCGCCGGTGGTCCAGAGCGCGCTTCTCGAGGTCGTGAAGTCGACGTACTTGCTCGATCCCCAGGGATTGTAGCTGTCGATGATCGGGCGCAGTCGCTCCTCGCCTTGGATGCCGCCCGTGACGGCGCGGTATATCCGCTCGACCGCGAGATCCGCGAAGTGCCGCCAGAGCAGGAGCTGCGGGCGCGTCCGGCCCTTGCAGACCAGATACCCGCCGGCGAGCCACTCACGCGTGATGCGCAGGAGCTGCGGGAACAGGTAGGGCTTCAGGTTGCCCTCGTCGTCGCGGAACCTGGAGCGCAGCGCATGGCCGGCGACGTAGAACTCGACCTCGCGCAGGCGGCGCCTGCCGATCTCCTCCAGGGTCAGGGTGATTCCCTCGCCGACGATGCCCTCGTTCTCGGCCCGGGTCGGGACATCGTCCGGGCTGATCACGAGCCTCGAATCTTCGGTGAAGCTCGCCTTCAACCGTTCCGCGGGCAGCGTCACCCGGTAGCCGACGACGCGCGGGAAGCGGATCTCAAGCGCCTCGCGCTCTGGCAGCGCGTACACCCGCGTGACCGGCTTGGGTGGCTTCGGTGCCGCGATCTTGTGACTGGCGACGAAGGTGAAGGGGACGCCCAGCACATCGGCGTATTCCGCCTCGAACATCCCGTCGTCGCCAGGGTCGTAGTTGACCCGGCGCAGGCCGCGGCCGACCACCTGCTCGCATAAGAGCTGGGTGCCGAAGGCGCGCACGCCCAGGATGTGGCTTACGGTGTTGGCATCCCAGCCCTCGGTCAGCATCGAGACGCTGACCACGCAGCGCACGTGCTCGCCGAGCCGGCCGGGCTTGCCGACCGTGTTCATGACCTCGCGCAGAAGGTCCTCATCGGTGATCTTCTCGACATCGCGGTCCGGAAAGCGCGTGCGCAGCTCGGCCTTGAACTCGTCGATCTCGCGCGCCGCGATCTTCTTGAATTCGGGCGTCAGCGCCTCGCCCGAATCGAGCTGCTCGCTGTCGATCAGAAGCGTGCGCGGCCGGTGCAGCCAGCCGCCGTTCTCGACGTTGCGAAACAGCGGCAGCTTGCCGTCAATGAGGACCGTCTGGCCGCTTTCCTCGCGCTCGTAGCCCGCGATGTGGTCGTACACGAGTTTGGAGGTGCTGGTGTTGTTGCAGACCACGACGAAGACCGGCTCCCGGCCGACCTCGTTGGCCCGCCATTGGTCGAAGACTTGAATGTAGTGGCCATAGAGGGCGTTCAGCGCGCCGGTCAGCTGAACGGGGAGATCGTCCGGATCGAGCCTCTCGTGCTTCTGTTTGGCGCGGCCCTTCTTTGGCAGCCCGTCGCGGATGTTCTTGTACAGGTCGCGATAGACCGGCAGCAGGCCGCCCACCTGATCGTCTGAGACGGGCACACGCGGGATCTTGACGATGCCGGATTCGATCGCGTCCATGAGCGAGAAATCGGAGACGACCCAAGGGAAGAGGGTGCCCTCCTTGTAGCCGGAGCCACGGAGGAAGAAGGGAGTAGCCGACAGGTCGTACACGGCGCGCACGCCGAGCTTGCGTTTGATGATCTCGAGCCCAGAGATCCAGACCCGCGCCGCCTCCTCGTTCTTCTTTGCCTCTTCGCGCTCTTCGACCGTGACCTTCTGTTCCTCCTCGTCGCCGACCTTGTGCCGGTAGCAGTGGTGTGCCTCGTCGTTGATCACGACGATGTTTTTTCGGCCCATCAGTGCCGGGCAGACGCGGCGGATCATCTCGCCCTCGGTCTCGGTCGTGCTCAGCTTGTCGTCGCGGCCCTGGAGGATCTGCTTGGTGAGCTTCGGCGCCTGGAGCTTCTCGCGCAGCCTGAAGGCGTGGTAGTTGGTGATGATCACACGCGCCTTGCGCACGTCGTCCAGCATGTCGCGCGGGATCAGCTTGCGCGTCTCGTAGTAGTTCTGCGGGTCGCTCGGCAGGAGGACCCTGAGCCGATCTTTGATCGTGATGCCGGGCGTCACGATCAGGAAGGCATCCGAGAACAGCTTGGCGTTGGGGCGCCGCGCGAAGTTGACCGTCTGCCAGGCGATCAGCATGGCCATGACCGTGGTCTTGCCGCTGCCCGTCGCCATCTTCAGGGCCACGCGGGACAGCTGCGGGTTGGCTTCGGCGTTGAACTGCTCGATCCGTCTGCGGACCTCCGGGCGCTGCTTCGAGGCCACCTCGGTCAGCCAGACGAGCATCTCGACTGCCTCGATCTGGCAGAAGAACAAGGGCGGCTGGGCCTCGCCGCCGCGCCAGTGGAGAAGGAGGCGCGCCGTCTCGTGGGTCACGCCCCATTGCGAAGACGGCAGATCGCGCCAGCGATCGACATGGCCGCGGACTTCCTTGATGAAGTCGTTCTGCGTGACGCGCTCGCCGCCCTGATCCTCCTCGAGCGCGAGCTCCGCCTGGCGTGCGCGCCCCTTCTTTCTGGCCGGCGGGATCGGCACGAAGTACGCGCTGGGTCGCCGGCCCTGCTCGATCACGCCCGTGGGTGAGCCGTCCTCGTTCAGCAGAAAGTGCCGCTCCGGCATGCGGAACGGGGAATTGATGACCGGGCTTTGCTCGAATGCATTTGGCATGACGGCAAGGTAGCGCAAAGGCTGAGCCTTTGCTAACCGCCGCTATGTTGAACTTCAAGTTGAAATCCACGGCCGAACAGAGGACGCGGCGCTGGTGCCGCCCATTGCTCGCGCCCGGGTGAGGGGCGGCGCGGCGCGGGGGACGTCGGGCGGTTCGGATCACGCTGGCCATATCGGCGGGAATAGGGTATTATTCCCATATCGCATCGAGCGTCGGACCGGCCGCGCCAGGTCCGCCCGGCGAATCCGAAGGAACCCGAGCGGTGTTCGAACCGAACGAACCCGCGGGCCGGGGGAATCCGGACGAACCCACGCGCTGGCGGAATCCGAAGGACCCAGGCGGTGCTGCAATCAAGCGAGCCCGCGCTGACGAGTACGAAGGAACCCAAGCGGTGTTGGACCGAAGGAACCCAAGCGGTGTTGGACCGAAGGAACCCAAGCGGCGTCGGACCGAAGGAACCCAAGCGGCGTCGGACCGAAGGAACCCAAGCGTGTTCGAACCCAACGAACCCGCGCGGCGGCGGAAATTTCAAGGGCGGCGTCGCCATCCGAACGAACCCGAGGCCCGCAGGGTTCCTGGATTTTTCCGGCATCGGGCGCGGCCAACGAACCCGCGGCGGGGCGGGCGGCGTGAGCCCGGCGGCCGTTCACCGGGCGTCAACCGCGGGCCGCCATGCTCCGGGCCGATCGCGCTTTCCCGTTTCGCCCTGGAGTGCATGATGGTCAGCCCGCAGGAAGCCCTGATCCATACCATGGTCGTCGCCGCCGAAGCGGACCGCGAGATCGCCGATGCCGAGATCGGCCTGATCGGCGACGTGGTCGATCGCCTGCCGATCTTCCAAGGCGTCGATCGGGCCGCGATCACCGCCATGGCCGCGCGCTGCTCGGACCTGCTCGCGCAGCCGGGCGGCGGCGAGCGGGTGTTCGGCCTGATTCGCGAGGCGCTCTCGCCGCCGCTGCGCGCGACGGCCTATGCCTTGGCCTGCGACGTGATCGCGGTCGACCGCAGGCTGAACCGGGCGGAGATGGGCGTCCTGGAGGAGATCCGCGCCCAACTCGAGATCGATCCGGTCATGGCGCGCGCGATCGAGCAGGTCGCCGAGGTCCGCATTCAGGCGGCCTGACGC
>JBOHKK010000114.1:0-16445 GCA_050729115.1 Geminicoccaceae bacterium | reverse complement strand
TGGTCGGTCGGCCGCGCGCCCCAGCGCGGGGTTGGTCGGTCGGCCGCGCGCCCCAGCGCGGGGTTGGTCGGTCGGCCGCGCGCCCCAGCGCGGGGTTGGTCGGTCGGCCGCGCGCCCCAACAAGAGAATGATGCCGGGTGGAACAAAGGTTCGAACTTTGTGAACCCGGTCTCGGTTGCCCACCGGCGAGGCCAACTCCGGCGCATGCCACCGGGACGCCGAACCGCCACGCGCCTTTGCAGCGTCATCGCGAGGGCGCGCCAGCGCCCGTGGCGATCCAGGAGCGGCGTCTGGATGGCTTCGTCGGGCAATGCATTGGGATGCGGCCGAGATAACGCAAGGAGGTGGCGATTTAGGAGCGGCGTCTGGATGGCTTCGTCGCTGCGCTCCTCGCAATGAGGTGCCGAGCGTGGCGTCCAAGTTTCCTTCAAGGCCTGACGGCCGCGCGGCGGCACGACCGCGCGCGGATTCGGGAGGATCGAAGTCGCGGCGGCGCTGCGCTCGCGCGCCGGCGGCGACGATCAGCGGGCGGGAGAATCCACGGCGAGACGCCCGAACGCCGGTGTCTGCCTCCGTCCGAACGGCGCGCCGGCCACGGCGATCGGAGGGGCCCGCTCAGTCGCCGTCGCATGCGCCGCTTCGGCAAGCAGCTCGAGGAGGCGGTCCTTGAGCACCCGGATGTCGCGATAGGCCGGCCCCGCGGGGGCGTGAGCGCCGATCCAGGCGCCGGCATTGAACGCCTCGACGTGGGCGGAGCGCTGGCGGATCTCCGGGCCGATCCGGAGGCCGAAGCGCTCGAGCGTCATGTAGATGCGGCGCCCGACCGCGGTGCGCCGGTCGACCCGGCTCGGCACCAGCATGCAGGCGGGCTTGGTCGAGCCGCGCACCGCCCGCGCGCGCCGCAGCAGGTCGAGCGCCTTGCCGGTCGCTCGCAGATCGACGCCCGAGGGGGTGACCGGAATCGCGAACAGATCGGCGATCAGGAGGGCAGACGCGATCCCCGACCCGATCTGCGGCGGCAGATCGACGACCACGTGGTCCGCGCCCGCCTTCAGGCTGAGCACGCGGGCGACCCACTTTTGCGCCTCGCGCTCGGCTCCGAGCGGCAGCGATTCCACCGCCACCGGCAACTGGCGGCCGGCATGCCAGTCGGTTGCCGTGCCCTGGGCGTCGGCGTCGACCAAGACCACCGTGTCGCCGGCCTCGGCGAGAGCGCAGGCGAGATTGACAGCGATCGTGCTCTTGCCTGTGCCGCCCTTGAGATTGCCGATCGCGATGACGTTACCCATAGCCGATCGCTCCATGCGGTGACTTCAGGGCCTCGCGCGCGGCACGGCCAAAGGCCGCTGGTAGCCGAGATCGACTCGCGCCCGTGGCTCCGGACGTCCTCCAAACGCCGGGGTAAACGCTATCAAGACAGGGTTAACGAAGCCTTAAGGGCCGGATGACGGCGCGGCCGGCTCCGACGCGAGGATCGGCACCCGCCGTCGGTCCGGCGCCGGGTGTCGGCCAAGGTCCTCCTCCAGGACCAGCCACTCGAGCTCCCCGGGCGGCGCCACCTCCTCAGGAATCAGGAACCAGCCATGACGCAAGGCCGCGAGCCCCAGTCGGGCCCGGCTCGAGAGGACCGCGATCGGCACCGCCAGGATCAACCCCGCGAGCACGGGCGACAGCCACGGCAGCAGATCGGGAGCGGTCATGTACACGCCGATCGCCCACAGGATCCCGAACAGCGTGCAGCCCCCGTAGCGCACGGCGGCGTGGCGCCAGTCCTCGGCGCAGGCGCCGCGCTGCTGGCCGTTCCACGGTGCGCGCCACCCCATGACGGTGGCGAGGACCACACGGGTGTGTTGGACCATGAGGATGGGCGCCATCAGCACCGAGAACGCGACTTCCGCGAACACGCTGCGGATCAGGCGTGCCGCGCCGCCGAAGGCGCGCCGGCGCACCGGCATGGCCAGGGCCTGAAAGAGCGCCAGGAAACGCGGCAGCATCAGCATGCCGATCGTGGCGGCGAGCAGACCGAGCAGCTCGGCCTGGCGTGCGATCGGCCAGACCGGCCCAAACCCGGCGGCGTCGTTGAAGTAGACCCACGGCATCAGGCCGGCCCGGGCGGCCTCGAGACAGGTCAGAACCAGGAGCGTCAGCCACAGAGGCGATGCCAGGTAGGCGATCGCGCCGGTCAAGAGGTGCGCCCGGCTCGCCGGACGCAGGCCTTTGATCGTGAGCAGGCGCAGATGCTGCAGGTTGCCCTGGCACCAGCGGCGGTCGCGGTTGACCAGCTCGCTGAGGCTGGGCGGCAGCTGCTCGTAGCTGCCGCCGAGCTCGGGGACCAGCCAGACGCCCCATCCGGCGCGGCGCAGCAGCGCCGCCTCGACGAAGTCGTGGCTCAGGATCTCGCCGCCGAACGGTGGCGATCCCGGCAAGGTCGGCAGCCCGGCATGGGCCATGAACGCGGCGGTCCGGAGGATCGCGTTGTGCCCCCAGTAGTTGCCATCGCGCTGGAACCAGTAGCTCAGGCCGGCGGCGAGCATGGGGCCATACAGGCTGGCCGAGAACTGCAGGATGCGCGCCAGGGGGGTCGCGCCGCCCACCGGACGCGGCACGGTCTGGATCAGCCCGGCCTCGGGATTGGCCTCCATCAGCTGGACCAGACGCACCAGCGTAGCCCCGGACATCACGCTGTCGGCATCGAGCACCACGAAATAGCGATAGCGCCCCCCCCAGCGCCGGCAGAAGTCGGCGATGTTGCCGGCCTTGCGACCCCGGTTCTCAGCGCGATTGCGGTAGAACAGCCAGCCGCGTGCGTCCAGCTCCTCGCACAGCCGGGCCCACAACGCCTCCTCGGCCTTGACGATCGCCGGATCCCGGCTGTCGCTCAGAATGAACAAATCGAAATGAGGCAGCTGGCCGGTCGCGGCGAGCGAGCGATAGATCGCCGCGATCCGAAGCCCCACTTGCTCGGGATCCTCGTGATAGATCGGCATCACGAGCGCCGTTCGCGTCGTGGTCGGCAGCTCGCCCACCGCTCCGCGGAGGCCCGAGCCACGGCCGCCCCATCCCACAAGGAAACCCGCGATCGCCGTCCAAAACGCGCTCGAGATCCAGGCGAAGCTGACGAAGAAAATCGCAAGGATCGCGAGATCGAGGTTCGAGAGCCCATCCCCTGCCAGGACGCCCGCGAAGACGTCGGTGGCCGCGGCGGCACTGAGCAGGATCAGGGCCAGGAGAAGCGGTCTTCGGTGCGACCACGGATGGCGCACGCCGGCGGGCTGTGAAGTCAAGACGCCGCCACGCCCCGAGCGATCGCCGCGCCGGTCCATCGGACCAGTCGGGTCAGACCAACCACGAGATCGTGAGGCGACCACCGGTCGAGCGGTTGCTCAACGAAAATGCCAGGGCTTTCGGTTGGTATATACTCGGGCAGCACTGGAAGTTGTCCTCCCTCGGATTCTCCGGGCGCGGTGCTCTCGTCCGCAGGCGTCTCGGACCAGTAAACGGGGGGCCTCATCCCTCGTTCCCTCCGATCGGTTCTTTTCGGGTTTCTATGATCGCCGGGTCACCCCGGCCTGGCCGGTTTCTCCTTTGCCAGTCGGCCCGGCGTCTGCCAGTCGGCCCGGCGTCTCGACGACGTAAACGCATCCTCGCAGCTTTTGTTCCGATGGATAAATGCCTACAACTTTTAGCCTAGGTTGTACTCCCATCGTATCAATCGCAGGTCAATCCACGACCTGACCCGTCGACCAGCCCGCGCCGCCAAGCTCCGTTGCAGCGCAGCGCGCCTGTTCGGGGCCGGGCGGCGCATACATGGATTTCCATGGCACCAGCGTCCACCACCTGGGCGATGAGCGTCCGCGACCGATTGCCGCCTCGAAGGCGCAGCTGGACGAGCCGCCGTTCGCGCCGCGGCGGTTCACCAAGCAGCCGGCGGTGGCGCTGGCCGAAAGGCTGGATCGCGCCGGACGGCCTCTCGAAGGTTTGGTTGGCGCCGGGCGGCTCGGAGGCGATCGAGATGGCCCTCAAACTCGCCCGGGCGATGATCGGCCGGCACAAAGACCATCTCGTTCCGGGACAGCCTTCAAGGCGCCGGCTTCGGCGGCGCATCGGTCGGCGGTGAGGCGCTGTTTCACTCCGGCCCGCTCGGCCGCCCTTTCACCGCCACTCACGATTTGCTGAAACCGAGATCGACCACGCCCTCGCCATCCTCGATGGCGGCGATCGCCGAGGTGGCGGCGGGCTGATCCGGCGCCTTCGCCTGCGGGGAGCCCGCGTGAGTACATCGCCGCGCCTTGCCGGGCCTCCAGCCTTGACCAATGAACACTGTTGCACAACGTTGTTCGATACCTCGCCGACAAGGAGTGTCCTAGATGGCCAGGAAGGCCGCCCAGCGGGTCACCCGTGTTCCACTCACGAAGGCTCGGCACAACCTCGGTGCCATCATCAAGCAAGTGCACGTCGACAAAGAATATTTCGTCTTGGAGAAGGATGGCATGCCGGTTGCCGGGCTCATGGATATCGATGAGTTCGAAGACTATCTCGAGTCGCGGGATGAGGAAATGAAGAGAATCGTTGCCGAGAGCAGAAGGGAGCACCTCGAAGGCAAGAGCTTCCCCGCCGAAGATCTGATCGAGGAGCTGCAGAAAGAAGCGCACAGAAGCAGGCGGAGCACGAGAGCCAAGCTCCAAGATGCATGAACCTGGGGTTTCGAGTACGAGCGGTCCCTCGTTTTCGACGGTTTGCTCGTTCACTCACTCGAAAGCATCCGGCGTTTGCCGAGATCTATGCTGAAGCGGTGGCGCTCCTTCAGGCCGACCCCTACAATCGGAGCCGCGCTCACCAGGTCAGGAAGCTCTCGGATGTCAAGCCTGGAGACGGCCAGTGGCGCCTCAGGATCGGTCGCTGGCGTTTCCGCTACGATATCGAGGACAAGGACGTGCTCCTCTACGCCTGCGGGCTCCGCCGCGAGGACACCTACCGGTGACAACCGCTTACCCGGCACCCATGCATTCGACCGGGCCAAGGCATCAGATCAGAGCCCGACTCCCTGATTGGGAGCACGCGAGGCCTTGGACCGAGGCGGGCGGGGCCCGCCCCGGCGTCGTGGGTCAGCGGTAGCCCTGGGCGCTGAGCTCGATCACCTGCTTGGCGGTGTCCTTGGTGACGAACAGGGGTCCGGTCAGGACGTCGTTCACCGGCACCATGCCGTAGCGGTCGTAGATGGTGAGGAAGATCACCGGGTAATAGCCGGTGAGGTACTGCTGGGCGTCGATGCCGAACACCGCCTTGCCCTGATCGATCGCCTCGAGCATGGAGGGCGACAGATCGAACGAGCCGAGCGCGATCTGGCCGGACAGGCCCGCCTCCTCGATCGCCGCGAGCGTCGGGTCGAAGGCGGTGGCGCCGGCGGTCAGCACGGCATCGATCTCGGGGTGCTGCATCAGATAGCCGGTCACGCCGGCCCTGATCTCGATCGGGTCGATCGAGGTGGCGATCACCTGGGAGTTGCCGTCCAGCGCGTCGGCGAAACCCTGGCAGCGCTGATCGAGGGCGACGTTGCCGACCTCCATGTTGATGCAGGCGCCGCTGGTCTTGCCCAGCTCCTTCATCTTCTCGCCGGCGGCGAAGCCCGAGGGATACTCGTCGATGCCCATGTGCAGAAGCGCGCCGAGTTCCTTGCTGACGTCGAGCCCCGAATCCATCGAGATCACCGGGATGCCGGCCGCGACCGCGGCGCGGATCGAATCGCCCAGCGCATCGGCATCGGGGATCGAGACCACGAGCCCGTCGGGCTGAGTGGCCACCGCGGCATCGATCAGCTGGGCCATCGCCACCATGTCGAAGGTCTGCGGCGCCTGATACTGGACCTCGACGCCCATCAGCTCGGCGGCATCGTCGACGCCGTTCTTGACCACCGACCAGAAGGCGTCGACCGCCTGGCCGTGGGTGATGACGACGATCCGGGTCTCCTGGGCCGAGGCGCTGGCCGCGACCAGCGCCAAAGCCATGACCGAACCTGCGAGAACCTTGCTCGACGCAGCCATCGTGTACCTCCCTGGTGATCAGTGGTGATGCGGGGCGGCGCAGCGCCCGCTCCCTCACGCGTGCGCGGTCTGCTCGACCTCCATGTCGAACTTCTGCGCATCGACCGGCTGGACGTTCCTGAGATCCGCTTCTTCGCGCGCCATGCCGCCGAGCGCGACCCGCGCCGCGACCTCGATGTTGTGAATGGTGTCGGCGATCTCCTGATCGGTATGGAGCGGATGGGTCGGCACCATGACGGTGCGATCGAGAATGTCGAGCGAGCGCCGGCACAGGTCCTTGGAATAGCTGCGCCGGCAGTCCCGGTTCTCGGGCATGCGGTACGGGTTCATCGCGGCGTGCGCCGCGCCCTCGCCGATCAGCACCTGATCCCACTCGGTGTAGTTGTGCCGGCCGGTCTTGCCGGCGATCACGCTCGGGAAGACCTGGGCGAAGCGGTCCGCCGCCTCGGAGGATGGCAGCAGGTACATGACCTGAGCGGCGCAGTCGTGGTCGGGGCTGTTCATCGGCGTCGGCTTCAGCCCGAGATTGCCGAGATGCGCGGTACCGCCCAGGACCTGCTTTTTCTCCTTGCGCATCGCCGCGATCATGCCGGGCAGGCGACCGAGCTGGACGTTCAGCATGGCGCCCATGATCTCCGAGGCGCGGGCACCGTTGCCGGCGAACGGCTTCTGCTGATCGCTCCGGCCCTGCCAGTAGAAGTGGCAGGGATCGATCGCGCACCTGACCCGCTTTGCGAGCTGGTCGTCGGCGGTGCACACGGCGCCGCCTTCGCCCGCGGTCATGTTCTTGTAGTAGTTGAAGCTGAACGCGCCGGCGTGGCCGATGGTGCCCAGCTTCCTGCCCTGGTAGGCGCCGCCGATCCCCTGGCAGGTATCCTCCAGCACCAGGAGATCGTGCCTGGCCGCGACCGCCATGATCCGCTCCATGGCGCAGGCCGCGCCCCACATGTGCACGGGGATCACCGCCCTGGTGCGCGGGCCGACGGCATCGTCGATCGCGTCCGGGTCGATGGTGATGCTCTCGTCGACGTCGACGATGACCGGGATCGCGCCCGCCGAAAGCACCGCCATGGCGGTCGCCATGTAGGTATGCGCCGGCACCAGGACCTCGTCGCCCGGGCCAATCCCCAACGCCGTCACGGCGGCAGTGAGGGCATAGGTGCCGCTGCAGGTCAGCGCCACGTGCCGGGTGCCGAGATGGTCGGCGTAGCGCTGCTCGAAGCGGTCGCATTCGGAGCCGATTCCGTAGCGGAACAGCGCACCCTTGCGAATCACCTGGGCGATCGCGTCGATCTCTTCCTGTCCGACGATGTACATGGCCGTTTCTTCTGCTGGGAGCAGCCCGGAATTCTCGAACACGGGACGGGCTTCCGGGCGACGGCCTTTCCAGAGGGCCCCGCGCCCTGGCACAATGGCACACGCGCCGTCGGTCGGCAATCGGGGCCCCTGCGTCCGCGGCAACGATCGGGTCGCCGATGTCGGCACTCGCCTTGCGATCGCCGATCAGATCGAGGACGGTGCACGGGGCAGCGTACGAGGCGACTGCCAGCGCCGGCGCGGGCTTGCGGCGATCGCCGAGACCGCCGCCGCCGCCGGCCCGTGACTCGCCAGTCTTCGACGGGAGGAGAACCGTGAGCCGTGATCGAGGATCGCGCCCTGAGGCGGCCGTGGCGATCAGCCCCCAGGCCGTGCAGCTCGAGGAGCTCCTCGAGAATGCGCCGAAGCAGATCGACCTGCCGCTGGCGCAAAAGCGCGAGGCGGGCGAGCACGCGGAGGACCTTTCCGGCGAGCCCGAGGGGGTCGCATACGAGGACGCGCCGGAGGTCGGAGGCTTGTGGGCGAAGCCCGCGGGCGCGCGCGACGACGCTGCGATCATGTACCTGTTCGGCGGCGGCTATGCGATCTCTTCGCCGCGCTCTCGCCGCAAGTTCGCCGGTCACCTGGCCCGAGCGGCCGGCACGCGCGCCCTGGTCGCGGATTACGCGCTCGCTCCGGAGCATCCGTTCCCCGGCGCCATCGAGAGCGCACTTTCGGCGTATCGGTTTCTGCTCGGTGGCGGCTTCGATCCCGGCCGGATCGTCCTCTCCGGGGATTCGAGCGGTGGCGGCCTGACGGCAGCGACCCTCCTGGCGTTGAAGCAGGCGGGCCTGCCGCTGCCCGCCGGGGCGGTCCCGATCTCGCCGTGGGCCGACCTGGCCTTGACCGGACGAACGCTCGAAGCGCTCAGCGCCGTCGACCTGACCGTAACCAGGGACGGGCTGCAGCGCATGGCCGCCGACTACCTGGGCGGCACCGATCCCCGGGAGCCTTTGGCATCGCCGATCTTTGGTGATTTCTCGGGACTGCCGCCGCTTCTCGTCATCGTCGGCGGCCATGAAGGGCTCCTGGACGATGCGGTAAGTCTCGCACGTCAGGCCGCCGTCGGCGGGGTCGATGTGACGCTCCGGATCTGGGCCGGGATGCAGCACATCTTCCCGATCTACGCCGGCTTTCTGCCGGAGGCCGACGCGGCGGTCGGCGAGATCGGGAGCTGGATTCGTGCGCGGCTTGGACCGCGTTGACCGGGAGGTTGCGACGATGGCAGGCAGCAGAGCGAGCTTCTTCGAGGACGACGAGCTCAACTTCGTGTTTCTGATGGCCTACGCTCTGGGCCGGACCTCCGGGAGCGCTGGCCTGCGGGTTGTTCGAGCACGAGGTCGGCGAGGGAGGGCGAGACGGTGACCGGACGCTACGACGCGATCATCATCGGCGCCGGCATCATCGGCGCGTGCACCGCGTACGAGCTGGCCAGACGCGGCTGGCGGACGCTGAATGTCGACAAGCTGCCGGCCGCGGGCTACGGCTCGACCGGCAGCTCGTGCGCGATCATCCGCACCCACTACTCGACCCTGGACGGCTCCGCGCTCGCTTACGAGAGCTTCTTCTACTGGGACGAGTGGGCGAGCTATCTGGGTGTCCCCGACGAGCGCGGCCTCGCCGCATTCCACAAGACCGGCTGCCTGGTGATGAGGACCGCGGGGAACGGCTACCTGAGGTCGGTCTGCGCCAACCAGGACGCGCTCGGCATCCCCTGGGAGGCCTGGGAGCCCGAGCAGATCCGGGCGCGCTTCCCATTCTATGACCTGCACGCCTACGGCCCGCCCAAGCGGCCCGACGACCCGGCGTTCGGCGAGCCCGGGGGCGAGGACGATCTCGGCGGGGTGTTCTTCCCGTGCGCCGGTTACGTCGGCGACCCGCAGCTGTCCGCGCACAACGCCCAGCGCGCCGCCGAGGCGCGCGGCGCCGGGTTCCGCTTCAACGCCGAGGTCGTGGAGATCCGCCGTGAGGACGGCCGCGTCGCCGGCGTGACGCTCCGATCAGGCGAGCCGATCGATGCGCCGGTCGTGGTCAACGTCGCCGGCCCGCATTCCTCCAAGATCAACCGCATGGCCGGGGTCGAGGCCGGCATGACGATCAGGACGCGCGCGCTCAAGCAGGAGGTGGCGCACGTGCCGTTCCCCGCGGGCTTCGACTTCGAGCGCATGGGCCTCGTCACCTCGGATTCCGACGTCGGCTGCTACTGCCGGCCGGAGATCGGCAACCACATCCTGATCGGCAGCGAGGACCCGCCGTGCGATCCCCGCGAATGGGTCGACCCCGATGACTTTGACCGCAACTTCTCGGAGCAGTGGCAGGTGCAGGTGCAGCGGGTCGCCCAGCGCATCCCGGGCCTGCCGGTGACCAGCCCGGTGCGCGGCGTGGTCGACCTCTACGACGTCGCCGACGACTGGATCCCGATCTACGACAAGTCCGACCTCCCCGGCTTCTACATGGCGGTCGGCACGAGCGGCAATCAGTTCAAGAACGCGCCGATCGCGGGCGCGATGATGGCCGAGCTGATCCTCGCCTGCGAAGAGGGCCGCGACCACGACCGCGACCCGCTGCCGTTCCGCCTCGAGCGCGCCCAGCGCACGATCAGCATCGGCTTCTTCTCCCGCCGCCGCGAGATCAACCCCGAGAGCAGCTTCTCGGTGCTCGGTTAGCGGTCTTGATGGGGACCACTCGACACCGCGCGCCGGACGGCGGTCGAACGCGACCCCCACAGCCCCACCCCCTGGACGTCAGATGTTCCGCCGCCCGCTGCCGCTCGTCTCCAAACCGGTCCCGTCAGCCTCGGGCGCAGCCAGTCCGTTGAGGCGGATCGCGCTGCCGCGGACCTCGATCGTGTCGCCGTCGCGGACGTAACATCACCTGGCTGGTCAGGGGCGCCGCGCGGAAACCTAGCCTAGCGGGCGGGATCAGTCGGGCTTGCCTCTCTCCGCCTGCACGTAGTAGATGGGCGGTTTCTACCGGGGGTTGATGAGTGAGGCGAGATCTCGATGTGGCTGGCTGTGCTGGTCCGAGTCGTGCTGCCCGGGGCGTCCGCGCCTCGGGGACGAGCCGGCGCGACAGCGCGGCGTCCTCGCCCTCAACCTGCCGGTCGCCACGGCGGACGAGCCGAAGGACTGCTGCCGCACCTGCCGGAAGGGAAAGCCGAACGGCAACGGCTGTATCAGCGCAGAGAAGCGGTGCCGTGCCGGGCTGGTCGTGCACCGCCGCGACGCCAGAGTCGTGATCGCCGTTGATCCTTGACTACGAGCGTCGCTGACGGGGCACACGCTGTGGTTGGGGCGCTGGCTCTAAATAGCGAAGGAGCGATCAGAGATGGCCGGACTCATCGAAGTCGCTCGCACAAGCTTAACCGCCTGTGCGGCCTTTGTATCTTCTGAGCGGCCCGACGGCGGCTTCGCGATTCCCCTGCGTCTTTCACGTGAGCACGAACAGGGTAACCGCTGCAGATGCCGGCAGGAATGGTCGCGGCAATCATCGGCGACGGTTATTTCAATCTTCTAGTCTAGTGCACCGCTGTAGAGGAGGGACCGTCGCGGAGCCGCTTCGATCCCGCGCCTATTTCGTTGCGGTCGCTGTTGTCATGCCCACTTGAAGGGACAAGAAGCCGCCCACCACGAACTCCTGCCACTGCACGCAGACGTCGCGCTCCAGTGCGGCACGCTTGGCCTCGCCGGCCTGAGCCGCCGCCTCGGCGAGCGGTGTACTGTGGATGTACTGCCACAGGAAGTCGGCTGGCGCCGGGAGACGAAGGGTCTTGGGCTTTGCCTCAACATCGACGTTCCGGAAGCCGGCGCTGCGAACAAGCTCCTTAAGCTCGTCGACATCGTGCATCGAGAACACCAAGTCACCGAAAGAAGCGACTCCCGGGCTGATGTGGCGGGCCAGTGCATCCGTCATAATTGCGAATAAGGGCGGCTTGGGCCCGGGCACGCTGATAACTGCCCGTCCGCCCGTCGCAAGGACGCGCCGCATCTCGCGCAGCGCGGTGAGCTTGCCGGGGACAAACTGAAGGCCCATCTGGCAGAGCACGACATCGAATGCACTGTCCGGGAACGGCATCGACTCGGCGTTCGCTTCCTGCCAATCGATCGACACGTCCGACGGGGTCGCCAAACCGGCCACCGCCAGCATTCCGGGGTGAATGTCGAGGCCGGTCACCGAACCGGTAGCACCGACACGCTCCGCCGCCAGCCGCGCCACCACCCCCGTGCCGCAGGCAACATCGAGCACACGCTCGCCCGGTTGAAGACCGGCGATGGCGATGAGGTCGTCCGCCACGGGCGCACCGATGGCCGGGACAAAGAACCGCTGATAGTTCTCGGCCGGGTTTCCGTCATAGCTTTGACCCGCGATACTCTGATGGTCCATCGTGCTTCATCCCTTTGCGTTGGAACACCGATGTTCTACGAAAGAGGGAACGCACCGCGCATCGCTCGAATTCGCCACGCCGTGTCGGTGGTCATATGGTCAAAATTGACCACATGGGCTGGTCAGACGAGCTTGTGCTTGTGGGCGAATGCGCTGGCCGCGGTTCGGGACGTAACGCCAAGCTTGTCGAAGATATTGCTCAGGTGACGGGCAACAGTGTGCTCGCTGATGCCGAGCGTGGTGGCGATTTGCCGATTGGTCTCACCAGAAGCCACGAGCGAAAGCACTTCCCGTTCGCGGTCCGTCAGTGCGCCGAACCGACCGGGGCTCCGGATGGCGATCAGCCGTTCGAGTTCAGCCAGGTCGGGCGCGGCGCCCAGCTGCCCGAAAACGGAACGTGCCGCGTGGAAGTGCATGCGCGCCGTCTCGTAGTCGCCGAGCTGTTGGCAGACCTGGCCGATGAGGATCCGCACGCGCGCGGATTCGTAAGGCGTCTCAAGTTGCTGCCAAATCGCCCACGCCTCGCGCAGGAGGGCGAGGGCGGCTTTCATCTTGCCCTCCGCGAACAGCACTGCGCCGGTGGCCTGGGTGGAGGTTGCCAGAAGGAACGGCGCGTCGATTGCTGTAGCGATCCGCGTCAGTTCGTCGGCGGCCGCACGTGCGGTGACGAGATCGCCGCTGGCGATCAATATCTCGACGTATGGTCCGAGTAGCTTGGCCCGCGACGATTCAGCGCCCGGTCCTTGTAGGCTGCCGGAAGAATCGGCGAAGCCGCGGATAGAGGCAGCGGCGGCATCGGGCTTACCCTCGGCCAACCGAAGCAGCGACATGCCGGGCTGCGGTTCATATCCGTTCCGGCCGGCCTCGTGATACATCTCGTTGGCCAGCCCAAACTCGCCGCGCAGACGGTGGAGTTCGCCCTGCTGGTAGCAGGCGCGCCCAACGACGGCTTCCGACCTTTTGGCAAGATGGGCGCGGGCTTTCGTCACCTCGGCGAGAGCTCCGGGCCAATCGCCCTGCAACTGCAGAATCTCGGAGCGATGCACAAGACACCGGCCGCGATAGGGCACCAAATCGGGCTGGGAGGCACACCAGGCATCGAGCTCCCTGGTCCATTCACGTGCCCGGCTGAGATCAAAGATGCGTTGGCAGGTCACGATGACGGCGCAATAGACGATCCCAGCCAGCACCGGCGATACTTCTCCTGCCGTAACCGCCAGTATCGCCTCATCCAGCTGGGCGACGCCCTCGGCATTCTTTTGCAATTGGACCAGGCTTTGACCCCGGCTGAGCAGGCCGAGCGCCAGCAAATCGGGATCTCCAAACCGCTCGGCGAGAGCGACGGCCTCTTCGAAACTGGTACTGGCGCTCTCGGTGTTTCCCTTTCCCATAGCCAGCAGGCCGGTCACGATGAGCCCGTATCCCTGCTCGACGCACGCCTCTTCGCGGTCCTTGAGCAACCGCTGCGAACGGGCGAGCCAGCCCGTGGTCTGGGCCATCTCGCCGGCGAGGAGCATGTGGAGGCTGAGCCAGAACCCCCATCGGGCGGCGCGCTCCACGTCACCATGATCGATGAGATCGTGGTGCACACGTGTCCAGGTGGTGGCTGCGTGAGTATCTTCTCCGATCAGATATGCCGCCGTCGCAAACCGTTCCAAGTCAGCCGGTTCAAGGGGCGACTCGCAGTCCGCGGCGGACAGTAGCTCGTACGCTTCTCTCCATTTCTGTCGGGCGAACGCCTCTCGTCCCTGAACGATTGCGGCAGTCTGTCCCATGAGACCTTTTAACACAATCCGCCGAGAATCGGGCGGAGAGGGCATGCGGTCTTTGCCCGACTGGATGGCAAATCGAACCAATGGCCGCTTCGTTCCGCAACGGGGTGGTTCCAACAACCCGGCTGAACGGCAAGGTTTCTGAAGGATTTCCAACGCGGGCCGACACCGGTCCAGCGACAACCGTCGCGCCCCGGCCCGCATCGAAAATCGTTCAGGAAGGGAGTATGGGCAGCTCGAGTAGATTCGCCCCGGCTGCTGACCAGGGAGCATTTGGTCATGACCGGGCGCATTTGAGCGTATGTGGTTGCGCACCCTCGCAACCACCGTACCTTATGATGGGCGGATCGCGCGGGGAGCGGCCTGTTTGTGGCCAGCGTCAGTATGCCTGCGACAGCCATCCCGCCCGCTCGTCGTGCACGCCGCTGCCTCACCCGTGCGCGTGGCCGTTTTCGTAGTGCTCGCGCAGGAGGTCGCGGCCCCAGTAGCGGGTGAGGTCGTGCCAGATGCTGTGGATGTGGTTGGCGTCGTTCTGGGTGTTGTCGTACTCGATCAGCGTGATCGGGCCGTGCAGGCGCCAGTAATTGGCATGGCCGTCCTCGAGCGGGCCGCCCCAGGCGAAGTGGATCGCATCGAACCCGGCCTCGCGCGCGCGGGCGAGCTCGGCCTCGGCCAGGTCGCCGCGTAGATTGTGGGCGTAGGTCTCGACCAGCTCCAGGGCCAGGTTGCGCAGGCTTTCGGCCATCGCCGCGAGCGGCAGGCCCTGGGGCTCGCGCAGCGCATCCTCGCGGCCGGGCTCGGTGATGATGTTGCCGAGCGAGCTGGACGCGATGATCGCGCGGGCGCGCTCGGCCTCGCCCAGGCTGCGGATCAGCCGGTACGACAAGTCCGTCTCGCGCCCGAGCGTGCGGTGCCCGGCCATCGGGTAGCCGTCGGGCACGCGCGCGGGATTGGCGCCCCAGAACGCCGGCGTCACACCGAACAGCTCCTCGGTCACCGCGGTGAAGTTGAGCGACAGATGGTGCCCCTCGATCCGCCAGCCCCACGGCAGCCGGCCGGGCCTGCCGAAGATCGTCACGCTGTAGTTCTCGGGATGGCGGTAGTGGCCCTGGTGATTCTCGATCAGGCCGAGCGGCTCCTCGAGACTCATGACGTCGACCGCCTTTTGGTAGCCGGTCTCGCTCAGCGCATGGCGCAGCAGGTCGTGCAGCGCGGCCTTCGAGGCGGCGCTCATCTGCTCGATCGGCACCCCGCCGCGCGCGCGCGGCACGTAATGCCAGTTGAAGCGCTCGGCGTCGTCGAACCGCCAGCTCGCCTGCCGGCGCTGGGCGTCGCTCAGGGTCTCGACCAAGGTCCCGGCGAGCGCGGCCATGGCCCTGCGCGAGGCGCGCCCGCGCGTGCCGGTCTCCGGCAGCGCCGTGGCGCGCAGTAAGGAGGGTCCGCGGTGCAGGTGGCTTCGGCTCATGGCGCGCCTCCCAATGTCTGCCGCAACCAGGGTGGGACCGTTCGGCCGCGACGGCAACCCCAAACTCCGAAGTCGTACCGACCCTGCGAAGTCGTGATCGGGTGGACGGCCCGAACCACGGCCGCCCGCTCAGCCGCGGCCGATGAACGGCATCTTGGTCGCCATGATGGTCATGAACTGGACGTTGGTATCGAGCGGCAGGCTCGCCATGTAGACCACGGCGCTGGCGACGTGGCGGAGGTCCATCAGCGGCTCGACCCTGGTCGAGCCGTCCGCCTGCGGCACGCCCTTGGCCATGCGCGCCGCCATCTCGGTCGCGGCGTTGCCGATGTCGATCTGGCTGCACGCGATGTCGAACGGCCGGCCGTCGAGCGCGATCGTGCGGGTCAGGCCGCTGATCGCGTGCTTGGTCGCGGTATAGGGGGCGGAGCCGGGCCGCGGCACGTGCGCCGAGATCGAGCCGTTGTTGATGATCCGGCCGCCCTGGGGGCTCTGCTCGCGCATCACCCGAAACGCCTCGCGGGCGCAGAAGAAGGCGCCGGTGAGATTGATGTCGACCACGGAGCGCCACTGCTCGTCGGTGAGGTCGCCGACCGCGGTCCCGGGCACGTTGATCCCGGCATTGTTGAACACCACGTCGAGGCGGCCGAACGCGTCCGTGATCCTGGCGAACAGCGCCCGGACGGCGGCGGAGTCGCTGACGTCGGTGGGCACCGGCAACGCGCGCGCCGCCGCCGCGCCGGCCAGCCTCGCGGTCTCCTCCAGCGGCTCCTTCCGGCGCCCGGCGAGGCCGACCGCATAGCCGTCCTCCAGCAACGCGAGCGCGGCGGCGCGGCCGATGCCGGAGCCCGCGCCCGTGACGATCGCGACCTTGCTCATGGTGTGAACCTCCCTTGGCGTGATTGGTCTGCCTGCTCGCCGCGCAAGCTACGTCTGGCCTGGGGTGCTTGTGAAGCCTTTGGCGTAAGGTCGCGGACCACGGGACGCCGCCCGTACGGATGCGCGAACCCTACCTTTGCTCGCGATCGAGCAGGGCTTGGCAGACGGTACGGCCCGAGGGTCGACGACGACCGGGGTTGCGGGCGCGTCGAGAGGCGAAGCACCGGCAGTGGCTTACGAGGCACCACGGCCCCGAGCCCCACCCTCCTGCGTCCCGAACCCGGACGAGCGCTTGACGCGCTGGCATGCCCGGTCCACCACCTGGAGCCGCAGCGCCCGCGGCTGCGTCGCGCTCGCGGAAATCAGAGGGTTCGGCTTCGAAGAGGGAGGAACGATGTCGATCGAGATCGCGGTCATCGGCCCGCAGCGGCCGTTCGTGCTCGAGGCGCTCGAGCGCGAGTTCACGGTGCACAAAGTGTGGGAGGCGGCGGACAGGATCGCCGCGCTCGAGCCGCTGGCGGCGCGCGTCCGGGGCGCGGTCACCAATGC
>JBOHKK010000113.1:0-16529 GCA_050729115.1 Geminicoccaceae bacterium | reverse complement strand
GTTGGGAGGGGGAGCGGGCCGGGGCGAGCTGATCGAAAAACGCGCTAGCAATGACTAAGCGGCGAAGAAGAACGAGCGTGGACCACGCTCCATTGGGTGCCCTCTTGTTCGGCGAGCCGGACGGCGTGGCCGTCGCCCAACGTCTGCGGGGCGCGGCGCTGATCGCGCCCGCGTTGTTGCCCTTCGCGCTCGCCAACGTCTGCCTCAAGAAGATGCGTCGGCACCCCGATCGGCGGGACGCGCTCGTGGTCGCGTTCGGGATGCTCGACCAGATGGCGGTCGGCTTCGCCCTGGTCGACCAGGGCGGAGCGCTCGTTCTCGCCGAACGATCCGGCCTCACCGCCGATGACGCGAGCTACCTGTGGCTCGCACGCTGGGGGGCTCCGAACTGGTCACGCTCGACCGGCAATTGGAAGCGGTCTGGGCAACGGCTTCGTGAGCGCCGGAGGCAGAGCGGTGGCCGGGAACCTTTGCGCCGATGAGCAAGTCGCGCCTGGACCAGCTGCTGATTGACCGGGGCCTGGCGGCGAGCCGGGCGAAGGCGCAGGCGCTGGTGCTCGCCGGGCAGGTGTTCAGCGGCGCGCGGCGCCTCGACAAGCCGGGGCAGGCGGTCGCGGCCGACATCGAGCTGTGCGTGCGCGCGCCGGTCGTGCCGTATGTCTCCCGCGGCGGCGTCAAGCTCGCGCACGGGCTCGATCACTTCGGCATCGATCCCGCAGGCGTGGTGGCGCTGGACGTCGGCGCCTCGACCGGCGGCTTCACCGACGTGCTGCTGCAGCGCGGCGCCGCACGCGTCCATGCCGTCGACGTCGGCCACGGTCAGCTGGACTGGCGGCTGCGCAACGATCCCCGGGTGGTCGTCCTCGAGCGGACCAACGCCCGCCACCTGACCCGAGAGCTCGTCCCCGAGCCGGTCGATCTGGTGGTCTGCGACGTCAGCTTCATCTCGCTCGAGCTGGCCCTGGCGGCGGCGCTCGCGCTCGCCAGGCGCGGTGCCGGCTTGGTGGCGCTGATCAAGCCGCAGTTCGAGGTCGGCAAGGGCCAGGTGGGGAAGGGGGGCGTGGTGCGCGATCCGGCGCTGCACGACGCGGTCTGCGCGAGGATCACCCGCTGGCTGGTCGACGAGCAGGCGTGGCAGGTCCTCGGCATCACCCTGAGCCCGATCACCGGCCCCAAGGGCAACCGCGAGTTCCTGATCGGCGCCCGTCGCACCGACAAGTCGCCCCTTGAAAATGCCCGGCATTCCGTCTAAGTTTGGACTATGGTCGCACAATCATCTGCACTGAGACAGGACGAGACAACCACGGCGCCGCGCGAGGTTGCCGCCATGCGGGCATTCTTTCGCCTGGCCGAGCTGTGGGGCCTGACCATGGAGCAGGCGCGGGTGCTGCTCGGCCGGCCGGCGCGGGCGACGCTCTACAACTGGAAGGCCGGCCGGGTCCGCGCCCTGCCGCACGACACCCTCCAGCGCATCAGCTATCTGCTCGGCATCCACAAGGCGCTGCAGATCCTGTACAGCGACCCCGCTCTGGCCGATGCCTGGATCCAGCGCCCGAACGCCGCGTTCGGCGGCCAGAGCGCGCTCGAGCGCATGCTCGCCGGTGACGTGAGCGACCTCGCGGCGGTGCGCGCCCATCTGGATGCCGCGCGCGGTGGCTGGACCTGAGCCCCGCACGGCGGCGCCGTGCCGACCCGACCCCGGAGCCGCCGGCGCGGCGGGTGCGCTGGCCCCAGGCGCACCGGATTCTGCCCTCGCGCTACCCGCCGATCCAGCTGTTCGAGCGCCTGAGCGACGATCCGGCGGAGTGGGAGACGCTGGCGGCGATCGAGAGCCTGACCAATCCCCGGATCCGCGACGAGATCGGCGAGATCCGTCTGGTGCCGGCGGCGGAGCGCGTGAGCGGGCCGGGCGCCAGCTGGGTCATGGCATCGTTCACCCACCTGAACCCGAACGGCTCCCGCTTCTCCGACGGCAGCTACGGCGTCTACTACGCCGCCCGCGAGCTGCCGACCGCGATCGCCGAGACCGTGTTCCACCTGGGCCGGTTCTATGCCGCGACCGCCGATCCGCCCCATGCCGAGGCGATGCGCGTGCTGGTCGGCCGGATCGACGCCAGCCTGCATGATCTGCGTGGCGGCGAGCCGGCCTGGGCGCCCTTCCTCGATCCGGACGACTACGCCGCGAGCCGCGCGCTCGGCCGCCGCCTGCGCGAGCGCGGCAGCAACGGCATCGTCTATCCGAGCGTGCGCCGGGCCGGCGGGCAGTGCGTCGGCGCCTTGCGGCCGAAGGCGGTCGGGCTGCCGATCCAGGGGCGGCACCTCCAGTACGTCTGGGACGGCAGCCGGATCAGCCGCTACTTCGACTACGCCCTGGACCGCTGGATGCCGCTCCCGTGAGGGGACCACCGCATCTTACCGCGCGCTTGCCGCGTTCAGCCGCGCAAAGCCCGCCTCCAGGTCGGCGATCAGATCGTCGGCATCCTCGAGACCGGCATGAATCCGAAGACTGGGAAACGCCGGGTCCCAGTGGGTCGCGGTGCGGTAGCGCTCGGGACGGTTGGGCATGATCAGGCTCTCGTAGCCGCCCCACGAGGCGCCCAGCCCGAACAGCTCGAGCCCTTCCACAAGGGCGTGCCAGGCCTCGTCCGGACAGGGCTTGAGCAGGAACCCGAACAGCCCGGAGGCGCCCTGGAAATCGCGCCGCCAGAGCGCGTGCCCGGGATCGTCGGGCAGGGCCGGATAAAGCACCCGCTCGACCTCGGGGCGGCCCTTGAGCCAGGCCGTCAGCTTCAGCGCGTTGGCCTGATGCCGCTCGAGCCGGACGGCGAGCGTGCGCAGGCCACGCAACGCCAGATAGCAGTCGTCGGGCGAGACGTAGCAGCCGAGGTCCTGCATGCCGCGGCGCAGCCGCGGGTAATGCTCCTCGGTCGCCGAGGCGACCCCCATCAGCAGATCCGAGTGGCCGCCGATGTACTTGGTCGCGGCATGAATCGAGATGTCGACACCGTGCTGCAACGCCTTGAAGTACAAAGGCGTCGCCCAGGTGTTGTCGAGCATCACCACGAGGCCGCGGGCGTGCGCGACCCGGGCGATCGCCGGCACGTCCTGCATCTCGAAGGTGAGCGACCCCGGCGCCTCCAGGAACACCACCTTGGTGTCCGGGCGGATCAGGCGATCGATCCCGGCGCCGATCAACGGATCGTAGTAGGTGGTCTCGACCCCGAACCGGGTGAGCACCCGGTCGCAGAACTGCCGGGTCGGGGCGTAGGCGGTGTCGACCATCAGGAGATGGTCGCCGGCTTGGAGGAAGGCGAGCAGCGCCTGGGCGATCGCGGTCTTGCCGGAGCCGGTGACCACGGCGCCCGCCGCGCCCTCCAGCGCGGCGATCGCATCCTCGAGCGCGAACGTGGTCGGGACCCCGCCCCGGCCATAATAGACGCCGCGCAGCTGCCGCGGCGCTTCGAACGCCTCGACGTTCGGATAGAGGATGGTCGAGGCGCGATAGATCGGAGGATTGACCGCGCCCTGGTGATCCTTTGGTTGCCGCCCGCCGGTCACCAGCAGGGTGTCGTCTTTCATCGGCCGTCTCTTGGTATGTTGCTCCAGTCTGGATTTTCCGTGACCTTTGTGGCAAGACCCCTGGTAAGGACCGTCCGGCACCGCCGCATCGGGCGGTTGCGGCTCGCGCCATCCAGCGGAGGTCGCAACCCTCGCCCGTTGTGGACAGCAGGAGGCGCCGCCGGGTCGGCCACCCACCATGGAGGACCGTTCATGCGTTTTGCCACATCCTTCGTCGCCGGATCCGCGCTCGCGATCGCGGCGTCGTCCGGCAGCGCCGAAGCCGGCGCGATCTTCGACGCGGTCAAGGAGCAGGGCTTCATCCAGTGTGGGGTCAGCACCGGGCTCGCCGGCTTCTCCAACCCCGACGACGCCGGCAACTGGTCGGGCATCGACGTCGACGTCTGCCGCGCGGTCGCCGCGGCCGTGTTCGGCGATGCCGACGCGGTCAGGTTCACGCCGCTCACCTCCAAGGAGCGGTTCACCGCGCTGCAGTCCGGCGAGGTCGACGTGCTGTCGCGCAACACCACCTGGACCCTCAATCGCGACACCGCCCTCGGCCTCGACTTCGTCGGCGTCACCTACTACGACGGCCAGGGCTTCATGGTGCCCGAGGCGCTCGGCGTCAAGAGCGCGCTCGAGCTGGACGGCGCCGCGGTGTGCGTCCAGACCGGCACCACCACCGAGCTCAACCTCGCCGACTACTTCCGGGCCAACAACATGTCGTTCACGCCGGTGGTGTTCGAGCGCCCGGACGAGGCGCGCGCCGCCTACGAGCAGGGCCGCTGCGATGCCTACACCACGGACGCGTCCGGCCTGTACGCCCAGCGCACCGGTCTGTCCAACCCCGAAGAGCACATCGTGCTGCCGGAGATCATCTCCAAGGAGCCGCTCGGCCCGGTGGTCCGCCACGGCGACAACGAATGGGGCGACGTCGTCCGCTGGACGCTCTATGCCATGGTCGAGGCCGAGGAGTTCGGGGTGACCTCGCAGAACGTCGACGACATGAAGGCCAACTCGACCAACCCCGGCGTCCGCCGGCTCCTCGGCGTCGAGGGCGACATGGGCAAGGGGCTCGGCCTGCCCAACGACTGGGGCTACCAGATCATCGCGCAGGTCGGCAACTACGGCGAGATCTTCGAGCGCAACATCGGCATGGGCACGCCGCTCCAGATCGAGCGCGGGCTGAACGCGCTGTGGACGGACGGCGGTCTGCAGTACGCCATGCCGGTACGCTGATCGCACCGGCGCAAGCGTCACCAGCGGAACGGGCGGGGCAGGGGCCCCGCCCGTTCCGCTCGAGTTCGGGCGCGCCTATTTCAGCTGATCCGCGACCGCATCGAGCGCCGTCTGGGCGCAGGCTTCGTCCTGATCGCCGGTGCCGCCGCTGACGCCGATCGCGCCGATGTGCGCGCCGCCTTTGGTCTTGACCGGCAGGCCGCCCGGGAACGCCGCGAGACCCGGCACGAAGGCGAAACCGGGCGTGCGGCCCGGCTCACCGTCCTTGCCGAAGGCGATCTCGCCGAGCCCGCGCGTCGGGAAGGGGAACAGCGCCGAACTCTCGGCCTTCATCTGGGCGATCTCGATACTGCCGAGAAAGGCGCCGTCCATGCGCTGAAACAGCACCAGATCGGCGCCGGCATCGACCACCGCGACGTTCATCTTCCAGCCCTCTGCCACCGCCTTCGCCTGGCAGGCGTCGGCCATCTTCTTCGCGGTCTCCAGATCGACCCCATGGGCCGGAGCCACGAAGACGATCGCCGCCAGAGCCGCACTCCCAAGCATCCCTTTGCTGATCATGGAACTCCCTCCCGTGGACTGCCTCCGTTGACGTGAGGCACGCACGGTTATCAGGCATCGGCGACCCTTTGGCCATCGGCATGGCCAGCGTCTGCCCGTCACGCAGGCGATCGCGGCAAGGCCGCGCAGGCCTTCGCCGGGGTGCCCCGTCTAGGCGATGCTGCTGGCGCCGGGCTCGACGAAGTCGTCACCGGTCAGGCCGGTGACGCCGATGATCGTGACGCTGTTGGTCCCGGTCCAGTCCGAAGAGAACCCATAGGCGACATCGAGGTCGATCGCGGTCGAGATGCCATTGCGGGGCGCCTCGCCGGGTTCGTAGGCGGAAGCCTCGACGATCCGCACCGCATCGTCGCCGTCGTCGAGGACGCCGTCGTCGTTGTCGTCGAGCGCCGCGAAATTCAGGTCGCCCGAGGGCCCGCCCGGGCCCATCGAGAACCCACCGTCGAGCAGGTCCTCGCCGCGCAGGAAATCGGAGATCCGATCGGCGCCGGGCTGCTCGGTCGCGGTGTAGCGACTCGTGAAGACATCGCGACCGCCGCCGCCGGTCATCAGGTCGTCGCCGGCGCGGCCGTCGATCACGGCGCCGCGGGCGCGGCCGGTGAACCAGTCGTTGTCGGCGGTGCCGTTGCCGCTGGAGAGCCTGTAGGCATTCGTCGGAACGAAGTCGCTCGCCTCCAGGATGCTGTGCCCCCAAATCGTGAGGGTGTGGGGGCCGGCTTCGGCTTCCGATGGGCTGAGCCGGCCGGCGGCGAGATTGGCGGCGCCGACGTCGAGCGTGATCGATTCCTTGCTCTCGCCTTCAAAAATCTCGGGTCCCACGGTCACGAACTGATCTCGATCGTCCAGCCGGTCGTTGCCGTCGGTGTCGAAGGCTTCGAAGCCGCCCTGGTGAAAATCGAACCTGCCGGGATCCTGGCGGTAGATGACGGCGTCGATCTTGTCGACGCCGCGGACGAAATCGGCGGCGAGATCGACGTTGCCGCCGAGCGTGGTGGTGTCCATGCCCTCCCAGCCCGCCACCTTGATCCAAAAACGCGACTCGAGCACGTCCTGGCCGGCGCCGCCGATCAGGACATCGCGGTCGACCGCAGCGCCCGGCGCATCGCCGGGCCCGCGAAAGCCGCCGCTTACCCGATCGTCACCGTCACCGCCGTCGACCCGGTCGTTGCCGCCAAGCCCGCCGTTCACGTAGTCCCCGCCGGCGTCGCCGTGGAGCCGGTCGTCGCCATTGCCGCCGTGGATGGCGTCGTTGCCGTCGCCGCCGTGCATGACGTCCGCGCCATCGTTCGGGTCGGCGGAGAAATTGTCGGAGCCGCCGTTCAGCACGTCGTCGCCGGCATCGCCGTCGATCGTATCGGCGCCGTCCATGCCGCTGAGCGTATCGGCCCCGTCCAGGCCGCTGATCGTGTCGTTGCCGGCGGTACCCGCGAGGACGTCGTCGCCATTGCCGCCGACGATCGTCTCGCCGGGCGTCGGGTTGGACGGCGGCTGATGATTCTCGAGGACGAGGAGCGTCTCGAACGTGGCGCCGCCGTCGTCGCTGACCCGGACGATGGTGTCGGCGCCGCTCTCGATCATGTCGACCGGGGCCCCCGAAAGGCCTTTGATCAGCACCAGCTCGTCCCCCTCGTCGAGGGAGAAATCGATGATCCGGTCGACGCCGTCGCGGATCGAGCCGTAGACGAACTCGTCGGCGCCCCGGCCTCCGTGGAGCCGGTCACCGCCCTTGCCGCCACGAAGGACATCGTCGCCGTCGCCGCCCTTGAGCAAGTCCTCGCCGTCGCCGCCCTTGAGCAAGTCCTCGCCGTCGCCGCCCTTGAGCAAGTCCTCGCCGTCGCCGCCCTTGAGGGTATCGTCGTCGTCGCCGCCCTTCAGAACGTCCGCGCCGGCCTTCCCCCGCAGGTCATCGTCGTCATTGCCGCCCTTGAGGCGGTCATCGCCGCTCTTGCCGACGATGCGATCGTCGCCCTTGCGACCCCAAATGCGATCGTCCTCCGCAGTGCCCCGAAGGCGGTCGTCGGCGTTGCTGCCCTTGATTTTCATGGTCGGTCCTGCTCACTCGATCGGCAGAGCCCCAAGCTCATGGGAGTCGGGGCGCTGGGCTCCGGACGGAAATACGGAGATTGCGGCTCCCGCAGAGGGCCGGGACAGGCCGTCGGACTGTCCGGGTATGCCTCTCCACGGCCATCGCCGGGCCAATCAAGCGGCGCCGTCGGCACCTGTCAACCACGCCGGCCGGACCGGGGCGAGAAGCCGGCGAGGCTGCGCGCCGCGTCCGCGCGCCAGCGCGCTCAGCGTCGATCTGGCAGCAAGCGGTGCTTGCGCAGCTGATGGCGCAGCTGATCGTAGGTCAGATTGAGCTGGGCGGCCGTGGTCCGCTGATTGTGGCGATTCCTGAGGAGCGTCTGTTCGAGCAGCCGGCGCTCGAACGCCGCCACGGCTCGGCGAAAGTCGATGGCGCCGTCGTGCCCGGGACAAATTGCCTCGGGCGGGTCGGCGCCCGCGGCCGGCTCCGGCGCTGCGAGCGCCGGCCCGGCCACCGAAGGCCCCGGCCGAAACGGCGAGGCGAAGGGATCGAACTCGATCCGGGTGATCGGCCGTCGTGGCGATGCCGCCCGATACACCGCGCGCTCCACCACGTTCTTCAGCTCGCGCACGTTGCCCGGCCACGCGTGCGCCAGCAGCGCGCCCTGCGCCTCGCGGCCGAAGCCGGGAAAGCTCGGCCAGCCGAGCTCCAGCGCCATGGCGCGCCCGAAGTCCTCGGCGAGCAACGTCACGTCCTCGCGCCGCGCGCGCAGCGGCGGCACGGTCAGCACGTCGAACGCCAGGCGATCGAGGAGATCGTACCGG
Source organism: Geminicoccaceae bacterium (assembly GCA_050729115.1). Classification (GTDB taxonomy): domain Bacteria; phylum Pseudomonadota; class Alphaproteobacteria; order Geminicoccales; family Geminicoccaceae; genus JBKPNX01. The sequence continues at coordinate 8,321 of JBOHKK010000113.1, read as the reverse complement.
AAGCGGCCGTCCGCCGCCGCCGCCGGTAGATCGACGTTGGTCGCGCCGATCAGGCGGACGTCGACCTGAACGGTGGCGCTGCCGCCGACCCGCTCGAAGGCGCCGTATTCGACCACGCGCAACAGCCGCTCCTGCAGCGCGAGACTGGTGCTGGCGATCTCGTCGAGAAACAGGCTGCCGCCGTCGGCGAGCTCGAAGCGGCCGCGCCGCTGCCGGATCGCGCCGGTGAACGCCCCCGCCTCGTGGCCGAACAGCTCGCTGTCCAAGAGCGTCTCCGGCAACGCCGCGGCGTTGAGCTTGAGCAGCGGCCGATCCCAGCGCGACGACAGATAGTGCAGGCGCGCGGCGATCAGCTCCTTGCCGGTGCCGCGCTCGCCGATCACCAGGACCGGGCGGTCGAGCGGCGCGACCCGCGAGACCTGCTCCATCAGATCCAAAAACGCGGGCGCCTGGCCGACGAGAGAGGGGAGATCGGGGGCAGGGTTGGCCATGGCTCGATTGGGTGATTCCGCTGATAAATGGTAAAATGCCCCAACGAGTTCAAGGAAGCTTGCGCGCCATGATCGCGTGAGCTCCATGATTTCAATGGGTTGGCTTCTCTTTTGCCCGACTGGCACGCCGGCTGCATTGGAGGGGTGATGACGAGCCGATCCCAGGAGAGATGGCTAGCAAGGAGGTGATGCACGATGCGGATGGACGAGCGGACCGACCGCTATGGCCGCAGAGATCATCGGGCGACGTTCGAGCGCCTGGCGAGCGCTGCGCTCGCCTACCTGCGCAGCCGGAGCAGCGAGCACTGGCTGATGTTTGTGGCCGGTCTGGTGATCGGTCTGTTCCTGGGCTGATCGCCGCGACCTTAGCAACGGAGCACAACATGGGAATCTTCTCGCGTCTTGCCGACATCATCAACGCCAACCTGAACGCTGCGCTGGATCGCGCCGAGGATCCGGAGAAGATGATCCGGCAGATGATCCACGAGATGGAGGACACCCTGGTCGAGGTGCGCGCGAACGCCGCGCGCATGATCGCCGATCGCAAGGGCCTGGAGCGGCGCCGGGGCAACCTGGACGAGGCGCAGGGCGAGTGGCAGCGCAAGGCCGAGCTGGCGCTGTCCAAGGACCGCGAGGATCTGGCCCGGGCGGCGCTGACCGAGAAGGCGCGGCTCGCCCAGGACCTGACGGATCTGGACGAGGAGCTCGTCCACCTCGACGAGGCGCTGGTCAAGTACGAGGAAGACATCGGCAAGCTGGAGGCCAAGCTGCGCGAGGCCAAGGCCAAGCAGAAGGTGATCGTTGCCCGGCAGGCGACCGCGACGTCGCGCCTCAGGGTCCGCCGTCAGGTGCACGACCGCCGGATCGACGATGCCTTTGTCCGCTTCGAGCAGATGGAGCGGCGCCTCGATGCCGCCGAGAGCGAGGTCGAGGCGTTCGATCTCGGCCGCGGCAGGACGCTCGCCGAGGAGATCGACGATCTCGCCTCGAACACCGTGGTCGAGGAAGAGCTGAAGGAGCTCAAATCCAAGCTGGGCAAGGGCCAGGCGCCGTCCGGTGAGGCCTGAGGAGCATGTCCATGCTCGAAGTGCCCCTGATCCTGTTCCTGGTGATCGTCGCGCCGATCTGGATCATCGCGCACTACGTGACGCGCTGGCGGCTGGCCAAGACGCTCTCCCCCGAGGACGAGAAGCAGTTCGCGGAGCTGTGGCGGATGGCCGAGCGCATGGAGGAGCGGATCGACAGCGTCGAGCGGATCCTCGAGACCGACGGCATGGGCAAGGAGCCATCGTGATGGCATCGTCAGATCGAGAGCAGCGGGCCCGGCAAGGCGATCCCGGGTCGAGCCGGCAACGGCTGTATCGGGACGGGCGCCGCGCCTGGCTGGCCGGCGTCTGCGCCGGGATCGCGGACTACTTCGGGGTCAGCGTCGGCCTGGTCCGCTTCCTCACGTTCCTCAGCGCGATCTTCTTCACCATGCCGACCCTGTTCGGCTACCTGGTGGCCGCGCTGGTCCTGCGACGCAAGCCCGACCACCTCTATGCCAGCGGCGAGGAGGAGGCGTTCTGGCGGGCGGTGCGCCTGGAGCCGAGCCGCACCGCGCACGATCTGGTGCGCAAGTTCGAGGAGCTGGAGCGGCGCCTGCGCGCCGCCGAGGCCAGGGTCACCTCGAGCGAGTTCAAGCTGCGTCGGCAATTCAAGGACCTCGAAAGCTGACGGGGGCGCATGGCGCCGACCCTCCGCGTCTGGCAGCGCCGTCGTCGCCTATCCAATGCGCCGAAGCTGACGACAAAACGACGATTCGTGCCCGGGACTGGCGACCGGCATCAGTGCCTCTTTGGAGGGTACGCCATGTGCCTTTGGGGTGACGGCGGTACCGCCGTACGTCCGATGCTTCCTTGCCTGAGGGTCACGGCCTGAGACAATCGGCCATCGCGAGCATGGTGCTCCGAACGAGGCGGAGGGAGCTCTGGGGCTCCGTATCGCCCTGGACGTCCAAGGGGGGATATCATGAGGAAGCTTCTGATTGGTGCGGCGTTGGGCGCGCTCTTTGCGGCTCCTGCGGTGGCCGGCGATCCGACTACGGTGACTCCGGTCAACGAGCCGCTCAGGCTGAGCTTGACCCAGATGGACGGCCTGACCGCCGGGTCCTGCTTCTTCTCTGCCTGCTTCGCTGCTAACACGACCACCCAAGTGGCGGCCGCGGTCGCGATCGGTGGCCCGAGTGCCTTCTCATTCGGCAGCTCGAACGCGGCTGCCAACGCGCAAAACTTCAACTTTACCGACCAGAACTGATCGCTGCGGTTTCGCAACGCAGCTCCGGAGGTTCTGAGGGCTCCGGATCACTGTAGCGTCCACGAGAGGGGAACATCATGAAGAAACTGTTGGTTGGTACTGCGCTGTGCGCGCTGCTCTCAGGTCCGGCGTTGGCGGACGAGGCCGCCAAGGCGACCACTGAGCCCGTGAGGCTGAGCTTGACTCAAATGGACGGCCTGACCGCCGGGTCCTGCTTCGTCTCTGTCTGCTTCGCCAGCAACCGCACCACCCAAGTGGCGGCCGCGGTCGCGATCGGTGGCGGGAGCCTTGGCTCGGCCTTCAGCTCGAATGCGGCTGCCTCCGCGTCAAACTTCAACTTTACCGACCAGAACTGATCGCTGCGGTTTCGCAACGCAGCTCCGGAGGTTCGATAACTCAAGAAGAGTGTGAGGGAGCATGAGGAGGATCGCGCTCGTAACGGTTGCGGCCGTAGCGTCGATGGGTGTGGCACCATGGGTTGCCAAGGCGGAACCGATGGTGCTCACAGCCACGCAGATGGAATCGATCACCGCAGCTGCCCTGATCGAGGTCAACGTTCCGATCAACCTGGTGCTAGGCGACATCCTCGTGCAGAACAACATCACCACCCAGGTGGCGAACGCGATCGGGCTTGCGTTCGCGACCTGTGGCATCTGCACTGGCGCCGCCCCGTCGGCGTCCAGCCTCGCCTCCGCGATCAACGCCAATGTCAGTGGGTTGCTTCAGCGCTGAGCGCCGAGCCCTGCGGAAGGAGCCACGGGACAACTGACGGTTGGAAAGAGACCGCTTTTGGCCGCTCCCCGCACCCGGGGGGCGGCCAGCTTCAATCAGGACCTGATGCCGGAGAAGGACCATGAAGAGAGCGCTGGTATCGGCCGTCGTTCTGAGCAGTTTGGCTTCATTCGCAGTAGCCTATCCGACGGACCTTGTCGCGCGCGACAAATCGAGCCGTGATGGCGGCGTTAGCGCCGGGCGCGGCGGCGCCAGCGTCAGCGCCGGCGGTGTCAGCGTCAGTGCCGGGCGCGGCGGCGCCAGCGTCAGCGGCGGCGGCTCCAGCGTGAGCGCGGACCGGAGCGGCGGTGCGAGCGTGAGCGTGGACCGCGGCGGTTCCAGCGGTGGCGCGGGTCGGGGCGATCGAGATTTGAGCGGCGGCAGAGCCCCCGCCCTGGCAGCCGACCGGCCGCCCGCCGACAGATCATACAAGTCATATGGCAGTGTCGGAGAATGGTTCGATGACTTGCGCACGTCGTGGTTTGGCGGCAGGAGCGAGCGCTCCGACCAGGGCACCACGGCCCGCGCTTCGGCTACCCAGAGGACACAGACATCGCAATCCGGGGGGCGTCAGGTGAACCGGGTGGTCCAGGAGAAGTCGTCCACTGCGACCGCGACCGATGGCGGCTCCGCGGTCGCTAAGGCCAGCAACGTCAACGTGACCGAGCAGAAGAATTAACCTACCGGATTTTTCGGCATGCGTCGTCGGAGACTTTCGGGTGAGGTGGGGAAGGAGGACCGCTCGCGCGGCTTTTACCGTCACACTCCCAAGAAGCGTAGCTTCCGTAAGCACCGTTTGATCATCGCATCGCTCTTGGCCGGCTGCGCTCTGAGTCATCCAGCTCTGGCCATTGAGCCCCCGCGCCCTGTCAAATCGCTGCTGGAGCTCCGCCACGAGCGCGTGATGATTCAGAACTGGGATCTCAGCTGTGGTGCCGCCGCGCTCGGGACCATTCTGAAGTACCAATATGACGATCCGGTCTCCGAGCGAGAGATTGCAAAAGCGCTGATCAGCCGCGACGAATATCTGGAAAATCCCTCTATGGTGAAGGCGCGGTTGGGATTTTCCTTACTGGATCTCAAGAGGTACGTCGACGCGCGCGGGTACGGGGGAATCGGCTACGGCAAGCTCGAGCTCCACGACCTGATCGAGCGGGCGCCGGTGATCGTGCCGATCAGCGTCGCCGGCTACAGCCACTTCGTGGTGTTCCGCGGGATCAGGGGGAACCGGATTCTCATCGCCGATCCGGCGTGGGGCAACCGCACCCTCACGCTCGACGAGTTTGAGAACGCGTGGCTGACTTACCCGGAGTTCGGGCGGGTCGGGTTCGTCGTCGCTCACGAGGATGAGACGCTGCCACCCAACCGCCTGGCCCCGCGCCCGGACGACTTCGTGTTTCTCCGATAGCGCCCCGCGCGCTCACAGGCCCGGTGTGTTGAAGCGGATCGGCAGCGCGATGGACACCGAGTAGTCGGGGCTGTCGTCGGTCAGGCCCACCCCGACCGCGCCATCCAATAGCACGTTGCGCCCGAGGATGGCCGAGGCGCCGAAGGTCAGGATGCTTTGGACGGTGTCGGAACCGCGGATCCTCTCGCCGCCGACCTTGAACTCGTCGGTGAAGCTCTGGCTGAACACCACCCGCAGCGAGGTTCTGGGACTGGCGGCGAGGAACGTGCCGAGGGTAAACCCCAAGGAATCGCCGGGCTCGATGTCGTCGTGCTCGTCATATGCCCATTCGTAGGACGCCCCGGCCACAAACACGAGCGGATCCTGCCGCTTGGCGAGGGTGACGGAGCCGGTCAGCTCCTGGAAACCGCCGTCCAGCACGACGTCGTTGTCCTGGCTCTCACCGAGGCCGCTATCCCAAGTGCCCCGCAGCACCACGTCCGGCAACCAGTTCCGCTCGCGCAGCACGGTCTTGGCCAGGCCCACCGAGAAATCGCCCAGGCCATAGCCGGTGCGGTCCGCTTCCTGGGTCCCGACGCCCCCGACCTCGTCGACCACCGACTGGTCGACCAGATTGTACGGCAAGCCCAGCTCCAGCTGCGAGTCGAACGGCAGCCCGACCAGCAGGCTCCCGAAGAAATCAAACTCGTTGCGACGTACCTCCCGTTCGCCCAGCAGATTCTGGCCCCCGGGATCCACGATGACCGGGAAATCGCCGGTCCGTCGCGTATAGGTGAAGCTGGGCGTGAACTCGGCTCTGCCGGTTGGCAGCAGGAGCGCACCCTCCTGAACCAGCGTGAAGTCGAGCGCCCGCTCGACCGCCTCTTCGTCGACCTCGACCTGTCCCGGCGCGGGCGCTTCCGTCTGGGCGGTCTGCCGGCGCTCCGGTTGTCTCTGCTGTGCAACGTCTTCCCGGCCGGTCGTTGCCCGTTGCCGCCCAGGTCCCGCTGCATCCGGCGGCGCTGCCAAAGGTTCGGATGCGAAGGGCTCCGCCGCGGCGACCGCCGGTGAGCCCGGCTTCGGGACTGGCCTGTGCACGACCGAAGGAGCGGCTGCGGCCGCGCCGGCGACGACCCGATCGAGCTCCCCGCGCGTCAGAGCGACCGTCCGCTCCAGCTGCTCTACGCGAGCAAGCAGATTCTCGATGACCGCATCCCGCTGCTCCAGCGCCCGCCTCAGTTCCCCGATCGATTCCTGCTGCGGATCCGATGCCCGCGGCGCCAGGCTTGGCGCCGCCGTGCCACCGAACACGTCGATCACCACGACGCGACTGTCCTCCAGGCTGAATGAGCGGATCCTGGTATCCGGCAACACCCGCAGCACGACCCGCCTGGTGATGTCGCCGCCCTCCGCCCAGGCGTCGACCACGCGCTGCCCGATGCCGTCCCGAACCTGCGAGAGGCCGATCTTGCCCGGCCAGCCGAATGCGACGGTCACGTGCTCCGCATGGTGCACCACGTCATGCTCGATCGCCTCGGGCCATTCGAACACCACGCGTTCGAAGTCGCCGTGATCGCCCGCGCGCACCTGGACGGTCGGCACCGCACTGCCGGTCGGCTCGAGCGCCGCCGATCCGGTCGGATCGAATACCAAGAGCAGCCCGGCGCCGAGCAACATGCCTGACGCTCCGGATAGCCTCGGACGCTGCGGGTTCATGGAATGCTCCCGAATATCTGGATCAGGTCCGCCGCCGCGGAAATACGATGACGACCACGCGACAGGCGCCCGCCGCGCCGAGAGCAGCGAACCGGAGCTGCTTGGAGAGGGCGGATGCGGTTCCACCCGGTGGGGGAGCGAGGGCGCCGTCCGCGTGCGAACGCCTGTGGGGTGACGGCGGCCGCGGCCCATGTCGAGCCTTCATCGCTATCCCCGATCGCTCACGCGACCGCGTCGGTCATCTGCTGCGCGACCAGAGCCGCCTGCGTGCGATTCGCCGCGTTGAGCTTCTTCATGATCCGACGGACGTGCACCTTCACCGTGGCTTCCTCGATGTCCAGTTCCCGGGCGATGACCTTGTTCGGCTGCCCTTTCTTGAGCAGCTCGAGGACGCGCTGCTCGCTCGGCGTCAGGCCGCACATCTCCATTCGCCTGCCTTCGGCGCCCTGCGGCCGCTTGCGGTGCACGGGGGCGTTGATCAGCGCGCTCAGCGGAATGAAGGTGCCGCCCTTCTGAACGAACCGCAGCGTCTCGATCAGGATGTCCGGGTCGAGGCTGGAGGGGAAATACGCCCGAGCCCCGAGATTCAGGGCGTCGATGACGGCCGACCAGTCCTCTCGATCCGATACCACGACGATTGGCACGCTCGGCAGCGCATCCCGCAGACAGGCGAAGCTGGTCCTGATTTCAGGATCGCGACAGGTGTGCTCACCGGTATCGACGATGGCGAGGTCGACGGAGCCGTTCGGGCGAAGCAGGCCCTCGCGGATGTTCTCCAGCGCCACGATTCTGATGCCCAATCCGCTCAGTTCGAGGAAGCGTGCGAGACACTGCCCCCTCAAGGTCCGCCCGGCGACCAAAGCCACTGTGACTTGCGTCCCCACAACACCGACGGTGCTCATGGCTGCCTTCCTTGTACGCGTATGAGCGGTTGACCGCTCTGCCCCCTCGTACGCCCCAGATGTGGCAGATCGTCTTTTCGGTAGGATAGTACGCCTCTTGCGGTTTAATTCAAGGTTTCATTAATATACGCTAAAATTGCGACAAATGCAGGACAAGAGTTGAGGCGTTGATATAGTGCTCGCGCGCCGGTTTCGTAGCTCGACGACAAGCAGCCGCAGCGGTGTAGTGTGCTCCAACGGGCATACCCCTCATCAGGGTCGCCCTTTTGGTTTGGTTGTCGCTAACCTGCCATGGTAATGCGTCGTCTACCCAGCCCTCGCCTGCGGGGTCGCTCGCCATCGCCATGTCGGCCATCTACGTCTGCAATCTGATCGAAATGCCCGGGCACGCGGAGGCCTTGGGCATCAGCCATCTGGTGTCGCTGGTCGCACCGAACGAGCAGCCGCCGACGCCCACGCGGATCCCCGGAGATCGCCACCATCGGGTCGAGATTCACGACATCAATGAGCCGCTGGATGGTCACATCCTGCCGGCCGCGGAACACGTCGAAGGCCTGATCGATTTCCTGCGCGCCTGGCCGGACGACGAGGCGCCGATCCTGATCCATTGCGTCGCCGGAATCAGTCGCTCGATGGCCGCGGCGTTGATCACCCTGGTGATCAAGGCGCCGGGGCGCGAGCTGGAGGCGGCGCGGCAGCTCCGGGACGCGGCAAGACACGCCTATCCGAACCGGCGGATGATCGCGGTCGCCGATGAGC
>JBOHKK010000112.1:0-16546 GCA_050729115.1 Geminicoccaceae bacterium | reverse complement strand
GACCTATGATCTCGGTTACATCGACCTGGAGCAGCGAACCCTGCAACCCCTCGACAACCCCTTCGGCCCGAGGTTGTCACCCTTGTCTTAGGTACAAAACGTCACCCATCTCTCCGGGTCGGACATCAGCGGGTCTGGAGCGGGCGATGGGATTCGAACCCACGACTTCAACCTTGGCAAGGTTGCGCTCTACCCCTGAGCTACGCCCGCACGCCGGCGCCGGTGGCGCCGCCGATGCTGCTACATAGGCCCGATGCTGCTACATAGGCAAAGCCGAACCGCTTGGCAATACCGGCGTCGTCCGGCCGGCTGGGGTCGGCATCGCGGGCGGTCGGTCCTCTTGGTTGGTCCCCTTGATCGCATGCGGCCCTTTAGCCATCTTAGGCCAATCCGGGAATCGAATTCGGCGCGGGGTAAGGGGTCGACATGGGCTTGTTGTCGGGACTGATGGGGACGAGCGGTGCGCCGGGCGCCGATGGCGCAGTGATCAAGGACAGCGATACCCAGCATTTCGTCGACGACGTCATCCAGGCGTCGCGCGAGCAGCCCGTGATCGTGGACTTCTGGGCGCCGTGGTGCGGGCCATGCAAGCAGCTCGGGCCGATTCTCGAACGGGTGGTCAAGAATGCGGGCGGCAAGGTCCGCCTGGTCAAGATCAATATCGACGAGAGCCCCGAGCTGGCGCAGCAGCTACGCATCCAGTCGATCCCGATGGTTTACGGCTTCAAGGGCGGTCAGCCGGTCGACGGCTTCGCCGGCGCCCTGCCCGAGAGCCAGATCAAGCTCTTCGTGGAGCGGCTGGTCGGACCTCTCGGACCGGGACCGACCGAGGTCGGGCTCGAGCAGGCCAAGCAAGCGGCCGCGGCGGGGCAGCTCGATCGCGCCTTGCAGATCTACGACCGGCTGCTCGAGAGCGAGCCCGGCAATCCGGAAGCGCTCGCCGGTCTCGCTCGCGCTCAGATCGCCAGGGGGCGCGTCGGCGCGGCACGCGAGACGCTGCAGCGGGTGCCGATCGAGCACACCAATCACGTCGAGGTCGACGGCGCCCGCGCGGCGCTGAGCCTGGCCGAGGAATCCGGCACGCTGGCCGATGTCGGCGAGCTGAACGCCCGGCTCGGCGCCAACCAGAACGACCACGAGGCGCGCCTGGACCTGGCCACGGCGTTGTTCCTGCGGGGCCAGATCGACCCTGCGATCGAGCATCTCCTGGCGATCGTGCGCCAGGATCGCGAATGGCACGATCAGGCGGCGCGCAAGCAGTTGATCAAGTTCTTCGATGCGCTCGGCCCGCAACATCCGGCCACCGTGAGCGGACGGCGCAAGCTGTCGACGGTCCTGTTCTCGTGACGCGAGGTGCGGCACGTGAGTGCGGGCGTGGCGCGATGATCACATCAGGCGAAGCGGGTCTCTGCGGCGGGCTCCCGACGCGGTTCCCGATCTTTCCGCTGCCGGGGGCGATTTTGCTGCCGAATGGCAATCTGCCGCTCAACATCTTCGAGCCGCGCTACTTGCAGATGACCCGGGACGCCATGCGCACCGATCGGGTGATCGGCATGGTCCAGCCCTCGGGCGGCGGCCCCGGCCGTCCCGACCTGTTCGCGGTCGGCTGCGCCGGTCGGATCACCAGCTTCGCCGAGACCGACGACGGCCGCTACCTGATCACGTTGACCGGCGTGTGCCGTTACGACGTGGTCGAGGAGCTGCAGGTCAGCACGCCGTACCGGCAGGTGAGCGCGAGCTTCGATCGCTGGCAGGTGGACCTCGAGCCGCCGTCGCCATCGGACAGTCTGCGGCCGCGGCTGCTCGAGGCGCTCCGCGGCTACTTCGAGGTGCACGACATCAGCTGCGATTGGGGGCAGATCCGCGCCGCCCCGCTTGGGGGCCTGATCACCTCGCTGGCCATGATCTGCCCCTTCGAGCCGTGCGAGAAGCAGGCGCTGCTGGAGGCGGTCGACCCCGAGCAGCGCTGCCAGGTCCTGATCGCGCTCTTGCAGATGGGCGCGCTCGGCATGAAGGATCCGGCCGCGAGCCCGCGGCATTGACCATGAGCGGTTCCCGACCATGACCGATCAGCCGGCACCCGGTCCCGTCGATCCCAAGCTGCTCGAGCTGCTGGTGTGCCCCTTGACCAAAGGGCCGCTCCGGTACGATCGCGAACGCCAGGAGCTGATCAGCGAGCAGGCGGGCCTGGCTTACCCGATCCGCGACGGCATCCCGATCATGCTGGTCGACGAGGCGCGCCCGGTCGACCAGGACGAGGCGATTCCGGAAGCGGTGCGCGCGCCGAAGCGGCGGTCCGGGCGGGGCGGCAATGAGCGCCGATAGCCCGCCCTGGCCGACCGAGCTGCGGGTCGATCGTGCCGCCAGGACGCTGACGGTGGCGTACGACGACGGCGCCAGGTTCACCTTTCCGGCCGAGTTCCTGCGGGTCGAGAGCCCGTCTGCGGAGGTCCAGGGGCATGGCCCGGGGCAGAAGACCGTGGTCGCCGGGCGGCGCCACGTCGGGATCATGGACCTGGAGCCGGTCGGCAATTACGCCGTGCGCATCATGTTCGACGACCTGCACAGCACGGGCATGTATTCCTGGCGCTATTTCTACCACCTCGGCCGCAACCAGGAGCGGCTCTGGGCGGCGTATCTCCAGGCGCTCGAGGAGCAGGGTCTGAGCCGCGAGCCGTAGATCCGGCCCGATCGCTGGCGCGGGCGCGCTGATCACGCATCCATCGAGCATAGAGGTCTCCCGTCGGGCGGGGTGAAGCAAGGGGTTTGGCGCGGGCGCGGCAAGCATCAGCCTTGGCCAACAAAGGCCGCGGGTCGTCCAAAAAGCCGATCGCGCGCACCAGGACGTCGTCGGTCTCATCTGGACACCTGCCGCCCGCGCGTCGCGCCGAAGGCTGGGGGCGGGATCGCGAGCGGCGCGGAAGCTGGCGGCGGCCTACAACCTGCCGATCAGCACCCCGAGGACCCCAAGGACGGCGACGAGCAGCGCCGCCAGGAAGCCGTTCATCCAGAACGCGAGCCGATTGATGGCGCGCATCACTTCGGTCCTGTTGTCGGCCATGTCGGTGCGCAGGCTGCCCATCTCGCGAGCAAGCTCCTGGCGGACGGCACCGATCTGCTCGGCGAGCTCCTGGCGGACCGCGCCGATCTGCTCGGCGAGCTCCTGGCGGACCGCGCCGATCTGGTCGGCCAACTCCTTTCTGACCAACGCGACCTGTTCGCCGACGTAGTCGCGCGTGGCGACGTTCTCGATCACCTCGCCCTGAATCACCTCGACGACACCCGTAGCTTGCTGGTGGGTGAAGCCAGCCTCTTCCAGTCGGCGTATCGAGTGGGCCGCGTTCATCCAGTTGCTCCTCGTCCGCCCTTGGCCGGACGATCCTTACCATGGATCGGACCTGGCGCGCCATGCCATGGGAATGAAGACTCTCCCGTGGCCGCCGAGGTCAGGGCGCGGCGAGCTCGGTGTCCCGATAGAGATCGTGGAGGACGAGCCGGATGCCAGGCGGGTCCAATGCGATCTCGCCTTCGCGCAAGATCCGAGGCTCCAGGCCGCCGCTCGGCCCACGGTCATGGTAGACCCGGCGACGGTCCTGCTCGATCACGAGATAGTGCTGGACCGACGTGTTGACGTCGGCGAGGCGGGTCGACGGCGAGGCGACCTCGACCACGATCGTCGGCTCCGGAACCAGCCGCGCGGTTTCATCGATCGCCGACGCGCAGGTCACCACGAGGTCCGGGATCCGGCATTCGTCGCCATCCAGACCAACGGCAACGCCCGGACCCGCGTCGAACACTTCGCAAGATAGGCCGGTCGCGGCAATCGCGCCTCTCAGGGTCGCACTGACGTTGCGCTGAATTCGGGCGTGCCGGATGTTGCTCGGCGCCATGAGCCGGACCGGCACCCCCGCGACCAACTCGTCGTCGGCCTGCTCCCCGGTCCAGCCGAGGAATTCGCCGACCGTCATGCGGGGGCGGGTACGTGCCGCGGCCGTGGTCATCGATCGATCCTCCGCGGGCACGATAACACGCACCGGCGGCTCTTCGAAGAGACACTGACTCGGCAAGATGGCAGCCGCGGTGGGAGCCGTATCGGTCTCGGTTCCCTCAGTTGGCGCCCGGTGCCGGCGGCCGAGGCCTGTCGGCTTCGAGCAGGGCAAGTCGCCGGTCGATCCGCTCCATCTCGGCGCGGAGCCGCCTGACTCGGCCGCTCGGCCGTTCCGGCGCTGCGGTTCCCTGCGCTGCGGTTCCCTGCTCTGCGGCCTCGCTCCACTGCCGCTCGATCTCAGATCGGAGCTGGCTGGACAGCTCCTCTCGAAGCGCGGTAAGGAACGCGCGCTCCAGCCACTCGCCCTCGTCCACGACCTCCGACATCGTCCGCCCCTCGAGGGCGACATCCAAAGCCCTCTTCAGTCGCCCCGGTATGCTGTCGATGCCCCGGACAAGGGGGGCCTTCTGGAGAAGGGCCGCAAGCCCCAGGATCGCCTGGACGGCCGACCGCAGCCTGTCCTTCGTCCTGAGCAGCGCTGCTGCTTGCATGCGCGCACCCGGTTCGGCGAGGCCGGCCGGCACCTCCGAGACGAATGCAGCGGCCCGCAGGAATCGGATGAGCGGCTGTTGCGAGCACGTCCTGGCCAGAGCCTCGAGATCCACCAGCATGGCCTCCTCGGTCGACAGATCGATGCGCTGATCAAGGCTGCACCCGATTGCACCAGGCGCAAACTGGGCATATTCCTCGAGTTCCTCGAGGCGCCGGTCGAGGCGCTCGATGCGCACCCGGTTGTCGGCAAGCCGCCGCGCTCGTCTTTCGAGAATGTACCTGTCCCGGGTCGAGGCGCCTGGGCGCGATGCGTCGGCCTCCGCACCCTCCACCTGCTCTTCGAGCTCGGGCAGCGCGCTCACGGCCTGTTCTCGAAGTTCGACCAGAACCGCACGTTCCCGGCTGCGGCCGAGACGCACCAGGGCCTCGATCGTCCTGCCTTCAAGCCCGTGGCGCAGGAACTTTCGGACCCACGGCTCGAACTTCTCGGGGGGAAGTAGTCGAACAAAGGTTCGCCTTCCAGAACGAGCGGCAGGAAGAACGAGGTACCTGCGAACATCGCAAGCGTATCTGGCAGAAACTCCCACCGGTTCCGGCTTTCCTGCCATGACACCGGGTCTTCGACGTCGTCCGGCAGCCCGGCCATCATGGCGGCACGCATGAAGTCCAAGAACTGGACGTGGGTCCAGCTTTCATGGAGCTCGGCGAAGCTCGCCATGACCGCGTCCGGACTGGACGTGTCGATCGCGACCTCAGCCGAAGCCGGTGGGTCTGCCGCGAGGGCGACGGCGAGAAAAGCGGCTGGGCAAAGCGGGTTGCGCACAGGTTCGCTCGGCTCCGGCTGGCCCGTGCAAGCTAGCAAGTCGGCATCAATGTATCGTTAACGCTGCGCGTGTCGTCGGCGAATTTCTCTCAAACGAGGGCATCGGCGACCTCCATGCCGGTGGGCTGCGCGGCGATCCGGTGCTCGTGCATTCTCTATCGCCACGTCAGCATGGGCCGCCGTCGCCTCGATCTATCGGCTGACGGTCGTCAATTGGCGCCGGGCGGGGCCAACGCGCTGTAGTGTAGGCGCGGCGCGACTGCGCGACGGCTCGATGGAGGAGCACGCGGCGGCGAGCAGGCGCCGCCGTCTCAGCCGTCGGCGGCTCGCAAAATGACGAAGCACGCTGTCGGCTTCCCTCGATCGATTCCTTGCCAAATGGCCTTTCGGGCAGCATTCTCCTCGCCAGGGCAGGGCCATCTGGGGATACGCGTTCATCGTTCGAAGAAGTGCTTGGGCGACCAGCGCGAACGGGAGGATCGAATGCACGAAACGAGAGAGTTGCAACCGCAAGACGGCCGTTCGACGACCGCTCGCAATAATTTGCCCTCGGACTCAGCGAGATCTATTTGGCTGAAACTGCGCAGCAGGGGACAGATGGCGAAGCTGCGCCTGCTGGCACGCATATGGCGCTCATCGCCCAAAATATCTCAAAACACTGCAAAATGGGATGCGGTCTATCGGAATTTGACCGAAGAACGGCTCTGGGGAGACGAGACGACCTATCGACTAGCTGCAGAGTACCTTGCGGACGTCGATGTAGTTGAAGACTGGGGGTGTGGCGGCGGAGGATTCCGATCCTTTTGCAAAACTAAGTATATTGGCATTGACGGAAGCGCTACACCTTTCGCTGACAAAGTCGTTGACCTCTGCAATTACACTAGCTCGGCGGATGGCATTCTTCTTCGCCACGTCCTAGAGCACAACGTTGATTTGGAAAAGATACTGCATAATGCAGTCAACTCGTTTAGGAAGAAGCTATGCATCATATTGTTCACTCCCTTTGGTCGTAAGACCAGGACCATTCTCTACGACCCGACAAGGGACATAGTGAGCATCTCGTTCCGCAAGGATGATATCTCCAGGCATTTGTCGGGGTGTCATTGGTCTCTCAACGAGGGCATCCGTACGGAGAGCTACTACAAAGGCGAGCACATTTTCTTTGTCTCTCGCTAACCGCCCCGGTGCGCCCGCGATCAGCCGCCGGCGGCCTGGATCTGGGCCTCGGCGATCCCGATCTCGCGCTCCAGGCGGCTGTGCGCGGTGTCGTCCTTCGCCTCCCGGAGCTCGTCCTGGGCGGCCGAAAGGCGCCGGCGCGCCCGCTCGAGGTCGATCTCCGCGACCCGCATCGCCTCCTCGGCCAGCACCGTGCAGCCGCGCTCGTTGACCTCGGCGAAGCCGCCGCCCACGAAGATGCGCTCGCTCACCTCTGCGCCCAGATAGGTCTCGATCACGCCCGGCCGCAGGATCGACATGAACCGGCTGTGCTGCGGCAGGACGCCGAAATCGCCCTCGGCGCCGGGCGCCACCACCATGTCGACCTCGGCGCTGGCCAGCAGCCGCTCCGGCGCGACCAGCTGGAACGCGACCTTGTCGTCGGCGCCGTCTGCCACCGCCCTAAGCCTCGGCGGCCATGCGCTTGGCCTTCTCGACCGCCTCCTCGATCGGTCCGACCATGTAGAACGCCGCCTCGGGGAGATCGTCGTACGCGCCGGCGCAGATCGCCTTGAACCCTGCGATCGTGTCCTTGAGCGCGACCAGCGTGCCCGGGGTGCCGGTGAACACCTCGGCGACGTGGAACGGCTGCGAGAGGAACCGCTGCAGCTTGCGCGCGCGGGCGACGGTCAGCTTGTCCTCCTCGGACAGCTCGTCCATGCCGAGGATCGCGATGATGTCCTGAAGCGCCTTGTAGCGCTGCAAGATCTCCTGCACCTCGCGCGCCACCTGATAATGCTCGTCGCCGACCACCGCGGGCTCGAGGATGCGCGAGGTCGAGTCGAGCGGATCGACCGCGGGGTAGATGCCGAGCTCGGCGATCTGGCGGGACAGCACCGTGGTCGCATCCAGGTGCGAGAACGCGGTCGCCGGCGCCGGGTCGGTCAGATCATCGGCCGGCACGTAGATCGCCTGGACCGAGGTGATCGAGCCCTTCTTGGTCGAGGTGATCCGTTCCTGCAGCGCGCCCATGTCGGTGCCGAGCGTCGGCTGATAGCCCACCGCCGAGGGAATCCGGCCGAGCAGCGCCGAGACCTCGGAGCCCGCCTGGGTGAAGCGGAAGATGTTGTCGATGAACAGCAGCACGTCCTGGCCTTCGGTGTCGCGGAAGTGCTCGGCGACGGTGAGGCCCGAGAGGCCGACCCGCGCCCGCGCCCCGGGCGGCTCGTTCATCTGGCCGTAGATCAGCGCCACCTTGGACTGGCTCAGGTCTTCGAGGTTGATCACGCCCGATTCGATCATCTCGTGATACAGATCGTTGCCCTCGCGGGTGCGCTCGCCGACGCCTGCGAACACCGAGAAGCCGCCATGCGCCTTGGCGATGTTGTTGATCAGCTCCATGATGATCACGGTCTTGCCGACGCCGGCGCCCCCGAACAGCCCGATCTTGCCGCCCTTCGGGTAGGGGGTCAGCAGGTCGACCACCTTGATCCCGGTGACCAGGATCTCGGTCTCGGTCGACTGGTCGACCAGCTCCGGCGCCGGCTGGTGGATCGGCACGTGGATCTTGGCGTTGACCGGGCCCCTCTCGTCGACCGGCTCGCCGATCACGTTGAGGATGCGCCCGAGCGTCTCGCGCCCGACCGGCATCGCGATCGGCTCGCCGGTATCGACCACCTCCTGACCGCGGGTCAGCCCGTCGGTGCCGTCCATGGCGATCGTGCGCACGGTCGCCTCGCCGAGATGCTGGGCGACCTCGAGGATCAGCCTGTTGCCGTGGTTGTCGGTCTGGAGCGCGTTCAGGATTGCAGGCAGATGACCGTCGAACTGGACGTCGACCACCGCTCCCATCACCTGGGTGACGCGCCCGGTCTGGATATTCTCTTTGGCCTGGATCTTCTTCTTGGCCGGGATGTCATGCTTGGCTACGGCATTCATAAGGATTCCCTTTGCTCGAAGGTCGATGCCGGGATCACAGCGCCTCCGCACCGGACACGATCTCGATCAGCTCCCTGGTGATCTGGGCCTGGCGGGTACGATTGTAGAACAAGGTCAAGCGGCCGATCATGTCGCCGGCGTTGCGCGTCGCATTGTCCATCGCGGTCATGCGCGCGCCCTGCTCGCTCGCCGCATTCTCGACCAGCGCCCGGTAGATCTGCACGGCGAGGTTGCGCGGCAGCAGCTCGGTCAGGATGGTCTGCTCGTCCGGCTCGAACTCGTACACCGGCCTGACCTCGGCGGGGTCCTGGTCGAGCGCCGCCGGCTCGACCGGGATCAGCTGCTGCAACGTCAGGTCATGGCTGATCACCGATCTGAAGCGGTTGAAGACGATCGTGCAGACATCGAACTCACCCGCCTCATACATCCGCTCGAGCCGCTCGCCGATGCCGACCGCCTCGGCGTAATCCAGGCGCCGGCGGCCGACCCCCTCGATGGTGTCCACGATCAGAGAGCCGAACTCGCGCCGCAGCATGTCCCGGCCCTTGCGGCCCACGCACAGAAGCTTGACCTCCTTGCCGCTCTCGAGCAGCTCCCGAACCCGGTTCCGAGCGCCTCGCGCGATCGAGCTGTTGAAGCCGCCGCACAGACCGCGATCGGCGGTCGCAACCACCAGAAGGTGGACCTGGTCCCTGCCGGTGCCGGCGAGCAGCCGCGGCGCGCTTTCCATGTCCGCGACGTTGGCGCCGAGATTCGCGAGCATGTCGGCCATGCGTTCGGCGAACGGCCGGGACGCCTCGGCCTGGTCCTGCGCGCGCCGCAGCTTCGAGGCCGCCACCAGCTTCATGGCGCTGGTGATCTTCTGCGTCTGCTTGACGCTGCCGATGCGGTTGCGCAGGTCCTTCAGGCTGGGCATGGGCGGCTCAGGCGAAGGCCTGGGTGTACTTGTCCAACAGGCTCTTGAGCTTGTTCTCGGTCGCCTCGCTGAGCTGGCCCTCCTCGCGGACCGACTTCAGGATATCGCCGCCGTTGGCCTCGAGCTCGCCGATCAGCCCCTGCTCGTAGCGGGTCACGCCGGCGACCGGGAGGCGATCGAGATAGCCGTGCACGCCGGCATAGATGATGCAGACCTGCAGCTCGACCGGCATCGGCTGATACTGACCCTGCTTCAAGAGCTCGGTCAGCCGGGCGCCGCGATTGAGCAGCCTCTGGGTGGCGGCGTCCAGGTCGGAGGCGAACTGGGCGAAGGCCGCCATCTCGCGATACTGGGCGAGCTCGAGCTTGATCCGCCCGGCGACCTGCTTCATCGCCTTGATCTGCGCCGCCGAGCCGACCCGCGACACCGAGAGCCCGACGTTCAGGGCCGGCCGGATGCCCTGGTAGAACAGATCGGTCTCGAGAAAGATCTGGCCGTCGGTGATCGAGATCACGTTGGTCGGGATGTAGGCGGAGACGTCGTTCGCCTGGGTCTCGACCACCGGCAATGCGGTGAGGGAGCCGGCGCCGTGGTCCTCGTTCATCTTGGCGGCGCGCTCGAGCAGGCGCGAGTGCAGATAGAACACGTCGCCGGGGAAGGCCTCGCGCCCCGGCGGCCGCCGCAGCAAGAGCGACATCTGGCGGTATGCCGTGGCCTGCTTGGACAGGTCGTCGTAGACGATCAGCGCGTGCATGCCGTTGTCGCGGAAGTACTCCCCCATGCTGCAGCCCGCGTAGGGCGCCAGGAACTGCAGCGGTGCCGGATCGGAGGCGGTCGCCGCGACCACGATGCAGTAGCTCATGGCACCGTGGTCTTCGAGGATCTTGACCACCTTGGCGACCGAGGAGCGCTTCTGGCCGACCACCACGTAGATGCAGTAGAGCCTCTTGGACTCGTCGTCGCCGGCGTTGATTCCCCGCTGATTGATGAAGGTGTCGATCGCGATCGCGGTCTTGCCGGTCTGGCGGTCGCCGATGATCAGCTCGCGCTGGCCGCGGCCGATCGGGATCAGGGCATCGATCGCCTTGAGGCCGGTCTGCATCGGCTCGTGCACCGAGCGGCGCGGGATGATGCCCGGCGCCTTGACCTCGACCAGACGGCGCTCGGTGGCCTCGATCGCCCCCTTGCCGTCGAGCGGCGTCCCGAGCGGATCGACCACGCGCCCGAGCAGACCCTTGCCCACCGGCACGTCGACGATCGACTTGGTCCGCTTGACCACCCCGCCCTCGCCGATATGGCGGTCGTCGCCGAAGATCACCACGCCGACGTTGTCGGTCTCCAAATTGAGCGCCATCCCGCGGGTGCCGTCCTCGAACTCGACCATCTCACCGGCCTGCACCTGGTCGAGGCCGTAGACCCGGGCGATGCCGTCGCCGACCGACAGCACGCTGCCGACCTCGGTGACCTCGGCCTCGGTGCCGAAGTTGGCGATCTGCTCCTTCAGGATGGCGGAGATCTCGGCGGCGCGGATGTCCATCAGGCTGCCCCTTTCAGCGCCAGCTCCAGCTGGTGCAACTTGGTCCGAATCGATGCGTCGATCATACGCGAGCCGAGCCGCACCACCAGCCCACCGAGCAGGCTCGGATCGACCGACGCCGACAGCTTCACGGTCTGCCCCACGGCGGCACTCAGGTGGCCCTGGACGCTCTCCAGCTGCGCCGCCGACAAGGGCACGGCGGAGACCACCTCGGCCCCGACCTCGCCCTTGTGCTCGGCGAGCATGGCATCATAGGCCGCGACCATGTCCGGCAGTGCGAACAATCGGCGCTTGTGGGCCAGCACACCGAGGAACTGCCGGGTCAGCGGGCGGAAGCCGGCCCGCTCGGCGAGCGCCGCAACCGCCCGGCCCTGCTCGTCGCGCGACAGCACCGGACTGCGGATCAGGCGCTCCAGATCCGCGCTCTCGCCGATCATGTCCCAAAGGCGGTGCAGATCCTCGGCGATCGCGTCGAGCGCGTCCTGGTCCTGGGCGAGCTCGAACAGGGCCGCGGCATAGCGACCCGCCAAGCCCGACGCATGCACGGTTGTTGCTGGCAAACGCTGTCTCTCCGGCGGTCAGCCGATTGATTGGTCGCAAACGACGGTTGTCGCGCCCACCCTTCCGGCGAAGCGCCGGTCGGATATCATAGCACCCTGAGGTATGCAAGTCGCCAAGGCACCGGCACCGCGCCGCGCCCATCCGAAGCCGGGCCTCGCCCCGGAGCGCCCCTTTGGGCGGGAACCGGTCCGATCCCGGAGGTCGAAGTCAGCGAGCGGAATCCGCGGATCTTCGGAAGATGGTGGAACCGCCAGTGGTGTAGCTGGAGGTTGTGCCTCCTCGCGTGGTGTCAGGCCGAGGTGCGTCTCATACCGATCCCACAAAGTCCTGACCTTCGGGATCGGCATCGCGCGCGGGGTTGGCTGGTCGGCCGCGCGCCCAAAGAGAAGGATGATGCCGGGCGAACCAAGGTTCGAACTTTGTGAGCCCGGTATCAGTCGGTCGCCGCCGCCTGTAACGATGCAGGAGCCACAGCGCGGGACTGAGCGACCATGTTTGCGCTTCCTGGCTTAACCGCTTCTTCACGGCCCCCGCACCAATAGGAGAGCGACAACCGGTTGGCGCCGCTTGACGACACGAGCGCTCAAGGATATTGGCCATGGCGTCTCGAGAAACGCAGCGTGCTCGGGCAAAGCTTGACATCGCTCAATCGTAAGGAGCGAAGCCGCCCCTGGCGATGGTCAGGACGGCTCCTCTCGACTGCGGGCATCGACAAAGGTCGGCGCGGCCGGTTGCGCGAGGGGTTGCCTGGCGCGCCGACCGATCGACCACCGACGTCTTCTCAGGGCCAGAAGGTGAAATGCCCGGAGCAGGCCTCATGACAACGACCGCGCAGCGTTCTTTTCCGGGCTCCTATGAAATTGCCCTTGCCCTGATTGGCACTGTCGCACTGGTCAGTCAGATCTTTTGCTACCAGGTCGGCTTCTACTCGGTATCCATGGATGAGAGCGTGCGCGCACGCATGTCCGCATGTCCGCGGACCTGACGCTTGCCCGTGCCGTTGAACCTCTGATCTGGCCACCGTTCTATAAGATCTTCGTGGGAGCCGCCCTTAAAATCTACGACGATCTTTTCTTGACACCCCGGATTCTCACGCAGATCGCTGGCCCGCTTAATCTAGGTGCTCTCGTATTTCTGTCACAACGACTTTTTAACGATCGCACTATTAACCTTGTAACCGCGGTTCTCGGGTGTTCATTTTTACCACAGGTTCATTATTAGTATCGTGCCTGCTTCCGAAGCATACTACAACCTATTCATTATACTAGCTGCGTCCTTTCTGGCAGGCTGGCTCAGGTCCGAAAGAGACAACAATCTCCTAGCCTCGTCGACCTGCATGTTCCTGGCATCTACGGTCCGCTACGAAGGTTGCTTTTAGGCAGCTTTGCTACTTGTTTTCTTGACTTACCGTTGGATCAGGTCCAGCCGCCCGTGCACCACGTGGTTTTTCGTCAACGCGTTGATCCTTAGCATCTTTCCCGCCTTGTGGATTGCCGATTCGCTGCTCTTCTACGGTAGCTTCGACAACCTGTCGGTTGCCAGGATCCAAGGAGGGGCGAGTGGCAAGGCCGTGCTTCACGCATTGGAGGTGAACCATCTCGGTCGCTTCCTGCTGGATGTGGCATCAACACCTCTGTTCGTCGGTCTCTTGATCTTGGCTTTCCTGTCTTGGTCTGATCGTCGTCTGCCGACTTGGGCCGGAGTGCTTTTTGCGCCGCTGGTCGTGATCACCGGCGTCGTGGTCGCGACCAAGAGCGTCGCGGTCGGCGCACCGTGGCGGCTCGACGGCCCTTGGGCTCTGTTGCTGCTGCCGTTCCTGGCGTATTGGCTCAAGGCGTTTGCCGAGAGGTTCCCGGAGAAGCATCGCCGCCGGGTGTTGATCCCGGCGGTTCTCGTTTGTGCGCTCGGGTTCGCGCTCGAAAGCTTCGATCTGGTCCTCACCTACCGAGGCGACAACCGATTCACCCGAGATGAACGCGCCGCCGGGCGGTACACGCAGGCGCTCTTCGATCGCGGCTCTGAGAAGGTCCTGATCGAGAGCGAGACGCTCCGCTATCTGAACGTGCTCGTAGCTTCGAACCGGCCCGAGCAGTTCGTCTTGAATACTGGAAGTGATCCGGTTCGGATCGCCCTGTATGCCCATAGGGGCCAGTACTGGAAGAAGCACGACCCCGCCATCTATGATACGTATGTCAAGCCAAAATATGAGCTGTCCAACGGTCTTAGTGCAGAAATTCTGACCAGGAACCACATTGGTTATGTGATGTTGCATTCCTCTATCTATAAGCTTCGGGCAGAAGCCAATCCCGACTTGGCGGAAATCGCCAAGTTCGGAGAGTGGCAGCTCTACCAAGTGCTCCCGCCCGGCTGATCGGACGATCAGCCCGGGCCCGCTCCGTCGTGCCGTCGTTCGTGGCGCACTGCGGCCGACCCCCGTCCAGCATACCCACGCATGGTTCGGGCTCGGCGCCGGCGGTCAGCGTCTGGCTCTCGCCCGGGCCTCGCCCAAAGGAACCTACCGAAGGTTCTGGAAAGCGCCCTGCGGATGCATCCGGGCCCAGGCTGCCGCCAACGCATTCTCGGCGCCGGGTTCGGCTACATGAAGCCGTAGGGATCGACGTCGATCTGCAGGCGGAGGCTGCCGGGCAGCCTGCGTCCCTCGACCCAGGGCGCGAGGACCGCCGGCAGATCGATCTCGGGCGCGGCGATCACGAGTAGACGTTTGGCGATGGCGGCCGCGCAGGAGCGCGATCGGCGCCGGCGCCGGGGCGCTGAGGTCGGAGGCGGCGCTCAATCGCTCGGGGGCGGCCGGTACCGGTACAGGACCCACTGCCCGGCTGGGGTACTCTCGGCCACCACCTCCAGCCAGTCCGGCGCGCCGGTCGCCGTTCTCAGCGCCTGGAACTGCGGCCGCAGCCGATGCTCGATCTCGCCGTACAGGAGGTAGAGCGGCGTCTGCGCGCCCTGCGGCCGCAAGTAGTCGTGCAGTTGGTCCAGGGTGTCGAGATCCGGCAGGTGAAGGTTCCTGGCGCCGGTGTAGAACGCAAGGTGCGGCTTGCGCGCGACGACGGCCGAACCGCCCTCGATCAGCCCGAGCGTTGCCGGCACGAGCTGGGCGAGCTCGACGGTTGCGCCTTCGGTGCCCCGGTAGGTCTTGGCGACGGCGAGAGCGACTGCTGCGGCCAACATCAAAAAGAGAGCCGGCGCGAACGTCTGGCGCCAGCGCGCGGCCCACTCCGCGCAGAGAACATGCCAGCACATGTGGCCGACGGCGGCGCCCATCAGCGGCACCAGGAACAGGTAATAGCGGGCCTGGAACTGCTTGAGGTTGGTCAGCAGGAGCTCGGCCGCCATGACGGCCAGCACGAGCGCGAAGGCGCGCCCCCAGCTCCTCGCCAACAGGAGAAAGACGCCGGGCAGGAACATGAAGTACAGCGGCGGCTCCACCAGCGCCGTGATGTCCACCGCCAGCAGCTGATACAGATCGCGCAGGTAGGTCGTCGCGATGTGACCCGGATCGTGCAGCAGCACCTCGCCCAGGCTGCCGAAGCGGCCGGCCACCCGCAGGGCGGCGTCGATGGAATTGCGATCGTCGCCTCCGGAGAAATAGGTCGTGGCGAGGCTGAGATGGTTGTCGGAGGGCCAGACCTGACTGCCGGTGGCGCCGCCGTAGGCGGCGATGACCAGCAACGGCAGAGCGGCGCCCGCGATCAGATACAGGCAGTCCGCAGCCCTGGCGCGGCGCGACCCGGCTCCCAGGAACGGCGCCAGGGCGAGCAGGAGCAGCGGCGGTGCGTTGGTGCGGGTGATCATGGCCAGTCCCACGACCAACCCGCAGGCGGCCCACAGCCGGCGCGAGCCGGAGCGCAACGCCTCGAGCGCGAGCAGACAGCTGGCCACGAACAGCGCGAAGAACATGGTGTCCGCCGACGCCCGCGCCGACTCGACCAGAAAATTGAAGGATCCCATGAGGGTCAGGCCGGCGCCCCACGCCGCTGGCAGGCCGCCCAGGCGAAGAAACAGCAGATGGCTGCACACCAGAGCCGCCAGACCGAAGGCGAGCGACACGGCGATGCCCGCAGCCAGCCAGTCGCCCAGCAACGCATAGGCGCCGGCGATCAGGATCGGATAGAGCGGCGGATGAAACGCCCCTTGCAGCGGCTCGCCGGCGAGAAAGCGCTCGGCGTCGGGCACGAAGAACTGCACGTAGTCGGTCTCGTGGTAGCCGATATACGATCGGCTGAACCCGACCCCGAGCACGAATGCGACATAGACAGCGACGACCAGGGCGAGCGCGAGGTGGCGCCTTGCCAGGACCGCATCGAGCGCGCGGCGCAGATCGTGATGGTCGGGCGGCGCCGCCGCGGGTCGGATCGTGGATTGCGTGTGCATCACCGCCAAGAGATCGGGTCGGTCGCGCTCGCGCGGCCTCCTGGCGCTGACTAGACCACGGCGGTTAACAGAAGCTCAACACGCCGGCGGCACGTCCGTCGTCGTAGCTGGCAATAGATTGAAGCTCATCGCTACCGCGCCACGGCCGGGAGCGATGAGGCGGTACCACTGACTTTTCTGATCAACTCCGCAACGGCTTCGATGTTCACCTCCGGCCGAGTCATCTCTTCGGGTCGCGCGCCGATCAACCGCGCCCAATGCGGTTGGAGGTTCATCGTAGCTTCCCTAAGGGGCTCCCCGCGGCGCCGCGATGCCACCGCGTGCCAAAGGAGGAAGAGCGCGAAACCGGGCACTACTCCCAAGATCACGACGGCGCCGAGCAGCCCTTGAAGAACTCCGAGAAGCCCGCCACGGTCATCTCCGTCGATCATTGATAGTAGGCTCTTAAGCCTAGAAGTCCAATTTGTGAAGATAGCGCATCGGTAGAACAAGAAGGCTAAAGAAAGCTGTAGGGATCGACGTCGATCTGCAGGCGCAGGCTGCCGGGCAGCCTGCGTCCCTTGAGCCAGGGGGCCAGGACCGCGGGCAGATCGATCTCGGGCGCGGCGATCACCAGCAGGCGCTGGCGATGGCGGCCGCGCAAGAGCGCGATCGGCGCCGGCGCCGGGCCGAGCACTCTGAGCC
>JBOHKK010000111.1:0-16631 GCA_050729115.1 Geminicoccaceae bacterium | reverse complement strand
GGCCACGGCGACCGCGTCGGGATCGTTGTCGACCGCGAGCACGGCGGCGGGCCAGCACCGGGCGGCGGCAAGCGCCAGGATCCCGGAGCCGCAGCCGACGTCGAGGACCCGGCGGAAGCGGCGGCGGCGCGCGAGATCATCGAGCGCCAGGAGGCAGCCCCGGGTCGATTCGTGCTCCCCGGAGCCGAAGGCGAGCCCGGCCTCGAGCTGAATGGCGATCGCACCCTCGGGCACCGCCGCGCGCACGTGGCTGCCGTAGATCCAGAACCGGCCGACCCGGCGCGGGATGAAGCTTTCCGCCACCCGCGCCAGCCAGTTGGTGGTCGCCAGCGGCGCCACCGTGAGGTCGATCCGATCGATCCCCGAGCGCTCGGCGAGCGGCGCCAGGCGGGCGGCGAGCTCCTGCTGGTCGGGCTCGCCCCGGTGGATCAGCTCGACCCGCCAGAGCGCGCCATGGACGCCGCCTTCCGGCCCTTCCTCGAAGGCGGCGACGCTGATCCCGACGTCCTCGAGCTCGGCGAGGAACAGCTCGACCGCGGCGCCCGGGACCACGAAGCGACTCTGCCAAAGGGGCACTTCGACCATGACTGATGCTCGACAGCAGGAGTTCGTATGCCATTTGGTCTGCTCTGGTTCGAGCCCTGGCTGTCCGGTTGCTGGGGACCTGTGGCGCCGGCAATGCCAGGCGGGGCCTCGCGTTGGCGGGCAGCGGGACGAGTCGGAACGGCGCCGACATCAACCTTTTGTTAACCCGTGCATGGCAAGGTGAGCTCATGCCGCGGGCTATGGTGGGCATCCGAGCGCCGGCCGGATTTCGGGTCGCGCGCACGGATTCCCAGCATCCCATGGCCGCGCCATGGTGGTCGAAATGGGTTAGCATGAGGTTAACCGGACAGCATTGTGGTTCGAGCCGGGCACATTCAGTGGACCCGCGGGTCGAGCGCGCGGGTGACGATGAGGAGGACGGGCTGGTCGTCGAAATTGGTTGGCATGAGGTTGACCGGACAGCATTGGGTTCGAGCCGGGCACATTCAGTGGACCCGCGGGTCGGGCCTGCGGCTGACCATGAGGAGGACGGGCTGGTCGTCGAAACTCGTTGCATGAAGGTTTAAACCGGACAGCATTGGGTTCGAGCCGGGCACATTGGACCCGCGGGTCGAGCCCGCGGGTGACGATGAGGAGGACGAGCATAGAACCAAGCGCAGAACTCTTCTGACTTTCGCGCTTGGCCCGCGCGCCGGGGTTGGTGGTGCGGCCGGCGCGCCCGCGAAGGTGGAGACTTCGCGGATCCAATATGACGGCGCGAGGCCGGGACCATGCTCACGCTTGATCGCCGGCACGAGGCGGGGACCATGCTCAGGCCGGCGCGACGAAGCTGTCGATGACCTTCTTGGTGCCGGCCTTGTCGAAGGCGATCTGCAGCTTGTTGCCCTCGACCGCGAGCACCTGACCGTAGCCGAACTTCTCGTGGAAGATGCGCTGGCCGATTGCGATCGCGTGCCGGCTCTTGGGCAGCTCGGTGGTCAGCACCCGCGCCTGGCCGTCGATCAGGGGCGCCTTGCCGGCGGCGCGCATGCGCGCGAACCCCGGGCCGCGCCCGCCCGCGCGCAGATCGTCGAACCAGCCGCTCATCTGCGGCTCGGGCACCTGCTGGCGCTGGAGGAACTCGGTGTGCGCGGCCGGCAGCTCCTCGATGAAGCGGGACGGCATGCTCGTCGCCCATTGATTGTACATGCGCCGGTTGGCGGCGTAGCAGACGGTCGCGGCGCGCTTGGCCCGGGTGAGCCCGACGTAGGCGAGGCGCCGCTCCTCCTCGACCGCCTTGAGCCCGCCCTCGTCCATCGCCCGCTGGTTCGGGAACACCCCCTCCTCCCAGCCGGGCAGGAACACGGTATCGAACTCCAGGCCCTTGGCGCTGTGCAGGGTCATCAGGGTGACCATGTCGCCGGTCGGGTCCTGGACGTTGTCCATGACCAGGCCGACGTGCTCGAGGAAGCCGGCGAGCGTCTCGAACTCGGCGAGCGCCTGGACCAGCTCCTTGAGGTTCTCGAGCCGGCCGGGGGCGTCGGGCGCGCGGTCCTCCTGCCACATCCGGACGTAGCCGGACTCCTCGAGCACCGTCTCGGCGACCGCGCGCGGCGGCACCCGCGCCGCGAGCGCACGCCAGCGCTCGAAGTCGTCGAGCAGGGCGAGGATCGTGCTGCGCACCTTCGGCCGCAGCTCGTCGGTCCCGCACAAGGTGCGCGCCGCGGCACAGAGACTGATGCCGCCGTCGCGGGCGGTGCGGCGCAGCAGCTGCAGCGTCGCCTCGCCGAGGCCGCGTCTCGGCACGTTGATGATCCGCTCCAGCGCCAGGTCGTCGTCCGGCTGATGCACCATGCGCAGATACGCGATGGCGTCGCGGATCTCGGCGCGCTCGTAGAATCTGGGGCCGCCGATCACCCGGTACGGCAGGCCGAGGTTGATGAACCGCTCCTCGAACGCCCGGGTCTGGAAGCCGGCGCGCACCAGCACCGCGATGTCGGAGAGCCGGCGCCCCTCGCGCTGCGCCGCCTCGATCTCCTCGCCGACGAAGCGGGCCTCCTCCTCGTCGTCCCAAAGCGCCGCGATCCGGATGCGCAGGCCGGCATCGCCCTCGGTCCAGAGCGTCTTGCCGAGGCGCGAGCGATTGCGCGCGATCAGGCCCGAGGCCGCGCCCAGGATGTGCCCGCTCGAGCGGTAGTTGCGCTCGAGGCGAACCACCTGCGCGCCCGGGAAATCCCGCTCGAAGCGCAGGATGTTGCCGACCTCGGCGCCGCGCCAGCTGTAGATCGACTGGTCGTCGTCGCCGACGCAGGTGATGTTCTTGTGGCGTTGCGCGAGCAGCCGCAGCCAGAGGTACTGCGCGACGTTGGTGTCCTGGTACTCGTCGACCAGGATCGCGCGAAAGCGCTGCTGATAGTCGGCAAGGATCTCGGGCTGTTGGCCGAACAGGCGCAGGCAATGCAGGAGCAGATCGCCGAAATCGCAGGCATTCAACGTCGACAGCCGCTCCTGATACGCGGCATACAGCTCCCGCGTACGCCCCAATGCGAAGTCGTCGATGTCGGATTCCGAAACCCCGTCAGGAGATTGGCCACGGTCCTTGAAGCGCTCGATGATCGAGAGCAGGACCCGCGGCGTCCAGCGCCGGGGGTCGAGGTCCGCGGCTTCGATGACCTGCTTCAGGAGGCGGAGCTGATCGTCGGTGTCGAGGATGGTGAAGTTGGCCTTGAGGCCGACCAGCTCGGCGTGGCGCCGGAGCAGGCGGGCGCCGAGCGCGTGGAAGGTGCCGAGCCAGAGGCCCTCGACACTCTGCCCGAGCAGCAGAGCGACGCGCTGGATCATCTCGCGCGCCGCCTTGTTGGTGAAGGTTACCGCGAGCACCTGATACGGCCGCGCCCGGCCGCTTGCCAGGAGGTGGGCAAGGCGCGTGGTGAGCACGCGGGTCTTGCCGGTGCCGGCGCCGGCGAGCACCAGCAGCGGCCCGTCGCCCGCCTCGACCGCCGCCCGCTGCTCCGGGTTGAGGGCGTCGAGATAGGCAGCTGTCGGGCGCACCGCCGGCGCCGGCATGTCCGCTCCGCTGGTCGCCAGCATGTCCGGTTGGCTGGTCATGGAACCCCTTGCGGTCGTCGGGCCGGGCTCGCGAGGAAGAGCACTCCAGGAAAGCCGAGACCCCGGTCGGCGAGCCGCCGCAAGATGCGCCATCACGCGCGCGCCGTCGACCCCCGGCTAACGATCCGGCACCCGCTCTGAGACAGCGCTCAGCATAGCCGATCGAAGCCGGCCCCGACCCGACGCCTTCGCTCACGGGCGGCCGGCGCGAGGCGCGTCGAGCCTGCGCACCCGCGCCCGTGCCGGCGTGACCACGGCGTACATGCGGTGGAGCCGCTCGCCCTGCTGACCCACCACGGCGAGCAGCTGCTCGAGCACCGCCCAAACATCTCTTTGCGCGTAACGCACCAGGACAACACCGGGCACGCTCGCGCCGCGGCGTACCACCATGTCGCCGAAACCCTTGTCTTCGGTCACCAGTGCCCGCTGTTCCCGCCTCGCGCTTTCGAGGACGGAGCGATCGCCCGCGCCTCGTCCGTGGTCGCGCACCGCCAAAACGTCATGACTGGCGCGTCGCAGCCCCTCGACCAGACGCCCGTCCAGGCATTCGTCGGCGAGAAACCTCATGCTGCCTCGGGCTGGCCGAACGCGATGTCCTCGTTGCGCAGGTAGTCGGCGGCAAAGCTGAGGGCGGCGAGAACGTCCTCAGCCGTCAGATGCGGGTACGCCTCGAGCAACTCGGCCACCGTCATGCCGGCGCCCAGCTTCTCCAGGATCAGCTCGACGGTGATCCGCGTGCCCTTGATGGTCGGCTTGCCCATCATGATCTCGGGATCCGACACGATCCGCTTGTGGGGAATCTGTCCCATGGTCGGCCTCTGCTACCATTCGCCCGTCTGAAGCGTCCAAGCTCGCCCTTCATAGCACAGATCCTGCCGAGATTGGTCCGCTTTCCGGGCAGGCTACGGGCCAGCCCGCTGATGGACGGCGCGGCGGCCCGCGGGTCGATCGGGATTGATCCAAAGCTGCTGCCGACGCCCGCACAAGCTCCCCGGATGGCGCGGCGTCATGCCAACGCGACGGCCAAGCGCGGATCGAAGCGAAACGGCGTCGAGGAGATGATCCGGACATCGCTCATCCGTGGGTGGGCGGGGTTGAGCATGGCATTGAGCTCCTGGGGGACGATCGCGGATGGAGCGATGAGGATCAGCGCTTCGGCTCGCTCCAGCCAGTGGTCGCCGGTCCGCTGATGCCAGGTGCGCCCATCGCGACGCGGCCGGTCGGCGTCAGCTGGGATCTGCTCACGTCCGATTCGCAGGATGCCGGCATCGTCTGGGACTTCGATCTCCCCAGCACGAAATTGCCCGGCAGCTTGGCGCGCAGCCTCGGGCCGAAGTGAACGAAGGTCTCGAGCACGCAGGTGGCGACGTTCAAGCTGGCGTAGACCACGCCGCGGCCGCGACCGGAGTTCCAACGCGCCCCGCGGTCGCGATTACCGGCGCCATCCAGATCCCGCGCGCGCCGCCGCGCCGACAGCCGCCAGACGATCACGGCTCAGCTGTAGTCGCCGTAGTCGATGCGGCGGAGCACCGTCTCGACCGCGCCCGTTCCTTCATCAGTGAGGAGCAGCTCGACCGGCACCCGATGGCCAAGCGCCGGGTTCGGCTCGTTCAACCAGACCTCGGCGGTTGCGCCATCCACGAACACTTCTTGAGCGTAGACCTTGACGCGGAGCAGCCTGGCGACCTGATCGGCTTCCTCGCGCGCCAGCTTCCGGCGCTCCCGCACTTTCCGGGCCAGCGTCGAGGCGGGGATGAACCGCTGCACCTCGTCGAGCCTCAGGATCCTTTGACCCATCCCTTGCTTGAGCAGGCTGGCGTCAATTCCCTCGAGGATGGCATCGTGGCTGAACCGGCGTCGATACGCCGCGAGCCTGGCGACCGAAGCTCTGGCTTTCTGGTTCCTTCGAGTGGCGCGACCGGGCGGGGTCTCGTGGCGGGCAGCCGGCGTCGCCTTGCCTGGCTGGTGGCGGTCCGTCGCGCGCCCCGTTGCCGTGGACATTGGTCCCGTCTTAGACAGCGCTTTCACGAGCTCCCTTTCGGCATCATGGATGCCACGAAGCTCGTCCAAAAGACGAGCGGAGGGTGATTTCACAGGCACACTCGCACCTTCCGATCGTCTAGCCGATTGGTGAGACTCCCCTACCATTTGGCATCAGCCAGGTCCAGTCAATCCAAGGTGTGGGCTGAGACCGATCACTGGAGTACCAGGCGAGCGTTACCAAGAGGCATGGACGGCGCGGAAGTGGTCGGTTACACAATCCCTTAGCGGCGATCCGCCACGAGAACGAACCACGGGAGGCGTGAGGATGTTGGCAAAGACAATTGGTGCCGGGGCGCTGGTCACGGCCGTGGTGCTGGCCGGGCTCCATGGGGCGCAGGCGCAGGAGACCCTGCGGGCGCTGTCCATGCTGCCGAAGCCGGTGACCTACACCCAGAGCTTCCTGAAGTTCATCGACAAGGTGAACGCGGCCGGCGAAGGCGTGGTCCAGATCGAGTTCGTGGGCGGGCCCGAGGCGATCCCGACCTTCGATCAGCCGGAGGCGGTGCGCACCGGCGTGATCGACATGATCTACGGCCCGGGCAGCTACTACCCGGGCATCGTGCCCGAGACCGACGCGCTGGTCGGCTCCAACGTCACGCCGATGGAGAAGCGCGCGAACGGCGGCATCGATCTCCTGAACCAGATCCACCAGGAGAAGATGAACGTCTACTACCTGGGCCATCCCGACGGCGGCATCCAGTTCCACGTCTACATGACCAAGGAGCCGCAGCTGAAGGAGGACGGCCTGCCGGACATGAGCGGGATCAAGCTGCGCGGCGCGCCGATTTACCGCGAGTTCTTCACCGATTATCTCGGCGCGACCTTCGTGCAGGTGAACGTGCCGGAGGTCTATACCGCGCTCGAGCGCGGCACGGTGGATGGCCTCGGCTGGCCCTCGATCGGCGTCATGGACCTCAGTTGGGACAACTTCCTGAAGTACCGGATCGACCCCGGCTACTTCCAGACCGACCTCAGCATCCTGGTCAACCTGGACCGGTGGAACGCGCTCTCCGACGAGGCGAAGCAGATCCTCCAGGACACCGCGATCGCGTGGGAAGAGGAGAGCTACGAGATGCTGCGGGCGTTGCGCGCGGAAGAGGACGCCGAGATGAAAAAGCGCGGCATGCAGGTGGTCGAGCTGCCGCCCGAGGCGGCCGAGGCGTACCTGAACGCGGCCTACGAGGAGGCCTGGAGCCGGCTGAAAGAGCGCGACCCGACCCATTACGAGGCGCTGCGCGAGAAATTCTTCAAGGAGGAGTGAGCGGACGCGGGCGCCCTGCCCGTGCCAGGCCTCAGGGCGCTCTATCGCCGGCTGCTCGAGCTGCTCGCCGTCGGCGCCGGCGTGCTCCTGGCGGCGATGGCGGCAGCCATCGTGCTCGACGTCGTGGTGCGCAACCTCGGCCTGCAGCCGCCGGCACACACCCTGACCTTGACCGAGTACGGCCTGCTCTACGCCACCATGCTGGGCGCGCCCTGGCTGGTGCGCGAGAAGGGCCACGTCTACATCGAGCTCGTGACCGCCGCGGTCAGCCCGCGTACCCGCTTCTGGCTGACCCGCGTGGTCTACGGCCTGTGCGTGCTCACCTGCGTCGTCATCTTCTACTTCGCGCTCGAGGTCACCATCAGCCATTACCAGCGCGCCGTGATCGACGTGCGCTCGTTCGACATGCCGCGCTGGCTCTTGACCGCGAGCATGCCGCTCAGCTTCGGCCTGATGACCATCGAGTTCGGCCGATTCCTGCTCGGCCTCGACTCCATGCACACCGGCCAAGCCGGGATCCACGAATAGCCATCGCAAGCCAACTATCGAAAGCCGCTGGTGGGCACCTCGCGGCTTGACCCACGGCCCGTCCTCGCCGATGTATCCTGACACTTGATAGCGACTGCCGCTAACCATCGCGCGAGGCGAGAATGGTTGCCCGACTCCTGTGCGACGATCACAAGAACTGGATGGCTGTAGACCAACAGGTAACCTCGCCGGACTTTCAAGCTCTAAGCTTGGCAATTCAGGGGCTGGGAGTCGCCCATCATTGGCTTCGAAGGATGGAGTACGAACTCGTCATGAACGGCCTTGTTGCGGAACGCGATCCAGAATTATACCAGAGTTATCAACGAACTTGGGCAGCCCATCTGAGACAAGCAGAGATTCAACCTACATTCTATTTTGCTATGTATTGGGTCAAAAGCTTAGCTGATGTGGTTGCCATTGTACGAAACGGGCGCGGTGTGCGGGACGAGACAGTCGATAAGGAGAAACTCAATGATCTCGCGAAAATACTAAACATAATAAGGCAACCATTTGCGAAGCTCCAAGTTGCACAAGCGAGTGATCTACTCTTTCCATTGCCGGACTTGATATTAGGAAACGACAATTGCATTGGCTGGCACGTGATCGACAAAAATGGAGAGGAACATCAGTTTTCAAGAGTCTACTTGGCGGAACGTTTCATTAAAGATATATTGGAGAAATAGGTCGGCTCCTTGTCGGTCCCCGGCGAATCCAGGGACGATCTCGTGGTGTGCCTGCCCGTGACCTCCGACGGCAGCATTCGTCGCGGACGCAAGGCGTCTTGGGCGCGAAGGCGCGGTCGTCGTTGTCGAAGTAGCAGTAGACGTCGAGTCCCTGCTTCGGCCAGGCACCGATGCGCTTCGCCCCCGTCCGCAGCGCCCTGTCGGCCGTATATGGGCCATGGTGAGGCGATTTCAGATCTGGCTTTGAGCGCGTTAAGGCGGCGGTTTTCTCCATTTGCTATTGCGCTCTGTTCTCTAATAGCGATATATGCCTCAGCTCATGCGTCTCGTGCTCGAGCGGGCGGCGCTGCGGCGCCTCGGCGATCTACCCAAGCCGGCTCGCGCGGGTCTGTTGCGGCGGCTAAGGCTCATTGCCGCCGATCCGTTCGCCAAACATGCGAACGTCAAGCGCTACAAGGAGGGCGGGCCGAACTGCTTTCGGCTGCGGCAGGGGCAATGGCGGGCGATCTACGAGATCGATCGCGAGGCGCAGGAGATGCGCGTTCAGGCCATCGATACCAGAGGGAGCGTGTACCGATGATTGTCGTGGAGCCGATCGCCCTGACCGATGACACCGCGGTGCTGCGCCGCCGCGACTACGATGCTCTGATCGAAGCTTACGAGGATGCGGCCGACGCCCTGGCGCTGGCGGCAGTGCGGGCGCGGGAAGCGGCCGGGGATGCGGAGTATGTCCCGGTCGAGCTCGCCGAGAGGATTTTTGTCGCCGGCGAGCATCCGGTTCGGGTCTGGCGCGAGCATCGCGGCCGGGCCCTCGGCGCCCTGGCGAAGGAAGCCGGGATCGCGCAGAGCTATCTGTCCGAGATCGAGAACGGCAGGAAGCGCGGCTCGGTGCGGGCTCTGGCTGCGCTCGCCAAGGCGCTGCGCGTCGACATCGAGGATCTCCTGGCGCCGGAGCGCTGAGCCCGAAGCTCCGCCGGCGCGCCGCGGCCGCCTAACTCAGATCATGCCTCTCGGATCGGCCGAGCGGTGGCTCCGCGCGCGAGCATTTGACGCAGCCGCAGCGCGTTCTTGGGCGCGAAGGCGCGATCGTCGTTGTCGAAGTAGCAGTAGACGTCGAGGCCTTTCTTAGCGCAGGCGCGAATGCGCTTCGCCCAGGTGCGCAGCGCCGCATCGCTGTAGGAGCCTTGATAGGCCCCGTCCGGGCCGTGCAGGCGGATGTAGACGAAGTTCGCGGTGACCTCGAGCGGCGCCTCCTGGCCGGCGAACTCGTACAGGCAAAGCGCGACATCGTGGGCGGCGAGCTCCTCCATGATCTCCGGCTGGAACCAGGCCGGATCGCGGAACTCGAAGGCGTAGCGATGCCCCTTGGGCAGCGCGTCGACGAAATTCGCGAGGCGCTCGCGGTCGGACCTGAAGCGGCCGGGGAGCTGGAAGACGATCGGACCGAGCTTGTCGCCCAACGCCTCGACCCGTTCGAAGAACCGGGCCAACCCCTGCCCGGCGTCCTTCAGGCGCTTCATGTGGGTGAGATAGCGGCTGCCCTTGCAGGCGAAGGTGAAGCCCTCGGGGGTCTGCTCGCGCCAGCGCCGGAACGTGTCGGCCTCGATCAGCCGGTAGAAGGTGCCGTTGACCTCGACCGTATCGAAGCGCTCGGCATAGAAGCGCAGCTGATCGCCGCCCTTGCTCATGGCGGCCGGGTAGAACGGCCCGCGCCAGTGCTTGTAGCTCCAGCCCGAGGTCCCGATGTAGCAGCGCCCACGCGCCATCGCATCCGTTCGCCTTTGCGCGGCCAGTCGTCGCCATCCGCCACGCGTGCCCGAGATTCAACGGGGATCGAATCGGATCGCTCCACGACGGCGGAGGCCTTTGTTTCTGATTCACCTGCCATATGCTCGCACGAAGCCGGCAATTGGCACTCGGGAGATCGACCTTCGCCACGACCACCGTACGGGGGTCAACGCCCGCAGGAGGCGGCGCCTCCGGCCCTGCTGCGGCGCGTGACGTTCAGGAGGCCGCGCAGCGCATGAGCCTCGATCGCGTGCGCGCCGGGCTCGACGTGGCGGAGTCGAGGGTCTGATTGGCGCGGGAATCCTGACGACCGCCGCCGTCCACAAGGTCGTGCCGCCGCGGACGCTCGCCCGCCGGAAATCCCGCCGCGCGCCTCTGAGTGTCGAGGAGCCGGATCGGATCGCCCGGCTGGTGCGGGTCGCCGCCCATGCCGCCCGGGTGTTCGACGATCCCGAGCTTCGCAGCGCCTGGCTCAGAACCGGCAATCCGGCGCCTGGCGGGGAGCGGCCGATCGACCTCGCGGTCACCGACATCGGGGCGCGGCGAGTCGAGACGGTGCTCAATCGGATCGCCTGGGGTGACTACAGCTGATGCACTGACGCATGCGCTTGATTCCCTTGTCATTGCCGGGCCATCCTTGGGCTGGACCCGGTCCTCGGGTCGGAGAGGGGTTGGCGCCCCTCTCCCCAACTCGACTCGAGGATCCGGCAATCCACTCTGGAGCGATCACCTGCCTTGCGCGTGGATGCCCGGATCGAGACCATGGCTGTCCGGTTAACCTTTCGTTCACCATTGGGCTCTACGGTGTCCCTGCTCGATGGTCCATGCGCTCCTGGGAGTCCGTGCGCCGCGGCGCCAAGCGGCGGCAGGGATTGCCACGGTCGCATGGACCATCCGAAGGAAGAGTTGAGCGCAAAAGGGTTAACCGTCGGTTAGCGTCGCGACGCGCCGGATTCCTCCCGGCCGTCGCCGCGGCGCTGGCATTCGGCCGGATCAGGGCGATGCGCGACCGGACAGCCGTGGATCGGGTCCGGGCACGACAAATAACGGTACGTTCCGTTTGCGTCTTTTTACTATGCCGGCGCATGCAGGTGTGGCGGCTGAGCCGGCCTGAGTTCGCCAGGCAGCTGGGATGGCGGCGGCAATCGCGAGACCGGCGCCCGCTGGAACAGCCCCGGCGCCGGCGTGGTGTACACGAGCAGGTCGTTCGCGCTGTGCGTCCTCGAGACGATCGTCCGCCTTCCGTCGCGCGCCTGTTCGGCGGCTCCCCGATGACATGATCACCTCGATCGGGCACGATCTCCTCCGGACGCTCTGACGTGCGACGGCGCACCGAAGCGCGGACGACTGCATCGAGCGGAGGGTCGGGGAGGCCGAGCGGGCGATGGCCTGGTACGAGGCGTTTGGCCTGATGATCGGCGCGGTGCTGGCGCTGATGATGCTCGGGCTGCCGGTCGCGTTCGCGTTCATCGCCGCCAACATCGTCGGGGCGTTCGTGTTCCTGGGCGGCGAGCGCGGCATCGCCCAGCTGATCAACAACAGCTCCTCGGCGCTCACCAACTTTGCCCTGGTCCCGGTGCCGCTGTTCCTGCTCATGGGCGAGCTGTTCTTCCACACCGGGCTCGCGACGCGGGTGTTCGATGCCATCGACAAGCTGATGGGTCGGGTACCCGCCCGCCTCTCGTTCGTGACCGTGGCCGGCGGCACGGCGTTCGCCGCGCTCTCGGGCTCGAGCATGGCGAGCACCGCGATGCTCGGCTCGCTGATGGTGCCGGAGATGGCGCGCCGCGGCTACGCCCGGGTGATGTCGATCGGGCCGATCCTGGGCGTGGGCGGGCTGGCCATGCTGATCCCGCCCTCGGCGCTCGCCGTGCTGCTCGGCACGCTCGCCCGGATCGACGTCGGCCAGCTGCTGATCGCCGGCGTCGTGCCCGGCCTGATCCTCGCCGGGCTCTATGCGCTCCTGATCCTGGCGCTGGTGAAGGCCGCCCCGCATCTGGCGCCCGCCTACGAGGTCGGCCCGGCCCCCTTGCTCACCAAGCTGCGGTTGCTGGTCACCGAGATCCTGCCCATGGGTTTCGTGGTGTTCCTGGTGATCGGTCTGATCCTCCTCGGCTGGGCGACGCCGTCCGAGGCGGCGGCGTTCGGCGCGCTTGGGGTTCTGATCCTGGCGGTGGTCTTTCGTTGCCTGAGCTGGCAGGCCCTGGTGCGCTCGGTCACCGGCGCCCTCAAGGTCACGGTGATGGCGTTCATGATCGTGCTGGGCTCGGCGACCTTCAGCCAGATCCTGGCGTTCTCCGGCGCGTCCGGCGGCATGCTCGCCTGGGCGACCACGTTCGATTTGTCGCCGCTCGCCATGCTGCTCGTGATGTTCGGCGTGCTGCTGGTGCTCGGCATGTTCATGGACCAGCTGTCGATGATGATGATCACCGTGCCGATCTTCTTTCCGCTCGCCCAGAGCTACGGCTTCGATCTGATCTGGTTCGGGGTGATCGTGCTGCTCGCCCTCGAGATCAGCTTCACCACGCCGCCGTTCGGGCTCTTGCTGTTCGTCATGCGCGGCGTGGCGCCGCCGGGCACCACCATGGCCCAGATCTGCACGTCGGCGATTCCGTTCATGGCGTGCGCGCTCCTGCTGGTCGGCCTGCTGATCTGGGAGCCCCGGATCGCCCTGTTCCTGGGCACGCTCGGCGGCTGATGCGATGTTCAGCGCACCTCCCCGGCCCGCAGGAAATCGAAGTCGCAGCCGTGATCCGCCGGCAGGACGTGATCGTGGTAGAGCCTGGCGTAGCCGCGGGCGGGCGCAGGGCGCGGCGGCGGCGCCGACGACCGGCGGCGGGCGAGCTCTTCCTCGGACACCAGCAGATCCAGCCGACGTTGCGCGACGCCGAGGCAGATGCGATCGCCGCTTCGCACCAGCCCGAGCGGGCCGCCGACCGCGGCTTCCGGGGTGACGTGCAGGACGATGGTGCCGAATGCGGTGCCGCTCATGCGGGCATCGGAGATCCGGACCATGTCCTTGACGCCCGCGCGCGCGAGCTTGCCCGGGATCGGCAGGTAGCCGGCCTCGGGCATGCCGGTGCCGCTCTTCGGGCCGGCGTTCTGCAGCACCAGGACGTCGTCGGGGGTCACGTCCAGGTCCGGATCGTCGATCCGCGCCGACAGATCCTCCAGGCTCGCGAACACCACCGCCCGGCCCTCGTGCTCGAACAACCGGGCATCCGCCGCCGAGCGCTTGAGGATGGCGCCGCCGGGCGCGAGCGTGCCGAACAGCGCGACCAGGCCGCCCACCTCAAAGACCGGTCGGTCGAAGGGACGGACCACGCTGCGGTCGACGTAGACCGGCTCCTCGGCGAGACGTTCCTCCAGGCTCTGGCCGGCGACGTTTTTGGTCTCGAGGCGCAACAGCGGCTTCAGCTCGCGCAGCGCGGCGCCGAGGCCGCCGGCGTGGAACAGGTCCTCCATGTAGTGCGGCCCGGTCGGCTTGAGGTCGACCAGGACCGGCGTGGCGTCGGACAGCGCGTTCAGGCGGTCGAGATCGAGCGCGGTCCCGGCACGGCCGGCGATCGCCGCCAGGTGCAGAACGCCATTCGTCGAGCCGCCGATCGCGAGCAGCACCCGGAGCGCGTTGTCGATCGCCGCCGGGGTCACGATCTCGGACGGGCGCGGGCCGTCGCTCGCCAAGGTCACGGCGCGCATGCCGGTCGCCTCGGCGGCGCGCAGGCGGTCGGCGTGGACCGCTGGGATGGTCGCGGTGCCGGGCAGGGTCATGCCCAGGGCCTCGGCAATGCAGGCCATGGTGCTCGCGGTGCCCATCACCATGCAGGTGCCGGCGGTGGTGGCGAGCCGGGTCTCGATCGCCCGGATCTCGTCGTGGTCGATCGCGCCCGCTCGGAACTGCGCCCAAAAGCGCCGGCAGTCGGTGCAGGCGCCGAGGCGCTCCGCGCCGTGCCGGCTGGTCATCATCGGCCCCGTGACCACCAGGATCGCGGGCTTGTCGGCCGAGAGCGCGCCCATCAACAGCGCCGGCACGGTCTTGTCGCAGCCCCCCACCAGCACCACCGCGTCCATCGGCTGGGCGCGGATCATCTCCTCGACGTCCATGCTCATGAGATTGCGGAACATCAGGCTGGTCGGATTGAGGTACGGCTCGCCGAGCGAGATGACCGGGAAGGTGAGCGGCAGGCCGCCGGCCGCGAGCACGCCGCGCTTGGTCGCCTCGATCAGCTCGGGGACGTTGCGGTGGCAGTTGTTGAAGCCGCTTGCGGTATCGGTGATGCCGATCACCGGCCGCTCGAGCATGGCCTCGCCGTAGCCCATGGCACGCGCGAACGAGCGCCGCAGATAAAGCGCGAAGTCCGGATCGCCGTACTGGGTCAGCCCGCGGCGCAGGCCGGTTTGTTCGGAGCTGGTCATGGCAACTTGTGTTCAACGGGGTTGAGGTAACCTAACCGCTTAGTCGTCCTGCCTAGCACGCGGGTGCGCCTTCCGCCAATCGTGGCACAGCGGCACGGAACTCGGGCCGAGGGGCTTGCCGCCGCACTCATCACGAGACCATCCATCGCCAAGCAGCCGATCGAACTCGTCCTTGACCACCAGGTAGCACTCGCATGTGGCTGACTCGAGGCCCGTGCGGTCGAGAATCGTGATGTGGCCGTGGCGGTAGCGGATCAGACCGGCCTCCTGAAGGTGGTGAGCGGCCGCGGTCACGCCTTCCCGTCGCACGCCGAGCATGTGGGCGATGAACTCCTGGGTCATCAGGATCTCATCCGAAGGCAGCCGGTTCCGGGTCATCAGCAGCCAGCGACAGAGGCGCTGCTCGATCGGGTGCAGGCGATTGCATACGGCGGTCTGGGAGATCTGGGTGATCAGCGCCTGAGTGTACCGCAGCAGCCCCAGCTGAAACGGGCCGCCGAGCCGGAACTCCTCCAGCATTGCCTGCGCCGTCATCCGGAGCGCCCCGCCCGCGACCTGCACCACGGCTTGGTTCGGTGTCGTGTCGCCGCCCAGGAACCGAGCGATTCCGACAACACCCTCGCTGCCGACCAGGCCCATCTCGGCGGTGGCCCCCTCCTCCATGGTGCAGATCAGGGAGACGATGGAGGTGGCCGGAAAATAGATGTGCTCCATCTGCCCGCCGACCTCGTAGACCACATCGCCGAGCCCGAAGACAACCGGCTCCAGCGCGGGACGCAGGCGCTCGCGCACATCGGCCGGGAGCCTGGCGAGCAACCGATTGTCAATGGGATCTCCGGGCTTTGGGGACATGGGCACGGCTCGCCGTCGTCAATACGGGCCGTCGGGAATGGCGGGACGGCTGTGGCTACCAAGAATTTTAGCACAATGTGTGGCACCGCACAGACCCCTGATTTCGCCCGGCCGATACACGTCAACTGTAAGGAGCCGCTGGCCGCTCCTCAGCGCTCGCGCCGGCCGGGCACCAGGTTACAAGCGGTTGCGCCGGTACTCTGTCTCTGTGTAGTCACTCTGGCCGATCCAAGGAGGAAATAACACCGACGAGAACAGGGAGGGAGATTCCTTTCGCAATGGTTGAAGTCACTACAAGCAAGGAGCTTTTACGATGGCAAGCCTAGAAGGAACGTGGATTTACCAGAGCTTTCGTCCCTCCATGGCGCCCCCGTCACCTTTGGTGGCGTGGTCGCCCCTGGCCAAGCTGGCCGTGACGACCGACGCGACGGGGAAGGTGGAAGGCAAGCTCTCGATTCCGCTCCCGCCTGCCGCGCCGGTGCCCGAGCTCGTCATGGCGATCAGCGGCTCGATCACGCCCGCCGTCTCGGGGCCGATCCCGGTGCAGGAAGGTGTCAGGTTGACGGGCAAATGTGACCTTGAAGGTGGCCTCGTTTCCGTCAACGAGCTGATCGGCTATTTCGTCGCTGGCGGCGCTGACCCTGTGATTGTGGGCACCATCCGCGCGGTTCAGAACGACCCGGCCGGAGAGCCGCCAGGCACCATCGGGCCGTTCGTTATGATCCCCGCCAGGGCGCAGGATGGCCAAGGTGACCACCGATGAGATTATCGGACATCGTCCGCTTGGACGTGGATAAGTGAGGTTGAGATGAAAACTAGAATCCTAGACAGGTTTGTCGGATCTCTCCTCTGTTTGATACTTCTAAGCCCCGCGCTGAACAACCAGGCGAGAGGCGGCGACTGGTCGGGTATCAACGACAATTGGCGCCCCATAGGCGGGTTCTTCCCACCAGGCGCGCCCATCACTGTTGTAGCGCGCAATCCCGACCAGCTCGATCTCTTCATCACCGGCAACGACGGCCGGGTCTATACGAGCTGGTGGTTCGCGGGCAGCGACTGGTCGGGCATCAACGACAATTGGCGCCCCATAGGCGGGTTCTTCCCACCAGGCGCGCCCATCACTGTTGTAGCGCGCAATCCCAACCAGCTCGATCTCTTCATCACCGGTAACGACGGCCGGGTCTATACGAGCTGGTGGTTCGCGGGCAGCGACTGGTCGGGCATCAACGACAATTGGCGCTCCATCGGCGGGTTCTTCCCACCAGGCGCGCCCATCGCTGTTGTAGCGCGCAATCCCAACCACCTCGATGTCTTCATCACCGGTAACGACGGCCGGGTCTATACGAGCTGGTGGTTCGCGGGCAGCGACTGGTCGGGCATCAACGACAATTGGCGCTCCATCGGCGGGGTCTTCCCACCAGGCGCGC
>JBOHKK010000110.1:0-16644 GCA_050729115.1 Geminicoccaceae bacterium | reverse complement strand
CCCTTGGGGTGGTTGGGAGGGGGAGCGGGCCGGGACCGCGGGTCTACCTAAGGGGAAAATGGACTAGGGCTGGCGGCATCGGCCGCGAGGTCCGACTCGCCAAGCCCGAGCGCGGCGAGATTGGCGTCGGTGGCCGCATCGAGGGACAGCGCCTTCGCCCGCGCCACCCGGCTCGCCTGTCCCAGCACCTGATCGAAACCGGAAAGCGTCGAGTCCAATCGGATCGGACGGCTGCCCCCGCCGCTCAACGTGAGCTGCAGCCAGCCGTCGTCGCGCGATCGGCGCGGCGCGTAATAAGCGAGCTTCATGCGCTCCAGGTCGCGCCACGCCAGGCGCTGCGGCGCCGGCCCGCAGAGCGCGATAGCGTCGCCGGAAAGCTCGACCCGGCTCAGGTGACGCACGACGGTGCGCGTGCCGAACCACGCGAACAGAAGACCGAGGCCGGCGAGCAGCGCCGCAACCGCGCCAGCCAGATCGAGCAGGAGCAGCGGCCCTACGGTGATGCCCAGGCCGAGCGCGG
Organism: Geminicoccaceae bacterium; assembly: GCA_050729115.1. Classification (GTDB taxonomy): domain Bacteria; phylum Pseudomonadota; class Alphaproteobacteria; order Geminicoccales; family Geminicoccaceae; genus JBKPNX01. Next base: position 16,124 of record JBOHKK010000110.1, on the reverse strand, counting down.
TCCGTAAATAGTCGGGGTAGAGCGACGCAACCGAGTAACGCAAGGACGCCCGTCTCCCTCGCTTGGGGCCGGCCCCCCGGCGACGCGGCCGCGGCCAGGGCCGACAGTCCGGAGTCTAAGCCGCGCCCGCCGCACCGTCCAGCGGCCCCGGCGGCGGTGCTGGGAGCCATCGCTACTTCTGCTGCCGGCTCCGGCGCCAGCCCGCGGCGATCTGGGGCTCCAGGTCGGCGATGGGGTCGGCGCTGGGGTCGGCGCTGGGGTCAGGCCCGCATGCCGGGCAATCGCGCAGCCACTCCCGGCACTGCTCGAGGAACGCCGCCTTGTGCTCCTGCGCCCACGTCGCGAGGTGCCAAGGCTGCTCGGTGCAGCCCAGCGCCTCGAGGGCGAAAAACACGCGGGCGGGTTGCCGGTGCCCGTCGGGCAGCCGGGCGATCAACCAGCGGTCGACGTACTCCTCGTCCTCGAAGTGCCGGATCCGGACCTCGTCGCGGGCGCCCCTGGGATGGAACAGGACGCCGCCGACCACGAGCCGCGGCGCCGGCACCAGGACCGGGTAGGAAGCACTCGCCGCGCGCACGCGCCGATAGCCGTGGAGCCATGCCTGGCGGAGCTCGCCGCCGGCAACCGGCCGATCCAGGACGGTGGCGAGCACGTCGAGATCCATCAGCGTCCCGAAGAAGAAGTACGTCATGACGGTAAGGTGCGATGCCTCGGGCGTTACGATCCGCTCTCTGGTGTCGGGTCGCGGCTCTCCCCGGCTGACCATCAGCGGACGGCGGCGTGGGGCGTGCGCTCCAGTTAACAGATTGGTAGCGCGACCAGTCGTAGGGTGCAAACGATGCACGGCAGAAGATGAAAACAAATCGAGCGGGTTGGCGATCTTGAGCAACGATCTTCGGCAGGGCAGGCCGGTCCAAGCGATCCGGCCCGTGACCGGCGACGTGCGAAGTGTCGAAGCCGTTGAGCGCGATCGAGCCGCGCCGGTGAATCCTCCCACAAGCCGATGACGGGCCATCGGATCGACTGGCGGCAGTTCGGCCACGAGCTGAGGACGCCGCTCAACGCCATCCTCGGCAACGTCGAGTTGCTGCTCGACGGTACCGCCGGCCCGTTGTCGGCCGAGGCCCGCAAGTGCCTGGGCGAGGTCCAGTCCGCCAGTCGGCAGCTGTCCCGGCAGGTGCAGACCCTGTTGCTGTGGTCGGAGCTACGCGCCGGCGAAGCCCGTCGCGATGGCGCCACGCTCGATCTGATCGCTCTGCTGCGCGAGGTGCGGGCGACGACGCGTGCTGCGGCGTTCACGATCGAGCCGCCGGACGCCCGGCTCGTGGTGCATGGCGATCGTTTCTGGCTGCAAACGCTGATTGCGGAGATCCTCGATCTGGGCGGCGCGCCCGAAAGTGCGTCGGAGCCGGCGATCAGGCTCGAGAGCCGCGCGGAGGGCAGATCCGTCGACTTCTCCTGGCGGCATTTTTGCGCAGGTGAAGCACGACCGTTGCAGGTTGCGCTGATTGAAGCGATTGCCCAAATACAAGGTGCCGCTGCGGCGCTGACCCCCGATGGTCTGTCCCTTTATTGGCCGTCGACCCGGCTCACCGAGCCCGACCCAGCGACCAGTGCAGCGGGTCGCCCGGCCGCCGCCGAACGGGCAGACAAACTGGGCGGCGACCGGTCGAGCAGCCGCTATTGAGGCGAAGAGCGGCAAAGGGCTTGTCCTTTGGCGCCAACGTGCCTATTGTTAAGTCAAGCAACCCGATGACCCGCATTTCGCGCAGCGTCGCTGCGCTCATCCAAGCTGGGCGGACACACGATCCGAGTGGACTTGCCGAAGCCTGGCGGGGCGTGCTTAGCTGAGGTGGCTGCTCCGAACGTTTCGCTCTGAGCTGATCAGCGCCCCCCGGAGCGCCAGCTTTGGTCGTTCGGAGGCCGATCACGGTCCTCATGGCGCTTGATTGGGATTGAAGCGAGGTCGTGGGTGGCAATTCTGGGAGCCGGCCAAGGTGGTGTGCGTCGAACTTGTCGGATCGACTTGCGGCCGCCTCTAGCGGGATCGTGGCAACAATGCGGCGATGGGTCGCCTGAGCCATGCTCGCCGCTGTAGTGTTCCCTGTCTGGCAAATCGCGCGGGCTTCGTGCCCGCAATCGTCGAAGGACTGAACCGACTCGATGCAGAATAGAAGCATGTTTCCCTATCGAAGACATGGCGCCAAAAAGCGAAACAAGGGGGCGGCACGCAAGTCACGTGGCCCGCAGAGGCCGCTGCCGAACTCGGCCCGTGATCTCCTGCCGATGTTGCAGCCGGCGACCAAAGCGCTGGCGCAGATGCTCGCCGGACGCACGGGAGCTTCGGGCCAGCTCAATCATGCCCGCAACCTGCTCGCCCACGCCGAGCGGCTGATCAACGATCGGGTGCACAATCGCCTGATCCCGGCCGAGCGCGAGGAATTCTTCGAGCAGCTCGCGCGCCTGCGCCTGACCCTGGCCGATGCCGACGCCGAAGCGCAGGTGCAGGCGGCCGAGGAGCAGGAGGAGAGGCCGCCACCGCCGCCTCCGGTTGCCCAGGAGCGGCTCAAGGAGCTGGCGCTTGCGCTGTCCCGACCCGAGCGGGATCGGCCGGGACAGCTGCGGCCAGGCGACGAGCCGGATGCGCCCGAGGCGCAGCGCGCGGCGGCGGCCACGACCGACGCTGCGTCCGACTCGGCCATGCGGCCGGGTGACGCGCCCGAATCGGAGGACCGGCCTCTCAGGCCGCTCGCCGATCTACCTGGCCGGCTGGTGTTGTCCAAAGCCGCCGGCGACCAGGCGCGCGGGGCGATCGCGAGGCCTCTCGCCCGGCGGATCGGACGGGCCGCGGCGCGCGCGGTCGAGCGCGCCGAGGACGGCGGTTCGGACGAAGCCACTCACGGCTCCGGCAATGAAGTCGAAGCCGCTCACGGCTCCGGCAATGAAGTCGACGACGACTCCGGTGCCGAGGCAGGGCGCGCCGGCAACGGCTTCGCCACCGAGGCGGCGAAGCGAGGGCGCGCCAGGGGCGGGCGGCGCGGTCGGAAGACCGAAGACGGCCTGCCCGAGGGTTGGGTGATCGACGACGAAGGCTTCGTCGTGCCGAAGCTCGGCTGAGATCGCCTGCGCCAGGTCGAGAACCGGATAGTCGCAGCTCCTCGAACCACAGTCCGAACCCGCCGCAGATGCGCCGTGGGGCGGCGGGGGTCGTCGATGCGCGCGCCGCGATGCCGACCCGGTCTGCAGCCGAGCAACGCACCGGACGCACCGTCTTGGCCCGCACGCTCGCCCACTGTGGGCGCACCCTCGCCCACTGTGGGCGCACCCTGGGGAATCATCGAACCCTCCCGCCGGCGAACAAAGGGGAGCCCTCAGAGGGTCGACGACGCGGGGCAGCGGCGGCCGCCCGGACGATGCGCGGCAATGCGCGACGATCCGCCCTGTCGCACTGGTTGACATTCTCGCAGTTGCACCGGAAATATTGCGGCGCAGCATTCAAGCGGCCACCTCATGAGGAGCGAGGTACACCATGGACAGCGAGCAGGTCACGCCGAGCACCGAGCGAACAGCGGCGGCCGAGCAGGATCAGGCGGCGCTCTACGCGGCGGGCTTCAACAGTCTCGTGTCCGCCAGGCATGCCGTGATCGACGGCTGCCACGCGGTCAGCATGGAAATGCTCGCGTTCTGGCAAAGCCGTCTCAAGGAGGGTTTTGCAACCGGGCAGCGTCTGCTCGCCTGCGATTCCCCGGAAAGCGCGCTCGAGGTCCAGTTGGACTATGCCAAGGCTGCGCTCCAGGCCTACGTCGATCAGTCGGTCAAGGCCGGCAATCTGGTGTCCCGATCGCTCACCCGGATCTGCCAGCCGGCCAAGCCGGAGGCCCCCGAACCGCCTGCATTGGCGGCGTGAGGGACCTGCGCGGCTCGGGGTGCGAGCACGCGCAAGCAACGTTCCATTGGGAGGACCAGGTCGGCCGCTGCGGTGCAGCACCGGGGCCGTGCTCATGGGCACCCGCGGACAGGACCGTGGCTCGGGCTCCCGCTGCCGAACCCGCGGGCTGGGCGCTAGCGGCGGCACCGCCGCAGCAGAGGTCGCGCGGGCGCCGAGGTCCGGCGGCAGGCGGCCCGCCTGAAGCGATCGTCATCGGCGGCTCGATCCGGTTCCGACCCGATCGGCGACCAGGCGCACGACAGGGCCACGGGCTCGAGCAATCAGCGCCGCTTCGTCAGCCGCCCCGCTTTGCCCTCGTGGGGTTGCGTAGCATGCTGCTGGCGCGGCCCAGATGTGCGCCTCGGGCCTGATTGGGCTTTCCATCGTATTGCGAAATCCCTATCATCGACCAGGTGCACCCGGTGAGGATGAACGGTCGCGGCATGAGCAATCGAAACCCCGATTCCGATGCCGGCACGGTGGGGCAGGTCGTCACCAAGACCAGAGACCAGACCCAAAAACCGGCAATGTACAAGGTCTTGCTGCTGAACGACGACTACACGCCGATGGAGTTCGTGGTCCACGTCCTGGAGCGGTTCTTCAGCAAGAGTCAGGAGGACGCGACGCGGATCATGTTGCATGTTCACAACCACGGCGTGGGAATCTGCGGGGTGTACACCTACGAGATCGCGGAGACCAAAGTGACCCAGGTGGTCGATTTCGCACGTAAGCACCAACATCCCTTACAGTGCACGATGGAAAAGGACTAACGGACGGCGCGAATGCCCATGTTGTCGCGCAACCTTGAAAAGACCCTTCGGCGCGCGTTGGCCCTCGCCAACGCCCGGCAGCACGAGTACGCCACCCTCGAGCATCTGTTGATGGCGCTCACCGATGACGAGGACGCCACGGCGGTGCTCAAGGCGTGCGCGGTCGAGGTCGATCGGCTGCGCGCCAACCTCAACGACTTCCTGGATCACGAGCTCACCAGCCTGGCGGTGGAGGGGGTGGTCGACGCCAAACCCACCGCCGGCTTTCAGAGAGTCATCCAGCGCGCCGCGATTCACGTCCAGAGCTCCGGGCGAAGCGAGGTCACCGGCGCCAACGTCCTGGTGGCTCTGTTCTCAGAGCGGGAGTCCCATGCGGTATTCTTCCTTCAAGAGCAGAACATGTCGCGCCTGGATGCCGTCAACTACATCAGTCACGGCATCGCGAAGCGGCCGGGGATGAGCGAGCAGCGACGGGTGCGCGGCGCCGAGGAATCGGACGACCGTCGCACCGCCCAGAGCGGCGAAGCGCTCGCGGCCTATTGCGCCAACCTCAACGAGAAGGCCAAGCAAGGCAAGATCGACATCCTCGTGGGCCGCGATCTCGAGATCGAGCGGACCATCCAGATCCTGTGTCGCCGCTCCAAGAACAACCCGTTGTTCGTTGGCGATCCCGGAGTCGGCAAGACCGCGATCGCGGAGGGCCTGGCGCTGCGCATCGTGCGCGGCGAGGTCCCGGACGTGCTGCGCAACGCGGTGATCTATCAGCTGGACATGGGCGCGTTGCTCGCGGGCACGCGCTACCGCGGCGATTTCGAGGAGCGCCTCAAGGGCGTGCTCGGCGAGCTCGAGGCCGACGATCGCGCGATCCTGTTCATCGACGAGATCCATACCGTGATCGGCGCCGGCGCGACCAGCGGCGGCTCGCTCGATGCCTCCAACCTGCTCAAGCCGGCCCTGCAGAGCGGCACCCTGCGCTGCGTCGGCTCCACCACCTACAAGGAGTACCGCAACTACTTCGAGAAGGACCGCGCTCTGGTCCGGCGCTTCCAGAAGATCGATATCCACGAGCCATCCGAGGACGAAGCGATCAAGATCCTGCTCGGCCTGAAACCTTCGTTCGAATCGCACCACCAGGTCCGGTACACCAACAGTGCGATCAAGGCCGCCGTCGAGCTGTCATCCCGTTACATTCACGACCGCAAGTTGCCGGACAAGGCGATCGACGTGATCGACGAGGTCGGGGCGGCGCAGATGCTCAAGCCGGCGGGCCAGCGGCGCAAGACGTTGGGCGTCAGGGACATCGAGGAAGTGGTCGCCAAGATCGCGCGCGTGCCGGTCAAGACGGTCAACGCTCGCGACAAGGAGGTGCTGCGCAATCTGGAGGTCGACCTCCAATCGGTGGTGTTCGGCCAGGACGAGGCGATCGGGGCGCTGGCGTCGGCGATCAAGCTGTCGCGCGCCGGCCTGCGCGACCCGCAAAAGCCGATCGGCTGCTACCTGTTCTCCGGCCCGACCGGGGTCGGCAAGACCGAGGTCGCCCGCCAGCTCGCCCGGATCATGGGCATCGACCTGGTGCGCTTCGACATGTCGGAGTACATGGAGCGCCATGCCGTGTCGCGCCTGATCGGCGCGCCCCCCGGCTACGTCGGCTTCGATCAGGGCGGCCTCCTGACCGACGCCATCGATCAGCAGCCGCACGCGGTCCTGCTCCTCGACGAGATCGAGAAGGCCCACCCGGACGTCTTCAACATCCTGCTCCAGGTGATGGACTACGGTAAGCTGACCGACAACAACGGCAAGACCGTCGACTTCCGCAGCATCATCCTGATCATGACCACCAACGCCGGCGCCTCCGACATGTCGAAGCCGGCCATAGGCTTCGGTCGCGACGCCCGCGAAGGCGAGGACACCGAGGCGATCAAGCGCCTGTTCACGCCCGAGTTCAGAAACCGCCTCGACTCCACGATCGGCTTCAAGGGGCTGACGCCCGAGATCCTGGCGCACGTGGTCGACAAGTTCTGTGGTGAGCTGGCCGCGCAGCTGGCGGACAAGCGGGTGCATCTGGAGGTGGACGCCACCGCCAAGGCGTGGCTCGGCGAGAGGGGCTACGATCCGCTCTATGGCGCGAGGCCGCTCGCCCGGGTGATCCAGGAGCACATCAAGCGGCCGCTCGCCGACGAGCTGCTGTTCGGGCAGCTGAGCAAGGGCGGCAAGGTCGTGGTGACGATCAAGGACGACCGGCCGGCCTTCGACTGCACGCCCGCGACCATCCCGGCCCTGTTGCCGCCGCCGGACGAGGACGAGCTGCTCGAGGACCGCGACGACGAGGCGGACGACCAGGAGTTCCTCGAGCCGGTGGCGTGATCCGCCCGGCCCGCTCGCCCCCTCTCACCGAAACCGATCCGACACCCTTCCGCTCGCGTTGCGCAGCCGCCCCCGGCGCGCCAGCGATCCGGAGCCATGTCCGCACCGACGACTGGCCAGCGCCGAAAGGGAAGCCCCGCCGGAGCGGGGCCAAGTCAGAGTGCAAGGGTATCTCGAACTGGACCATGACGCTGTTTGGCCCCGGTTTATTCCCTCCCTTCAGGCGCCCCCATGACGCGCCACCGGCGCCAGCATGAAGCCGCCGCCCGAGGCATCCAGAACGGCGCCGGACACGAACGACGCCTCCTCCGAGAGCAGCCACAGGATCGGCCGCGCCATCTCCTCCGGCTCGGCGCAGCGATCCATCGCGATCGTCCGGGCGAGCCGCGCGTGCAACTCGGGGTCGCGCCGCACCGCATCGGTCATGTCGGTGAGCGTCATGCCGGGGCGGATCGCGTTCACCCTGATGCCGTCCCGCGCGACCTCCTTGGCGAAGCCGATGGTGAAGCTGTCGATCGCGCTCTTTGAGGCGGCATAGGCGCTGCGGCCCGGCCGGCCGCCGATCACCGCCGCCATCGACGACACGTTGACGATCGCGCCGCCCGCGCCGCCGTGCGCGGTGGACATGCGGCGCGCGGCCTCGCGGCAGCACAGCATGGTGCCGATCACGTTGACCGCGAACAGCCGATCGAGCATCGCCTGGTCGAAGTCCGCGACCTTGGATTCGGGGCCGCCGTCGATCCCGGCGCTGTTGACCAGCGCGGCCAGAGGGCCGAGACGCTGGTCGATCTCGCGGAACATGCGCGTCACCTGATCCTCGCGCGCCACGTCGGCCTGGACCGTGATCGCCTCGCCGCCCGAAGCGCGGATCGCGCTGAGGAGCGCCGCCGCGCTCTCGCCCGCGTTGCGGTAGTTGATGGCGACCCTGTAGCCTTGCTGCGCCGCGAGCCGGGCGGTCGCGGCGCCGATCCCGCGCGACCCCCCGGTGATCAGCAGGGCGCCGGCCACCTGGCGTTCTCTCGATGCATCGGACCCCGCTCCTTCGGGCCTTCCCTTGGCACGACCCTGCCGGCCGCGCACTCGGGCGTCAAGGCGCTGACCGGCGTCAGGTTCCTCTGGCGAGTGGTTCGTCGGCATCCGCCAGGACGTCGCGGACGGCCGCCGACACGGCGTCGTGGCCCCGGATGCCTGCTCTCGGCGCGCCCATCGCTTCGGCCTCGGATTGCCCGGTCAGTAGGGCGGCGGTCCGTGGCCGCCGCGGATTTCGGTGCAGCTGTAGCCGAACTTGGAGAGCCCCAGGTCGAGGTATTCGCCAAGCAATGGTGTGCCGAGAATCTCGGCGATCGGATGGTCCGGCCACTCCTCGGCAACCTCCCGAAGCACGTCCGGCCAGTCCTCGAGCGGCCGGTCGTCGCGGCCCAACCACATCAGGCCGATCAGATCGGCGAGCTCCTCGCCGTTCAAGCTCTGCAGCGTGCGCCTGAGCTCCTCCTCGGTGGCGTCGCCGGGCCGGTCCTCCAGCACCGCCTGGTAGTTCTCGTCACTCGGATTCGACCCTTCGGCGAGTCCGCTCGGCGCCACCTGGGCGTCGAACGCCCGCGCCTTGGCAATCACGAAACACACGGTCTCGGTGTTGATCCTGAGCTCGCTCATGGTCGCCCCCTTGCCGGTCGAGCGATCAACGAGCGCAGGCGGCATGCGGTTCCGTCTCTCGCGGCGCCCGAGGTCGAGCACGGCCACCTGTCCGCACCGGATCCGACTGCCCGGTGTTCAGAGCCTCCTTCAGGTGGCCCGCGAGAGCTGACTGCCTTGGGCCGCTCTCGGCCGCACCGTGACCTGCACCTCAACCTCTTGGTCAAACCGGTTCAGGATGGCGATCAGCCGGTCCACGGTGAAGCGCCCGAGATTGGCGCTGCGAATCCGGGAGAACTCACTCGCCGCAACCCCTGCCAGGCGCTCGGCTTTGCGTACCGACAGGCCCCGATCGTCGAGGAGGCCGATGATCCTGGCGGCCAGGATGCACTTCAGTTGCTCGACGTCGGCATTGGGATCGCCAAAATCCCGGAAGACGTTACCGCTGCCGTGCCCCAACTCCATCTCGTCGTCCTTGGTCACTTCAGCATCTCCTTCAGGCGTTTGATGCGTTCGCGAATGAGATCGCTCTCAGCCTTCGGAGTTGTGATGCCGCTTCTGGATTTCTTCTGGAAGGCGTGAACCACCCAGATGGCCTCCGCGAACCGGACCGCGTAGACCGCCCTGTAGGCATCGGATCGGTATCTCAGGGCAATCTCGAAGACACCTGGTTCGAGGCCTTTTCAAAGGCTTGGCGATGTCGGCCTTGCTTCCCTCGGCGGTGACAGTGAGCGCCCGGCGGATCTCCAGCTGCGCGCCTTTGGGAAACTTCTCGAACTCTTTGCGCTGTCTGCACCCATGAGATTGGTCTCGTATCGCGGACCATGCGCGACTGTTGACAAATCTTCCAACGCTGTCAAGGCAAAGGCCGCATCGGCCATAGCGCTTCGTTCGAGCTCAGGCGGTCGTCAGACGCACGTCGAGGTTCGGAGCGCTGCGAAGCGTCTGATACACCACACAGTAGCGCTCGGTGAGCTTGAGCAGCGTGGTGAGCTGGTCCTCGGAGGCGTCCGTGTCGAGCTCGAAGCGCAGGCGAATGTCCCTGAAGCCGACCGGCGCGTCCTTGGCGACGCCGAGGGTGCCGCGAAAGTCGAGGTCGCCCTCGGCAGAGACCTTGCCCGAGCGGACCGGGATGTCGAGCGCGGTCGCGACCGCATTCAGGGTGACGCCGGCGCAGGCCACCAGCGCCTCGAGCAGCATGTCGCCCGAGCAGGCCTGCATGCCGCTGCCGCCGGTCGCGGGATGCAGCCCGGCCTCGATGAGCGCCTTGCCGGTCGTGACCTTGCAGCTCAGGCCCTGGCCGACTTCGCCCTCGGCCTCGAGCGTGATGATCGCGACCTCCGGCTGTTCCCGGTAGCGTTGCTTGAGCGGGGCCTGCAGTTCCTTGAGCGCGGTGGCGTCCATGGCGTGTTCCTCGCTTGCCTGCCTGGCGACAGCGTGGCACTGACGCCCCAGGGAGCGCAACCCGCCAGGCGCGTTTGCGCCACGACCACTCTTCGAGGCTGTCCATGGAGCGCTTCAAGCTGGTTCCCGAAGCTCACCTGTTGCTCGTCCGCGACGATCGGATCCTGCTACTCCGGCGCTGCAACACCGACTACGAGGACGGCAACTACAGCGTGGTCGCGGGGCACATGGAGGACGGCGAGACCGCGCGCGAGGCGATCTGTCGCGAGGCGCGCGAGGAGGCCGGGATCGAGCTGGCGCCGGACGATCTCGCGTTTGCGCAGGTGGTGCACCGGGCGGACCGCGGCCAGCGCGTGAGCTTCTTCTTCGCCGCCCGCCGCTGGCGCGGCGAGCCGCGGAACCTCGAGCCGCACAAGGCCGACGATTTCGGCTGGTTCCCGCTCGATCGCCTGCCGCGCAACATGGTGTCCTACGTGCGCCGCGCGATCGAGCGCTGGCGCGCGGGCCAGTTCTACAGTGAATCCGGCTGGTCTACCGGTCGTGATCGGAAAGGGTAAGTCCAAGAGCGTGTGTGAATTGCTTCACTGACAAGCTCCTCGATGCTGCCGTAGTTGCGGTGGCGTAATCAGCGGTCGTCCTGGTCCTCCAACCGAGGGGCGGACGCCCGCGCTCCGCCGCATTCACGTTCGCATATCAGGAGACACTTCCGATGGCCAATCCGGAGACCGCCAAGAAGGACCTCGGCAAGCATCGCGATTACAGCCTGCTGCGCGAGTTCAAGGCGACCAGCCTGACGCTCGAATCCCTGGCGCGCTGGGGTGCGCATGCCATGGGGATCGGCCGCAAACGGGTTGCGGGAAAGGCGACGGATCAACTGAGCCTGCGGGTCTACGTCGCGAGCAAGCGGCCCGAAAAGCTGCTCTCGAGCGAGGAGAAGGTCCCCGACCACGTCCGCTTTCTGTCGCGCAACGCAAAGCGCGAGGTCAGGCTCGAAACCGACGTCGTCGAAACGCCGCCGGCGCAGTTCGAGGTCGATCCGGAGACCAGGATCCGGCCGGTGCCGGGCGGGGTCAGCGGCGGCATCTCGGGACATACCGGGACCATCGGGGGCTGGGTCTGGGACAACGCCGACGACACCATCGTCATGTTGTCGAACGATCATGTCTTCGAGCATACCGCCGGCGTCGACATCCTGCAGCAGGGCACGGCCGACGGTGGCTCGCTGCCCGCCGACAAGATCGGCGACGTCAAGCGCGGCATTGCGCGCAGCGCGACCACGCCCAACACCGTGGACTGCGCCATCGGCGACCCCGACTCCTCCGAAATCTACGATCTGAACGTGCTCGAGATCGGACCGGCCGTGTACGCGATCGAGGTCGCGGTGCTGGACATGCTGGTGGAGAAGTACGGCCAGACCACACGCCACACCTTCGGCGAGGTCCAGGACGCCGACTGGAGCGGTTTCGTCAGCGGCCTGCCCTTCGAGGACTGTCTCTACGTGGACATCGTGCCGCCCAGCGCGGACTGGTCGGCAGGCGGCGACTCGGGCTCGCTGGTCTTCGCGCAGGCGCCGATCGCGCCGGACAGCGAGATCAAGCCGGTCGTCGGCCTCCATTTCGCGGGCGGCGGCACCTACGGCATCGAGTGCAAGATTCAAAACGTCTTCGACCGGCTGAATCTGACGACCCTGTGCGCCGGCGCGTTCGCCGCCTTCCTGGATGCCCTGTTCGAGGCGGAGGCGGAGGGCGAAATCAGCAAGAGCGCCGAGGCGCGCCTGCACGCCGTCTCCGCGCTCGCCGCGGGCGTACCGATCCGCACCTCGCCCCCCGCCTTCGCGCGCAAGGACAGGCGGGACCGACGCTCCCGCTCCTTCTACGCCGGCTTTGCGCGGGACATCCAAAAGCGCATCGCCAGCAGCAAACGCGGGAGAATCGTGACCGACCTCGTGGACAAGCATCGGGCAGACCTGTTGACCTTGCTGGCCAAGGACCGGGACGTCCGGCGCGCCACCGTGGCCGCGATCAAGCCGCTCGTGGCCGGGGCGACCACCACCACCGAGGTCCTTGAACGAATCCTGACCGAACGAGATATCAAGAGCTTCGACCTGCTTGCCCGCGAAGTCGGGCGCAAGAGCGGGCGCAAGCTCCAGGGGGCGCTGAAGATGGTAGGGGCTCTGAGTGACAAGGCTGCCGGCAAGAGCCTGGCCGGCATCTTCGACATCAGGCTGTAGGCGAGTGAGCGTCGCCCTGCGGTTGCTGCACGGCTTGATCGTCGCGATGCTGGTGAGCGCGGCGCCATCGGTGGCGGGGGGTAGATCCGATGCGCCGCGCCCCGCCACGCGGGCGGACACGACGGCTTGCCGCTTGGAGGCGCCCGCCATCGGAGCCCCGCCGCCTGCCGAAGGGAGCACGCCCATGGACGAGCCCATTGAGAACAGGCCGGAATACGCTTGGCTACGCGAGTTCAAGGAGATGCACGGGTGGGACCTCATGCGACGCTATGGAGCCCACAGCCTTGGAATCGGCTGGAGGCGGGAGAGCGGTCGGAAAACCGATGAGTTGGCTCTGGTCTTTTACGTCGAGCGGAAAGACTCGTCGGAGCCAACCGCTGCCCCGCCGATCCCGCCCACTTTCACCTTCACGCCGTCGGGCTCGGATGAGCCCGTGGAGCTGCCGACCGACGTCGTCCAGACGCCCGTGGCGACGTTCGAGACCGAATGACCGCGTCGGTGCGACGGCCTCCCGGCGGGGCGAGGTGCCAGCCGCGGCACCGTCCTCGCAGCGACATCGCTCAGGGCCGGCGGTCCAAAGCCGCAGCCGGGGACATGCTCATGGACGTGGCCAGGGGCGTCCGGAGGCTACGGCTCGAGCTCCTGCGTGAACAACGCCTCCCCGCTCAGATCCTTGAGCCGCACGGTCATGACCTCGGTGACGCCGTCGATATCCACCTGGCCGAAGAACTGCAGCCCGGCCGACGGCGGCAGATTGAACTGTCCCGGGGGCGGCGCCTTGTGGAACACGACCTGCGGGCCGAAGGTCCCGTCCAACCTGGCGGGCCCGAAGGTGCCGGCGTTCAGCGGCCCCGAGACGAACTCCCAGAACGGCGCGAACTCCTGGAACTGCGCCCGGTTCGGATCGTAGCGGTGAGCCGCGGTGTAGTGCACGTCCGCGGTCAGCCAGACCACGTTCGTGATGCCGGCATCGCGGATGAAGCGCAGCAGGCCCGCGATCTCCAGCTCGCGCCCGAGCGGCGGCCCGTCGTCCCCTTGCGCGATCGCCTCGGCGCCCCGCTCTGCGCGGAAGTCGTCCCACACGATCAGGCCGATCGGCATGTCGGAGGCGATCACCTTCCAGGTGGCCTCGGAGGCGAGCAGCGCCTGCCTGAGCCAGCGCATCTGCCCGGCGCCCAGGATCGTCGCGGCGCCGCCGGGCTCGGTCTCGAGGCCGTCGGTGTTGGGGCCGCGATAGGAGCGCAGGTCGATCCGGAACACCTCGAGCGAGGGGCCGTAGCGAAAGCTCGAATAGATGCGGTCCCGCTCGAGCGGGTGGCGGCGCACCGGCAGGTACTCGGTGAAGGCGCGCAGGCCGCGGGCGGCGAGCAGCGCGACGCTCTTCTCCCGGTAGCGCTCGTCCTGATCGAGGCGCTTCTCCCAGTACCAGTTGTTGATGACCTCGTGGTCGTCCCACTGCGCGAACATCGGGATTTGCGCATTGAAACGCCGCAAGTTCTCGTCCAGCAGGTTGTAGCCGTAGTTGCCGCGAAACTCGGCGAGCGTCTCGGCGACCTTGGCCTTGGCCGGGGTGGTGAGGTTCCTCCAGATGCCGCCGTCCGGGAGGCTCACCTCGGCCTGGATCGGGCCGTCGGCGTAAATCGTGTCGCCCGAATGGATGAAGAAATCGGGCTCGACCTGGCGCATGGTCTCGTAGATCCTCATGCCGCCCCAATCGGGATTGATCCCCCAGCCCTGCCCGGCGGTATCGGCCGACCAGACGAAGCGGAGGTCGCGCCTCGCCGCAGGCGGCGTGAGCAAGCTGCCGGCTGCCGGCTCGCTCGCGAGCTCGGGGTCGGCGAGATCGACCATCGCGACCCGGTAGAACACGCGCGCGCCGAGCGGCAGGCCGGCGAGGTCGAGCCTGGCGGTGAAGTCGCTGTCCTCGAGCGCCGCGGGGCCGCGCACGACCATGGCATCGTCGAAGGACTCGGTGGTTGCCCATTCGACCATCATGCGCGCCGGCCGGTCGGCGCGCGCCCAGATGATCGCGCGGTCGCCCGCGAGATCGCCGGTCTGGACGCCGTACGGCAGGCCCGGCCGCATCCGGTCGCTGGTGATCACGGCCGGCGCATCCTGCTGGGCAAGCGCGCGGCCCACGAGGCTCCTCGCCGCGAGCAGGCCGCCGCCCGCGCCCGCCGCGCGGCAAAGGAGCGCCCGGCGGGTCAACCGATCGCCGGGTAGTCGGATCAAAGCCATCGCTGCCTCCCGTGACCTGCCTGCCGGTTGCTCGCTACCCAGGCGATGTGACAATCTATGGTCGATCGCGCGAGAATCCCGCGACCATCCACGGGATCAGCGGCCACGCTGCCACCAGGCATCGTAGGCGCGCTCCAGCGCATCTTGTTCCGCCGTCTGTGCGGAGTCCTGGAACAGCGGCAGCTCTTCGGGGCCGGCGCGCGCGAGCAGGCGCCGCTCGGTCGCGGCCTGCGCCTCGACCGCGCCACCCGGCAGGATGTGGCGGATGTCCAGGCCCTTGGGCGCAAGATGCCGGCAGATCAGGTGGAGCCGATGGCAGTCGAGCGGGTCGCGCTCGCGGCACATCATCGCGATGCGCTGCGTTCGCGCCGCCGCCAGCAGCCGGTCGATGCCCTGGCGGAACGCGGGCTGCTCGACCCGGCTGCGGTAGGCGATCGCGGTTCCCGACGTCTCCCCGGTCGGTGGCTTGCCGCCGAGCTCGGCGCCAAAGTGGAGATAGCCGATGCCCTGCTGCCTCAGCAGCCACTGCAGCCGGTCCTTGGAGAAGTGGGGCACGAAGCGTGAATAGGGCCGCGAGCGCACGTCGGCGACCGCTTCGATGCCGTGTCGGCGCAACAGCCCGAGGAAATGCTCGAACGGGTGGTTCGAGTGCCCGATCGTAAACAACGAGGCTCGCTCTTGCTCGCGTGAGGCCATGGGCGTATATAGCGCGCGAGGTCTCTGGTTGGCACGCTCTCCGGAGACCGTTGCGCCGTTGTCGCCCGCCAAGCGATGCGCGCGGCGCGTCGGCGCCGGGATCCCGCTGCCCGTCCGCCCAAGACCCCATCCATGATGCTGATCATCGAGGGTAGCGTAACCTATGTCGTCGTGGCCGCCGCTTGCTCTTGCCGTACTGCTTGGCGCCTCGGGCGCCGCCTCGGCGGCCGATCCGGCCGCGACGGACCGGCAGGCGGACCTTTTCGTTCCCCCGGTAGTCGATCTCGACCACGGTCCCGGCGCCGACCCGGCGCCGGAAGGCTCAGGCTTCACGGAGCCGGAGCGCATCTCCGGGCAGCGCGATCTCGATGCCCATCTCGACCGCGTGAAACGGCCCGGCCGCGCGCGCAACCAATCCCCCCTCGAGGTGCGTCTCGGGCGAACCCCTGCGGCGGGGCGCAGTCCCGGCGAGGCGCCGCCTCTCTATGGCGAGGTCGGCATCGACATCGGCGCGGTCGCGGGCCTGTCGCTGGTGCCCTCCTACAGGATCGTCCTCCCTGCCGACGACACCGAGGATCCCGAGGCCGACGCGGCGCAGATCCTGAAGCTCGGCGCCCGCTTCCGCTTCTAATTCCCGCCGCATCCGCTTCTCGTTCCGGCGCGCCGGCGCCAAGGGATGACTCTCGAAAGTGGGCGCCGCCAGCGCCTCGTCGACGCATCCTCTGATGCGGCGCGTGGCATGCTGTAGTGCGGGGTCCCGGGCACCGCCGACGGTATCCGCGGCGGGAAACTCGCGCCCCAGACCATTTTCCACTTGGGTGGACCCACCGCCCCGGCCCGCTCCCGCTCCCAACCACCCCAA
>JBOHKK010000109.1:0-16689 GCA_050729115.1 Geminicoccaceae bacterium | reverse complement strand
CTCCCAACCACCCCAAGGGTACCATCGGTGGGTGGTTGGGAGGGGGAGCGGGCCGGGGCCGCGGGTCCACCAAGGCGAAAATGGTCTAATCGAGGGCGATGCTGGCGTAAATCGCCGACAGCGGCAGGTCAATTTTGAGGCTTTCGAGGCGAACTGTGGCCTCGCCGATGTGGTCCTCGATCACCCATCGCTCACCCTCGCGGCGCCACAGCTCGAGCCGCTTCTCGTCGCTGAACACGAACAGGATCTCCGGCACGCTCGGAATGCGCCGGTACTCCTCGCCCTTGCGGCCGCGATCGTGCGCCGCGGTGGAGCGCGAGAGGACTTCGACGATCAGGCGCGGCTCGGGCAGGAAGAAGCGCTGGTCGGCGGGCTGATCGCAGGTCACCACCAGATCGGCGACATAGAAGCTGTCGGCACGTTCGGGTCGGGTGATTCCGGCATTGCCGACGATCCGACAGGGCGGCTGCAACCCCGGCCCGATCGCCAGGCCAAGATTCATGACGATCGTGCCGTGAGCATCGCGAGGCGGCGCCATGGCCACCGCCTGGCCATCGATCAGTTCGTAGATCGTGTCGGTGCCGTCGTCCCACTCGAGGAACTCGGCAAGGGTCATGCGTTTGGGCGCGGGCGTCGCCATGAGGTCAGTCTAGGAACGTGCCGGAGCGTCGGCAAGCCTGGGGCCTCGGCGCACGCGCCCGCCCGAGCCATCTGCCCCACCCATGCACCATTTCGGCGACGCCGGTTGCAAACCTCCATGCGGCGTCGCGCCGCGGACGTGGCGTTGGCCGGGGGCGCGCTACATGGCAGGATGGCGCGCCGCGCGCCGTCCCTGATCCACCGTCCGGTGCCGAGAGCGCATGGAGGCCCCAGAACGATGCCCGCCGTTCGCCATCCCGTCGCGCGTCCGATCTGCCAGATCTGCGGCCAGGCGAAGAATCGTTCGGAGCTGGTTCCCGTAGCGCTGGTCCGGCCGCGCCTGGTCGCGCGCATCCGGAGCGAGCTCCCGGCCTGGTCGCCGGAAGGCTTCATCTGCCACGACGATCTGAACCGGCTGCGGGGCGACTACGTCCAGGATCTGCTGGCGGACGAGAAGGGCGAGCTGTCATCCCTCGAGCAATCGGTGATCGAAAGCCTGGCGCGCCACGAAACCCTCGCCGAGGATGTCGACGCCCAGTTCCTAAAGAAGCTGACCTTGGGCGAGCGGATGGCCGACCGGATCGCCGACTTCGGCGGCAGCTGGACCTTCATCCTGTCGTTCGGCGGCTTCATTGTGGTCTGGGTCGTGATCAACACCATCGTCCTGATCGCGCGACCGTTCGACCCGTACCCGTTCATCCTCTTGAACCTGTTCCTGTCCTGCCTGGCCGCGTTGCAGGCGCCGATCATCATGATGAGCCAGAACCGCCAGGAGGCGCGCGACCGGTTGCGCTCGGAGAACGACTATCGGGTCAACCTCAAGGCCGAGCTGGAGATCCGCCATCTGCACGAGAAGCTCGACCATCTGCTGCAGCACCAGTGGGAGCGCCTGATCGAGATCCAGCAGATCCAGATCGAGCTGATGAACGAGCTCACCGCGGGCCGGCGGAAGTGACCAATGGCGACCGGAACAGGTCGGCTTTCTCGTGTACCCGAGTTCGGTCGTAATGGGACTTCCGGCGCGCCGGCCGGGTTCCGCATCCCATGAGCGTGACGCACATGCTTCTCGAAGAGGACTTGTCCAGATTTTCCGACCTTCTAGTATGCCAAGCAGAGTGCTTGCGCTGCGGGCGAAGCTGCGACGCGCTGCCGGGCCAATTGGCATCCTTTAACGACCTGAGGGCATACCTCCGTTCATGACCACACGTCAGCCTTACCCAGACTTTGAGAATCCACCAGTCGTTGAGGTGGCCCTGGCAGTCCAGTTCGAGCGGCTCGGCGGATTCCGCTACACACATTTCGGCCTACTGTGGCAGCGTTTGGCACAGACTTTCCCTCTCGTTGAGGACCATCCACCGGTTCAAAAGCTGGTCGAGACTTTCGGGGCCCGTGAGTCTCCACGCGTTGGAATTCAGCTCGTTTCTGGCGATATGCCGCCGGCCGTTCGTTCTTGGTTTCTTACTGAATCTCGGAACGAGCTCCTGCAGGTACAGTCAGACAAGCTGGTGCACAATTGGCGTAAGGTGGGCGCTGGAGTACACGAAGGCGCTGACTATCCGTGGTACGAACATATTAGGAAGCAGTTTGAAGACGAACTTGCGATTTTTTGCGAGTTTGTCAACGATTTCCAACTTGGGAATTTCTCACCGAACCAATGTGAGATCACATATATCAACCATATCGTGCCTGGGGAAGATTGGAGCATGCATGCGGAGATTGATAAGGTAATCACCTCGTTTAAGCCCAGCATCAGAAAGTTGTGCCATCTTGAATTGGAAAATGCCCGCTTCGACATGAGATATATCATTCGCGATGTGGAGCAGCGGCCATCGGGACGGCTTCATGTGGCACTACAGCCGGCGTTTCGCAAATCAGACGAGAAGGCCATGTTGGTGTTGACCCTAACTGCACGAGGGCGACCAGACGAGGCGTCTAGTGCCGGGGTGATGCGGTTCCTAGATCAGGGTCATGCTTTGATCGTCCACGGTTTCACAGAACTGACGACGCCCGAGATGCACACTGTCTGGAGGAGAGGGGAATGAGTCATGTAGAGCCCGGTCGCTTCGCAACCCTGTATAGGTTAACAGATGCAGATCAAGAAATCCATGCGGCTAGCCACGTGGCGACCCGGAATTCGTTTTTGACTGAGAATATGTACTACAACTATCCTGTAGATGATCCATCAACCTATGAAGTGATGAGCAACGAGCCGGTTTGGCTCCGACCGACGGTGAACCAGTTGGAGGAGATACTAAGTCTCGGGGAAAACTGGGACTCCTATGGAGCAGCGCCTGTCTCATTTGAGAATGCCGAATATGCGGTCCGCCTCTTGGACTTCGTGGCGAGGCTTGCCACACCGGCACCTTTCATAGCACCCACCCCGGAAGGGAGCGTGCAGCTGGAATGGCATCGCGCTGGAATAGACTTTGAGATCGAGATCGTTTCACCGTATCGGCTTTTCGTGTCTTACGAAGACGAAGCGGGGCGGACGAGCTCTTGGGAGGGGGAGGTTACGAATGATTTGACAAGAGTTAGAGAAGCCATACAAGAACTTTCAAAAAGGGTATCTCAGCTTTGTTGATGTTTTTGGGATGGTTGAAGATTACATAGATGATCCTTCGATTTGCGATGCCGATATCTTACTCCGGCGCATTCCACCAAGTTGGTGGGAGTTTGATGAGAACATGGGTGTAGTACGACCGACGTCGCAAGGCTTTAAAGATCATCGTTCCGGCACGCCGATGTCAGTTCATCTGTTGGCCGTTATGCAAACAGCATGGAATTCCGGCCGCCGCCTTGCTTGATGGCCACCGCGGATTTGCATTGGTTGCAATCGCCGCTGGGCTGGCGCGACGGTTCGGTCAGAGGATTCGACGCATGCCGCTCGACGGGGATCCGGCGCATGCGGAGGTTTTCGGTAGAAAGACTTCCGCCGTCAGGCGGGCGCTCGCAAAGCAGTCGAGCTGGATCGTTCCGCCACCGGGGGTGTCGAGCGCGTGAGGGCATGCGTGCTCACCCCCAAGGGCCGCGCCCGCTCGATCCGCCGACGCCCGCCAGCTCCTGCAGCCGGCGGACGCGGTCCGCCGTGGCCGGATGGGTGCGGAACAGGCTGTCGATCCCGCCCATGCGCAAGGGATTGATGATGAACAGGTGCGCCGATGCCGGATTGCGCTCGGCGCCTGGATTGACGATGCCGCGGGCCAGCTGCTCGATCTTCTGCAGCGCGCGGGCCAGCCACATGGGGTGACCGCAGATCTGTGCGCCGAGGCGATCCGCCGAGTACTCGCGCGTACGCGAGATCGCCATCTGCACCAGCATCGCCGCCAGCGGCGCCAGGATCATGATCAGAAGCGTGCCGACCATCCCCAGCGGATTGCGGCTGTCGCGGCCCATGCCGAAGAAGAACGCGAACTGCGACAGGAAGCCGATGGCGCCGGCGAGCGTTGCGGTGATGGTCATGGTGAGGGTGTCGCGGTTCTTGATGTGGCCGAGCTCGTGGGCGATCACGCCGGCCAGCTCCTCGCTGTCGCACGACTGGATCAGGCCGCGGGTCACCGCGACCGCACTGTTGTCGGGATTGCGGCCGGTCGCGAACGCGTTCGGCTGGTCCGTCTCCAGCACGTACACCGCCGGCATCGGCAGCTCGGCGCGGCGCGCCAGCTGCTCGACCAGGCCAACCAGCTCCGGCGCCGAGCCGCGGGTCACCGGTCGCGCATTGTGCATGCGCAGCACCGCCTTGTCCGAGTTCCAATAGGCCCAGCCGTTCATGGCGAGCGCGATCAGGAAGGCGACCATCGCCCCGCCTTCGCCGGCGATCAGGTAGCCGATGGCCAGGAACAGGGCGGTCATGGCCGCGAGCAGCAGCGCGGTGCGTGCGAAATTCATGGTGTCCTCACCATCTCTTGGGCCGGCGTTCGGCCACCTCACCAATTAGCACGCGGATGGGGCCTGGCCCAGATCATCGGCCCAGATCATCGGGAGCGGATCTCGCCCTGAGCCTGCCAGCTTTGACGAGGTGGGCGCGCGCGCTAAGATTGGTGGTGCCACGGATCGATCGTCGAGGCGGGCCTTGCCGCCTCGCTCGAGATCCCCGAGCGGGGAGGCCCGAGATGGGCAGTGAGTTCGCTACCGCCGCCATCGAGGACAGGACCGAGCACCTCGCCGTCACCGACGAGGAGGCGCTCGAGCTGCATCGCAGCGGCCGGCCCGGCAAGATCGAGATCACCCCGACCAAGCCGCTGACCACGCAGCGCGATCTGTCGCTCGCCTATTCGCCGGGCGTCGCCGCGCCGTGCCTGGCGATCCGGGACGACCCGAACAAGGTGTTCGACTACACCGCCAAGGGCAACCTCGTGGCCGTGATCTCGAACGGCACGGCGGTGCTCGGCCTCGGCAACCTCGGCGCGCTCGCCGCCAAGCCGGTGATGGAAGGCAAGTCGGTGCTGTTCAAGCGCTTCGCCGACATCGACGCGATCGACCTCGAGGTCGACACCGAGGACGTCGACGCGTTCGTCGAGTGCGTGCGCCTGCTCGGGCCGACGTTCGGCGGCATCAACCTGGAGGACATCAGGGCGCCGGGCTGCTTCGTGATCGAGCAACGCCTGCGCGAGTGCATGGACATCCCGGTGTTCCACGACGATCAGCACGGCACCGCGATCATCGCCGCCGCCGGCCTGATCAACGCCCTCGATCTCACCGGCCGCTCGCTCCAGGACGTCAGGCTGGTGATCAACGGCGCCGGCGCGGCCGCGATCGCGTGCATCGAGCTGCTCAAGGCGATGGGGCTGTCGCAGGATCACGCGATCATCTGCGACACCAAGGGCGTGGTCTACCGCGGCCGCGAGACCGGCATGAATCAGTGGAAGTCGGCGCACGCCGCCGAGACCGATGCCCGCACCCTCGCCGAGGCGCTGGCCGGCGCCGACGCCTTCTTCGGGCTCTCGGCCAAGGGTGCGGTGACCCCGGACATGATCGAGGCCATGGCCAGGCAGCCGATCGTGTTCGCGATGGCCAATCCCGATCCCGAGATCACGCCGGAGGCGGTCAAGGCGGTGCGCCCCGATGCGATCATCGCCACCGGTCGCTCGGACTATCCCAACCAGGTCAACAACGTGCTGGGCTTCCCGTACCTCTTCCGGGGCGCCCTCGACGTCCGGGCCACCACGATCAACGACGCCATGAAGATCGCCGCGGCCCACGCGATCGCGGCCCTCGCCCGGGCGGACGTGCCCGACGAGGTGAGCGCGGCCTATCGCGGGCAGCGGCTGCGCTACGGCCCCCACTATCTGATCCCGACGCCGTTCGATCCGCGGCTGATCACGGCGGTCCCGCCCGCGGTCGCGCAGGCCGCGATCGGCAGCGGCGTCGCCCGTAGGCCGATCGTCGATCAGGAGCGCTACGCCGATGCGCTCCGCGCGCGGCTCGATCCGACCGCGAGCCGCATGCAGATGATCATCGACCGGGTTCGCGCCCATCCCAAGCGCATGGTGTTCGCCGAGGGCGAGGAGGAGAGGACCATCCGCGCGGCGCTGACCTGGCGCAGCCACGGGCTCGGCACCCCGATCCTGATCGGCCGCGAGGATCGGGTGCGCGAGACCATGGCGTCCATGGGCATCGAGGCGTGGGAAGGCCTCGAGATCCACAACGCCCGGCTCAGTAAGCGCAACGCCGAATACGCCGAGTTCCTGTACCGGCGCAACCAGCGGCGCGGCCTCCTGTTGCGCGACTGCCAGCGCCAGGTCAACCAGGACCGCAACGTGTTCGGCGCCTGCATGGTCGCCCACGGCGACGCCGATGCCATGGTCACCGGGCTGACCCGCAACTACATCAGCGTGCTGCGCGACGTGTTCAAGGTGGTCGACCCCAAGCCCGCCACGCGGGTGTTCGGGCTGACCGTCATGGTGGCGCGCGGGCGCACCGTGTTCATCGCGGATACCGCGGTGCACGAGCTGCCGAATCGGGTCGAGCTGGCCGACATCGCGATCCAGGCCGCGCATGCCGCGCGCCGCATGGGCTTCACGCCGCGGGTCGCGTTCCTGTCGTTCGCGACCTTCGGCAACCGCCGCGTCGAGAAGGCGATGCGGGCGCAGGACGCGGTCGAGGAGCTGGATGGGCGCGACGTCGACTTCGAGTACGACGGCGAGATGTCGGCGGATGTCGCGCTCGATCCCGAGCTCCTGGCGCTCTACCCCTTCTGCCGCCTGTCCGGCCCGGCCAACGTCCTGATCATGCCGGCCCTGCACAGCGCGCACATCAGCTCGCGCCTGCTCAAGCAGCTGGGCGGGGGCACGGTGATCGGGCCGCTCCTGCAGGGGCTGAGCAAGCCGGTCCAGATCCTGCCCATGAACGCCTCGGTCTCGGAGATGATCAACCTCGCGGCGCTTGCCGCCCACGACGCCATCGACGACGAGCCGGAGAGCATGCCCCAGGCGGCGGAATGACGCGGGTGCGGCCCCGCGGTGTTCGGGGCGAGACGCCTGCGGCGGTCCGCGAGGCGCGTGCCCCGGATTGCTTGGTCGGCTCGGCCTGCCTGATGCTCTGCTCATGAAAGCAGTGCGCACCGACGAGCTGTACGAGCAGGATTTCTTCGCGTGGACCCGGTCCCAGGCGCGCGAGCTGCGCCGGTTCGCGCGCACCCGGCCGAACGTGGCACTCGACGTGGAGCATATCGCCGAGGAGATCGCCGATTTGGGAACCGAGCGGCGTGACGCGCTGCGCAGCTGGACGGCGCGCATCATCGAGCATCTGCTGCTGCTCGAGCACTCCCCGACAAAGCAGCCCCGACGCGGCTGGATCGACGAGATCGTGAACTTTCGGAGCGAGATCGAGCGCCGCCTGAGCCGGACGCTGGAGCGCGATCTCAAACGGCGCCTGCCGCTTCTGTACGACGAGGCCCGGCGCAATCTGCGGCGGAAGCTCGAGCGCTACGGCGAGGCGGAGATCGCCGCACGCTTGCCGGAGCGCTGCCCGTTCACGCTCGACCAGGTGCTCGGCGACTTCTGGCCGCCATCAGCCTGACCGCCAAGCCTCGCGGCGCTCGTCGCCGCCGACGCCATCGAGGACGAGCCCGGAGAGCATGGGCCCAGGCGGCGAAATAGGTGGCCCGCAGCGCACGTCCGACAGGAGCGTCGTGGTCGGGGGGCGACTCGACTCGGGACGCCCGCCCAGGGCGGCATCTCCGCGACATCGCGGCGCCTCAAGCGCCGGTCGAGCCCGAGCCGCGGCGCGAAGCCGCGGCTGCGGACAGCCGGTCTTGATGCTTGGCTCACGGCCGCGTATGTAACTACGTAACTAGTACTAGCTAGCATAAATGCAAGATCCATGCTAGTGGCTTGCCATGGCGATTCGAGAGGCGACGCCGATTGTGGTGTCGGCGGAGGAGTGGACGGTGCTCGAGGCGTGGGCGCGGGCGCCGACCACCGAGCAGCGGCTGGTCGAGCGGGTGCGGATCGTGCTCCTGGCAGCTGACGGCTGGGCGAGCCGGGCGATCGCCCGCGAGGTCGGCTGTGCGCGCGGCGTGGTCAGCCGGTGGCGGGTGCGGTTCGCTAAGGACCGCCTCGCCGGGCTCGCCGACGCGCCGCGCTCGGGCAAGCCCAGGAGCTACGGCGAAGATGCCGACCGGCGCATCCTGGCGCTGCTCGACCGGTCGCCGCCCGCGGGCTTCGCCCGTTGGACCGCGCCGCTCCTCGCGACGGCGCTCGGCGACGTCAGCGACCAGTACATCTGGCGCTTTTTGCGCGCCCAGCGGATCGACCTCGCCGGGCGCAAGTCCTGGTGTCTGTCGAGCGACCCCGAGTTCGCCGCCAAAGCCGCCGCCATCGTTGGCCTCTACCTCGCGCCGCCCGAGAACGCCATCGTGCTGGCGGTCGACGAGAAGCCAGCCATCCAGGCGCTGGAGCGCGCCCAGGGCTATCTCAAGCTGGCCAATGGCCGCTCGCTCCACGGCCAGGCGCACGAATACAAGCGGCACGGCAACAGCACCCTGTTCACCGCGCTCAATGTCGCCACTGGTCAGATCAAGGCCATGCACGCCGGGCGCCGCCGCCGGGTCGAGTTCCTCACCTTCATGAACCAGGCCGTGGCCGATTACCCCGACCAGGAGATCCACGTCGTCCTCGACAACCTCAAGACCCACAAGCCCAAGCGCGACGCTTGGCTGACCCGGCACAAGAACGTCCACTTCCACTTCACTCCGACCCACGCCAGCTGGCTCAACCAGGTCGAGATCTGGTTCTCGATCCTCGCCCGCAGCACGCTTGAGGGCGCCAGCTTCACCTCGGTCCGGCAGTTGCGCCAAGCCATCGATGCCTTCATTGATGCGTACAACCCGACCGCCACGCCCTTCCACTGGCAACAGGCTAAGATCCATCCCAAAGGCCTCGCCCAACGGATCACAGATTTATGATGGGGAGTACTAGTTAGAGGACGATCCCATGCGAACCGTGTCGGCGCGCGAAGCCAACCAGGGCTTTTCCAAGCTCTTGCAGGCCGTGGTCGAGGGCGAGGAAGTGGTGATCACCCGGCGTGGCAGGCCCGTGGCGCGCCTCGCGCCGATCGAAGGGCGGGTCAGGTCGGACGAGCGGCAGGCGGAGATCGACCGGATCATCGCTCATCTCCGCGAGGGCGTTGACCTCGGCGAGCCCGTGCCTTGGACGCGCGACGAGCTGTACGAACGTTGAGGGTGACGTTCGACAGCAACGTTTTGATCTACGCGGTCAGCCGCTCCGATCCTAGACATCCGGCGGCGACGGAGTTGATCGACCGAGCTGCGCGCGGAGACTGTGGGCAAACTCTCCAGAGCCTGGCCGAATGCTTCAATGTGTTGAGCCGGAAATACCGGATGCCGACCGTCGAAGCGTATGGGTGGGTGCCGTCTTTTCAACGGCTGTTCCCGGTAGTCACCGCGGACGAAAGTGATCTCGATCGCGCGGTAGGCGCGGTCGAACGTCACGGCCTGTCGTTCTGGGACGCCATGCTGTGGGCCAGGGCGAAGCGGGCCGGGTGCAGCGTGCTGTTCAGCGAGGATTTGCAGGACGGTCGGCGCCTCGACGGGGTTTTGTTCGTCGACCCGTTCGCGCCCGCCAACCGGCAGCTGGTCGATCTCGCGCTGCCGGAGCTGCCCCGGAGGTAGGAGCGAGCTCTACCCGTCGGGCATGAGCGCGCCGTGGCGACGTCCGACCGCGCCACTGCTCCCCTGCGCTGGGCAGTGTCGGTGTCGCCGCGAACCGACGGGTTTCCCTCAAAGGCCCCGATCGAGGTCCCGCGCACGGCGGTAGCAGTCGATGCAGATCAGCCGGATGTCGGCGTACGCCTCCGAACGTTGGTTCCATTCGCCCTCGCGGGCGCGCACCTGTTCGCACGCGTCGCACCACGCCTGATCGTCGTCGGCGTGGCCCGGCGTGTGGAAGCCGACCCGCTGGTCAGTGCGGAGACTGTCCAGCACGTGCCGACATACGAAAGCCGCCGGCCGCGTGCCATGCGTGTCACAGGATACCAGGTCGCGCCGGTCGGCCATCTGCTGCCCTCCGAGCTGTGCGATCGCTGGATACGACGCAAGGGTTAGGGAAGCTGTCCGTCGTCAGGACCAGCGCCAGTGACCCGGGCGCGCGCGCTGTGCAGGGTCGGACAGATCTGGGACGGCGCTGGCGTTTTGCGGCCGCGGCGTTCTTGGTGGTCGAATAGCGCCGACG
Organism: Geminicoccaceae bacterium; assembly: GCA_050729115.1. Classification (GTDB taxonomy): domain Bacteria; phylum Pseudomonadota; class Alphaproteobacteria; order Geminicoccales; family Geminicoccaceae; genus JBKPNX01. The sequence continues at coordinate 6,361 of JBOHKK010000109.1, read as the reverse complement.
AGGCCCCGCATCGGGACCTCCCCGCCGGCCGATCCGCTCGCTCGCGGTGCCGAGCTGATGCCGGGCTCACGACGTTTCGACCCTGGTTCGTCCGGCATGTCCTTGTCTCGTGCGCGGCCGACCGACGAGCCCACGCGCGATGCGATCCGCATCGCCGTGCCATCCTGGCCGGTCGAGGGTCGCCGCGGCGCGTCGTCAGGCCGCGCCCGGCGCGGCGGGCCGGCCCCCTTTTCTCGCCGGGCGAAAGCGTGTAGGTCACGGGGCCGCGGGCCGGCGCGCCGCCTGCTCGCGTTGCAAAAGGATCAGGCAGACCCCAGGTACGCCAGGCATGAACGAGCGAGCGATCCAGGCCGAGCCGGTCGGCATCGACCCGATCCGGACCGAGGTCACCCGAAGCGACCCGATCCGCACCGACATGGTGATCGTCGGCGCCGGTCCGGTCGGCCTGTTCGCGGTGTTCGAGGCCGGCCTGCTCAACATGAAGTGTCACCTGATCGACAACCTCGATCGGCCGGGCGGGCAGTGCGCCGAGCTCTATCCCGACAAGCCGATCTACGACATTCCCGCGGTGCCGCACTGCACCGGCCAGGATCTGACCGATTTGTTGATGAAGCAGATCGCGCCGTTCGAGCCGACCTTTCATCTGAGCCAGCAGGCCGAGCGCCTCGAGCGGCTGGACGACGGCCGCTGGCGCGTTGTGACCAGCACCGGACAGGTGTTCGAGGCGCCGGCGATCGTGATCGCCGCGGGCGCCGGCAGCTTCGTGCCGCGCCGCCTGCCGCTGCCCGGCGCGGCGGCGCGTGAAGGCCGCTCGATCCATTACGCGGTGCGGCGGATGGAGGACTTTCGCGACAAGGACCTGCTGATCGCGGGCGGCGGCGACTCCGCCCTGGATTGGACGTTGAACCTGCATCCGCTCGCGGCTCGACTGGCGCTGGTCCATCGGCGCGACGAGTTCCGGGCGGCCCCCGACTCGGTGACGCGCATGCGCGAGCTGGTTGGGGGCGGCCACATGGCGCTGCACATCGGTCAGGTCACCGAGCTGCACGGCCCGGCGCCGGAGCTCGAAGCCGTCACGGTCAAGAGCCCCAAGGGCGAGGTGCTCGTGCCGTGCGACACCCTGCTTGCGTTCTATGGCCTGAAGATGGAGCTCGGCCCGCTCGCCGAGTGGGGCCTGAACCTGGACCGCAACCTGATCGAGGTCGACACCGCCACCTTCGAGACCAATCAGCCCGGGCTGTTCGCGATCGGCGACATCATCACCTATCCGGGCAAGCTGAAGCTGATCCTCTGCGGGTTCCACGAGGCCGCGCTCATGGCCCAAAAAGCCTTCAAGTACTGCTTCCCCGACCAGAAGCTGGTGTTTCGCTACACCACATCCAGCACCGATCTGCACGAGAAGCTGGGCGTCGCCTGATGGCCGCGATCACGGTCATCGACCGCGAGGGCGAGGAGCACCTGCTCGACGCCACCCCCGGCTGGTCCGTGATGGAGATCATCCGCGAGCACGACCTGCCGATCGAGGCCGCCTGCGGCGGCTGCTGCGCCTGCGCCACCTGCCACGTGTACGTCGAGGAGGCGTGGCTGGCCAAGCTCGAGCCGGCCTCCGACGAGGAGGACCGGATGCTGGACGAGGCGTATCAGGTGCAGGAGAACTCGCGCCTGTCCTGCCAGATCCCGTTCAGCGAGGTCCTGGACGGGCTCAAGGTGACGCTCGCCCCGGAATTTTAGGCCGGGCGCCCGGCAGCCGGGTCGACCACAACCTCCGCGAGCAATGGCGATCGGCCGCCGTACACTCGCTAGAGTTGCATCCGCGCAGAGACCGACCTGGTCGGACCCGATCGTCGCGCCCACGAGCAGGCCTGCGTGCACCATGCCAGGGGCCAAGCGCAATGCTCCTAAACACATGCAATCTATGAGCTAATTTCGGAAGCGGTGAAGCCCGGGAATCGCCGTCGTGGCGTCGAGCGCCAAGCGAGGACACTCGCATTCACTTTTTTGTTGCAAAGTTCTAAAACCTATGATTGTATTCAGGCAGCAATGGCGGCGTTAGTGGTTGTCCGCGGGCGTACGCGAGCCGTGGCAGGAAATACAACCCAGATTAACGTTGCCTTAAGGAACTGCCTCTTAGGGTTACGTTTGCGCAAGGATGAACCCTGAGAGCGGGCATGAAGGAGCGAGTAATGCGAGCTCTGGTTGTTGAAGACGATGCGGTCTCTGCGAAGCTGATCGATGCCGCCTTGAAGAGCGAGGGCATCATCAGCGAGCCGGCGGAGACGGGCGAGGACGCCATTGATCTCGCGAAGCATTACGACTTCGACATCGTCGTGCTCGACATCCGACTGCCGGACATGGAAGGGTTCGAGGTGGTGCGCCGGCTGCGCGCGGCCAAGATCCGCACCCCGGTGCTGATTCTCTCGGGCATGCACGAGACCGACGACAAGGTCCGCGGCCTCGCCACCGGCGCCGACGACTATCTGACCAAACCCTTCCACAAAAGCGAGCTGATCGCCCGCATCCATGCCATCGTGCGTCGCTCCAAGGGGCACTCCGAATCGGTGATCAGGACCGGCAAGCTCGTGGTCAATCTCGATACCCGCTCGGTCGACGTCGACAGCCGGCGGCTTCACGTCACCGGTAAGGAGTACAGCATCCTCGAGCTGCTCTCCCTGCGCAAGGGCACGACGCTGACCAAGGAGATGTTCCTCGATCACCTGTACGGCGGCATCGACGAGCCCGAGCTCAAGATCATCGATGTGTTCATCTGCAAGCTGCGTAAGAAGATCGCGGCGGCAACCGGCGGCCAGCACTACATCGAGACGGTCTGGGGCCGGGGCTACGTCCTGAAGGACCCGGAGGTGCCAGGCGAGCACAAGGAGGTGCACAACGGCCCTCCCATCCCGGTCCATCCGAGCCAGGCCGCGGTCGCCTGAGCTAGCAAGAAACTTGGACGCCACGCTCGGCACCGTCATGGCGAGGAGCGCAGCGACGCAGCCATCCCGACGCCGCTCCTGGATCGCCACGGGCGCTGGCGCGCCCTCGCGATCACGCTGCGCAGGCGCGTGGCGGTGCGGCGCCCGGGTTTCATCCCCGGCGGTCCGGCCTTGCCGGTCGGGAGCTGATACCGATCCCACAAAATCCTGATCCTTCGGGATCGGTAGCGCGCGGGGGTTGGCTCGCACATACAGAGACGGCAAAGTCGTGATGATGGATCGGTAGCGCGCGGGGTTGGGCCGCGCGCCCAAAGACAAGGATGATGCCGGGTGAACAAAGGTTCGAACTTCGTGAGCCCGGTATGACACACGTCCCGTGGTTCGTCCCCGCTGGTGAGGCAGGCCCACGCCTGCTCCTGGACCACGTTCTCGTGCCGCGGCCAGGTCCGGGCTGGCCCCAGGCATCATGCCGGGTCGTTCGAATCTGCCCGGTCTCTCGGCGACGCGGCGCCCCGGTCGAGGCCAGGAATCCTGAAGTGACCGGCGCCGGCGTTGGCGACCCTGCCGCAATCTGAGCCACGAGCAACCGTCTGGCGCCGATCCGGCGTCACGCCGCGGCAATCGCGCTGATGCCCGCATCGGCGGCTCGCCTGAGCGGCTCGCCTGAAGCCCCTTCTCCTCAATAGTCGATTGCTGACGGTGCCGGCATGGCTGGTCGCGCAGCCTCTTTTGGCGCGCGAGCGGCTGTCGCGGCGGCAGGGATAGTCACGGCGCCTGATCCGTCCGGATGGCTCTCGCCGCGGCGCCGGCGGCTTTAGCGGCGGCCTGAGCCGCGCCGGCATGGTTCGTCGACGGCCGCTCCGCCGCGTCGGCGGGCTGCACCGGCGGCACGACAAGCCGGTCAAGGCCGCGGCTGCCGAAACCCGATCCGACCATCCGGCGGCACACCGCTTACCCGGGACCGACCCCTCGGACTGACGGTCGAAGATACAGAGTTAAAGGCGCGTCTCCTCGACATCGCCTGGGAGCGCCTCCGGGACGCGGATGCGGCAAGAGAGGCTGCCCGGAGCTACATCGGTGCTGCGAACCGTATCTTCGATCCCAAGCACTGGATAGACTACGTCGAAAGAGCCGAACGCGCTCTTCGTCTGGCGCGGCTACTTGGCGATCATGCTTTGCTGGATGCCGCCCTCGCGGACATCGAACAGAAAGTCATCGACCTGGATGGCAGCGATCCGTCGTTCATGACCTCCCGCCTGATGGAATTGCTTTATGAATTCAAAAAGGGCGATCCGGACCGGATGACCCAGATCGCCCAGAAGGCCGCTGGTTTGGCGATTGATAAGAACGAGTTCGACCGCGCGCGCTCACATTTGGAGAATGTCTGCCGGTGGCGACGTACCGCGAAGGATCAAGAGGGCGAGCGGGATGCCGGGATCGCAATTGCGCATTCGTACGAGCGGCAAGCCGACCTCCAAGTCGATGAGTTGCTACGGGCTCACTGGTTTGAGAAAGCCCATCAGGCCTACCGCAACATTCCAGGAATGCGCGCCAGGACCGGGGAGGTTTACGAGCGTCTGCGCGACGCGCAGCAAGGCGCGAGAGATAGGATGCAGGATATATGTAGTGGCGAGATCGACGTATCCGATTCCATCAGGGTTGCGCGGGAGCGCGTGTCCGGAAAGCCGTTGAGGGAGGCGCTATTGGCCTTCGCGACCGTCATACGACCGACAAATTTCGATCAGGAAAGGGTCAGGGCGCGAGAACTGATGGAGCTGTTTCCGCTGCAGAATCTTATGGGGGGCGTGAAAATCGATCGCGACGGACGCGTTGTCGCCCACCGAACGGTGGCGATTGGCGGAGACCAAGCCGAAGCAGAGCAGGCGCTCTGGGAACGAGTCGTCGAACACGTCGTCATGTCGTACCAGGTGGACGTACAAGCTGCGATCGTGCCCGCCTTGAACCAGTTGATGTTCGAGCACTCACCGTCGCTTCGCGACATGCGGGATCTCGTTGTTGATAATCCGTTCGTCCCGCCAGGCCATGAGGAGTTGTTCGCCAAGGGCTTCTTGGCCGGATTGCGATGGAATTTTCCGCAAGCGCTCTCGATCCTGATCCCTCAGCTGGAGAACTCGCTCCGGCATCTGCTCGCCACGGCGGGCTTTGAGACTACGAGGCGCGACAAGCACGGCCTCCAATCTGTCGTCCAGATGGGGACCATTCTAAGTGAGCGGAAGGAACAACTGGAGCCGATCCTGAGCACGGATATCGTCAAGGAGCTGAAAGTGCTCTTCAGCGATCAGCACGGGCCTGATCTCCGCAACGGCATCGCTCATGGCTTGCTGGGCCATGACGACTTCTTCAGCTTCCCCGCCATTTATGCGTGGTGGTTTATACTCTTTCCTGTGCATTATCCCGGTTCATCACCGCTTTTGTAACGAGGCTGGTCTAAGCGCGGCGATGGAGGGAACTCTCCCACAGCAATCGGCCTAAAGCGTCAGGAGGCTGTAGCGCTCGCTCCAAGCAGCGCGTGGCGGAAGCGGTCCTTGAGGTAGGCGCCGTCCTTGGGGGGCAGGGCGAACGGCAGGGGCTCGGCGCGGACCTTGGCGACGTAGAGGATCGGGCCGGGGGAGATGCGGATCACGGGCAGGGCGGCATCGACCTCGGCCTCCTCGCGCAGAGTGCCGGTGAGCGGAAAGCCGCAGGCGGCGGCCACGGCGGCGAGGTCGACGGCGTGCGCGGTGTGGGTCGCCTGCATGCCGGTCTCGCCGTAGCGCTCGTTGTCGAACACCACGAGCGCGAGGTTGGCCGGGCGCTGGACGGCGATGGTGGCGAGGCTGCCCAGGCCCATGAGCAGCTCGCCGTCGCCCGTGATCACCAGGACCCGGCGCTCCGGCTGCGCCAGCGCGAGTCCGAGGCCGAGCATCGCCGCCCCGCCCATCGCGCCCCATAACGGGAAGTTGAGCGGGTGGTCGCCGGCGGCGGTGACGTCCCAGGCGGTGCTGCCGAGGCCCGCGACCACGAGGAGGTCGCCGCGATCGGCCAGGAGCGCCCTGGCGAGCTCGCGCCGGCGCAGGGGAAAGCGTTCGCTCGACGCGGGGTCCATCGGGGTCACCGCTCGAACGACTTGGCGCCGATCAGCCGCTGGCCGATCAGCACCGCGACCGGAACCTGACCTTCGAACGCCATGTTGCCGGCGGCGCGCACGGTGTCGGCGGCGCTTTCGAACGCGTCCAGCCGCTGCACGATCACGGCGGCGGCCTGCAGGACCGCGGGCGTGCCCTGGCCCATCGGCAGCTGCCATGGATTCTGCTCGCCCCACTCGCCGCGCATGGTGACGAGCGCGAGCAGCGGAAAGCGGCAGACCTGAGCGAGCGCCAGCAGGTTGACGCAGTTGCCGAGGCCGCTGCTCTGCATCAGGAGCACGC
>JBOHKK010000108.1:0-16737 GCA_050729115.1 Geminicoccaceae bacterium | reverse complement strand
GCGCGGCACAGGCCGGTGACCGTGAGCCCGTGGCCCTGGATCAGGCGCGCGGCCTCGCGGGTGCCGAGCGCCTGCAGCGGCTCGCGCCACGGCGCGATCCCGGGAATGCCGTGGCGGGCGCAGCCCTCGATCGCGCGGCGCAGGTCGCAGCGCTCGCGCACCGTCGCCCAGTTCAGCGACAGCCACTCGAGGCCGCCTGACAGATCGCGCATGGTTCCCCTGAGCTCCGGTCGTGCCGCGCCAGCTTGGGATTGATCACGCACATGGGCAGATGCGCGTCAAGCTTGCCCTGCTTGAAACCGTAAGGCCAAAAATCGAAGACGCGCCCGTTCGGGGTCGCAGCGAGTGTGATCTGGTTCACACGTTTCGGCTCTTCCGCGGGGTATTTTCGCTCCAGTAGCAACGGCACCGCGGCGGGCCCAATCGAGACCTTGGGTGCCAACCTCCCAATTCATCCGGGGGCGTCAGCAGACCGAATAGCCGAGGACTGAGCCATGACATCCGATTCCATCGAGGCCTTCGACAGCACCGCCAATCCTCACCTGGGAGCGGTAATCAGCCTGCCGGAATTCATAACCATGACGGGCGACCTGACCGAGGCCGAGCGGCGCACCATCGTCGATCAGGCGCGTGCCCTGATCGAAGACATCTACGTGCACCTGCCGCTGAAGCGTGCCATGCACGCCGTCGACCCCGTTCAGCGGCTCAAGCTCCTGCGGCGCAAGCTCGATCGGCTCACGGAACGCCAGTTTCATAACGACATGATCAACGTCTTCAAGCGCCTGCGGGACCTCCACACGAACTACATCTTGCCCGCGCCCTACAAGCAGCATACCGCGTTCCTGCCGTTCCTGATGGAGGAGTTCTACGGCGCGGAGGGTCGGCGTCACTACATCGTGACGCGAGTCTTCCAGGGCTTTGACCATCCGACCTTCGTTCCGGGAGTCGAAGTCACCCATTGGAGCGGTGTGCCCATCGACCGTGCGGTCGAGATCAACGCCGACCGAGAAGCCGGCAGCAACGAAGCCGCGCGGCACGTGCGTGGTCTCGACAATATGACCGTCCGGCCGATGCTGATGTCCCTGCCCCCCGACGCCGAATGGGTGGTCGTCAGCTACGGAACCGAAGGCGCCGAGCTGGAGATCCGCTTGCCCTGGCAGGTGTTCCGCCCCGACCCGGGGCCGGATGCCAACGCTATGACAGTCAGCGGCTCGACCGACCTCGTCAAAACGTCGCTAGGGCTCGATCTCAACATGGAAGTGACCAACCGCGCCCGCAAGATCCTGTTCGCGCCGGAAGTCATGGATCGGCAGAAGGAGGCCGCGGACCTGCGGGCGCAGGGCGACGCCCTGGCGATCGAACGTCAGACGTTCCAGGCCGAAAACAGTCTCTTCCCTGACACGTTCGAGTTTCGAAGCGTCGAGACAGATCACGGCACGTTCGGACATTTGCGGATCCGCACATTCAGTGCACCGGGTCCTGACGCCTTCCTCGCCGAGGTCATCCGAATCCTGAACCTGTTGCCCCAGAACGGGCTGATCATCGACGTGCGCAACAACGGCGGTGGCATCATTTTGAATGGCGAGCGCATGCTTCAGCTGTTCGCCCCGGGGCCGGTCGAGGCTGAGCGGTTGCATTTCATCAACACCGAGGTCACGGCAGCGATCGCCCGGTCGAATGCCCTCGGAGGCTTCGGGCGCCGCTGGCTCCCCTCGATCGAATTGGCGGTGGTCACCGGTGCGATGTACTCACAAGGGTTTCCGTTGGAGCCACAGGAGGCGACCAACGCCCTGGGCCGTCGCTACGACGGGCCGGTCATCCTGATTACTGACGCCCGCTGCTACAGCACCACCGATTTCTTCGCAGCCGGTTTCCAGGACAACCGGCTCGGCCCCGTTCTGGGCGTTGACGACAACACCGGTGCGGGCGGCGCCAACGTCTTCACGCACAGCCTGCTCCAGGCGGTCCTCCAGGGCCCGGGCTCGCCCATCCAGCCGTTACCCAAGGGCGCCGACATGCGGGTCGCTCTGCGCATGAGCACGAGGGTGAAGGAGCGCGCTGGCCTGCCGCTCGAGGATCTCGGCGTCGAGCCCGACGCCACGCACCGGCTTACCCGCCGAGACCTTCTCGAGGGCAACCGCGACCTGATCAATGAGGCCGGCCGCATTCTCGCCGGCGGTATCGTCTGACGGCATCGCCGGGAACCGCCACTCGCTGGTGCGCTCTGTCCAAGCGAATGGGCGTCGGCCTTGGTTCAATGCTTTGGCCTCGCACATCGGGTCCCGGATGCCGTTCATGCCACCCCTGCGTCATGCTCGGCGGCGCGCCTGCCCCGGCGCAGAGCAGGCGAGTTCCGCAGCCGGTCAAGCGATGCAGTGCCATAGTTTGCCTAAAGCGCCTGCAATATACGGAGCCTTCGCGCACACCGGAACGTTAATGTGGCAAAGCACTTCGGCCGCCTGGGAGGTGATGGTATAAAACGCGGCCAAGTCGAGGCTGCAATACCGGGTAGTTTCGCAATTGAACGAAGTCTACCCCTCGACCCCGTGCACCGCCATGATCTTACGCATGCGCGCTGCCGCCAGCTCGGGATCGCGCAGCAGGCCGGCGGCGTCGGCGAGGCGGAACAGCTCCGCGAGGTGGACCAGCGAGCGCGCGCTCTCCTGGCCGCCGACCATGACGAAGTGATCCTGGTGGCCGTTCAGCCAGGCCATGAACACGACGCCGGTCTTGTAGAACCGGGTCGGCGCCTTGAAGATGTGGCGCGAGAGCGGCACGGTCGGCGCCAGGATCTCGTGGAATGCCGCCGTACGCCCGTCCGCCAGCGCCGACAGCGCGCCGGCGGCCGCCGGCGCGATCGGATCGAAGATGCCGAGCAGGGCATCGGAATGCCGCTCCCCGTCGCCGGCGATCAGCTCGGCATAGTTGAAGTCGTCGCCGGTATACATGCGCACGGCCCCGGGCAGGCGCGCCCGGAGCAGGGTCTCCTTGTCCTTATCCAGCAGCGACAGCTTGATGCCGTCGACCTTGGCGGCATTGGCTTCGACGATGCCGAGGCAGACCTCCATCGCGGCGATGTGGTCGCGCGCGCCGAAATAGCCCTCGAGCGCCGGGTCGAACATCTCGCCCAGCCAATGGATGATGCAGGGCGCGCGCAGCTGGGCGAGGATGCGGTCGTAGACGGTGGCGTAGTCGTCCGGGGAGCGCGCGCAGGCCGCGAGCGCCCGGCTGGCCATCAGGACGATGCGCCCGCCCAGCCGCTCGATCGCCGCGATCTGCTCCTCGTAGGCGCGGATCACGTCGTGGATCGTCAGCCGGGGCGCCGGCGCCAGGTGATCGGTGCCGGCGCCGCAGAAGATCAGCGCGCCACGTCGCGCCCGGGCCGCTTCCAGCGAGCGGCGGATCAGCTCGAGCGAGGCCGGCCAGTCGAGACCCATGCCGCGCTGGGCGGTGTCCATCGCCTCGGCGACGCCGAGCCCCAGATCCCACAGGTGCTCGCGAAACGCGATCGTGCGCTCCCAGTCGATCGCCACGTCGAGCCACGGATCGACGTCGGCGAGCGGATCGGCGACCACGTGCGCGGCCGCGAGCGCGACGCGGTTGAAGGGGCCTTCGGCCTTTTCCGGCAAGGCCCGCGGCGCGCTCATCCGATAGTCCGCGAGATGGCCGACCGCGGCCGGCAGCTTGAGCGTCGGCATGATTTCACCCGGTCTCGAGGATCGAGCGCCATGGTAGCCGCCGCCCGGGCGAACGCCCAGCCCCGATGGCATCGGCGCCTGCGGCTTGTCTCGATCACGACATCGCATCTACGCGCAGGATGCAAAGTCCGAAGCTTCGTTCGGCCGCCATCTTCCCGCGTGCGCAGCGGATCACCAGCCCGCGCGCGGTACAGATGGTGGGAGTCACGGCTGCGCGGGATCGGTAGTAGGTTGGTGCTGCGACCGACCTGCGGAGCCCTTGCCGTGATTTTGTCGACCCTCGAAGTGCGCTGGTTTTTCCCTGGCTCCGTGGCGGAGACGGGCCCCGGCGTCGAGGCCTGGTTCAGGACCCGCCCGATCGAGGGCAACGGCGGCAGGCCGGCGCCGGTCGCGTGGGCCCCGCCGCCGCCGGCCTGGCGCCAGGACCGCTATCTGCTGGTTCCGGGCCACGACGACATGGGCATCAAGTGGCGCGAGGGCCGGCTCGAGATCAAAGGCCGGGACGCCGCCTTGGGATGCACGGTGTTCGCGCCCGGGATCGAGGGCCTTCCTGAGCGCTGGCTCAAGTGGGCGTACGCGGATGCCGCGATCGAGCGGCGTTTTCTCGGGCTGTTCCGCGGCGCCGCCTCGGAGGGAGTCGTCCTGGTCGAGAAGCGGCGCCTGCAACGTTACCTCCGGCTCGATCCTGCGCTTGGCCCGGTCGAGGTCGGCCGAGATGCCCCACGCCAGCGCGGCATCAATCTCGAGCTCGCCCAGATCCGCGTCCCCAGAGCGCCCAACGAGGCGCACTGGTCGCTGGCGTTCGAGGCGTTCCCGGGCGATCCGAACATGCCCGAGCCGTTCGCGCAGGTCGTGGCGGGCTTCCTCGAGGGCTGTCCGGCGCTGCCGCTTAGCCTGGCCCGCTCGATGGCCTATCCGCGCTGGCTTCTCGACTTCGACCGACCGGCCCGACCCTCCGCCTGACCGGTCCGACGGTACGCCGTCCTCTCATCACGAGCTCGAACAGCATCCGCGAGTTTCAGGCTGCCGGGTGCCAAGGATATGCGAGCCGCGAGTTTGGAGTTGCGGGCCGCCGCCTGGCGATTGTCGCGCGGCGCCCTCCCCGGACTGCCCCGCCCACGAGCAGAGAGCAACTCGAACTCTGGAGCCTGGTTGCGGCCGGGGGGCGTCGAAGTCAAACCCTCAATTGTAGTCGGTTCGCTACAAAGCAATTTAGAGTTGTCCTCCGCCCTCACGCGATGCTAACTGCACCTTGAGCGACGGGTATCCGTACGCATTCCAATCACAGAGGGATCGGTCATGAGAAAGTGGAAATTCCAAACGGCCGCACTCAGCACCGCACTGGCGCTCAGCTTCGCGCTCGCGGCACCGGCAACAGCAAGTGACTTCTTCAACGGCTTCGAGACCGACACGAGCGGCTGGACCGTCTTCGGTGGCACGTCGGACGCGATCCGAGTGGCGTCGGGCACGAACGGCATCGCCTCGGCGACCGGCTCCTTTCACGGTGAAGGCACTACGGCAGCCGGGAACTGGGGCGGGTACAACGACGTCGACGGTTGTGGCGCCATCGCCTGCGGGGCCGGGGCGACGTTCCCGCCCAACGGCTACGACACCTCGGTGGCGATCTACCTCGATGTCGGCGGCGGCTTCGCCAACGATACCCGCTTCGATTTCTCATCGGCGGTCAATGAACCGACTGGCAACCACCAGCGGGACTTCGTCTTCAACTGTGGATTCTATAACGACAGCACTGGCCCGGGGGCCGGCACGAACCGCTTCATCTGCAGCGCGAGCAATAATGCCCTCCGAGCCAACGCCTTCCCCAAGAACCCGGACCGCGACCCGACCGCGATCGCGACCACGGGTTGGTACACCTTCAAGCACGAGTTCCGCGACAACAGCTCCGGTGTGCTCACGGTCGATCTCTCGATCCTGGACGCCGGCGGTGGCCTGATCAACACCTGGACGCTGAGCGATCCCACGGACGAGATCGACGTCGAGGTCGCGGGCAACCGTTACGGCTGGTTCGTCCTGAACGAGTTCCCATTTCTTGCCTTCGATGATACCGAACGGCGCTCGATCCTCCTGGATGGCGACGGCGACGGCGTCCCCGACGACGAGGACATCTGCCCCGACTCCGATCTCGGCGTGACTGTGGTCATCGACAGCTGCGACTCCGGCGTCGCCAACGCCTTGGATGCGAACGGCTGCACGATCGGCGACCTGGTCGGGGACTGCGCGGACGGCGCCAGGAATCACGGCAAGTTCGTGAGCTGTGTTTCCCACCTGCTCAACGACCTGAAGAAGGACGGGGTCGTCAACGGGCGCGACAAGGGCGCGGTCCAGCGCTGTGCGGCGCAGTCGGACCTGCCGTGAGCGGTTGGTTCGCCGCCACCTGACCCCGCGACGCACCGGCGACCTTCGGCGGTGACGATGTCGGGATCGCACGCTCGCGCGCCGGCGCCGGCGCGCGAGCGTGAAGGGAAGGTGGCTTGAGAACCGCGGTGTGGGCAGCTTTGGTGGCCGTGCTGGCCGGGCTCGGGATCTGGCTTGCGCTGCCGCTGTGGAACGTGGAGCCCGCGCCCCGGCTCTCGGCGGCAGCGAACGGCGAGGCGGGGGATCGGCGCATCGAGGGGGAAGGTGAGCCGGCGTCCGCGTCGGTCGAGCGGACCGCGCCGCGCGGGGCCGACCGGCCGATCGAGGCGCGATCCCAGGCGGACGACCAGCTCCTGGTGATCGAGGCGGGCCCGCGCCCGAGCCGGCGCGGCGCGCCCCCGAGCAGCTTGGTCATCGCGATCCGCAACTTTCTGGACGAGCCGCTCGCGGGTGTCCGGGTCACGCTGCGGCCGGGCGCCCGCGACCGGAGGACGGGGACCACGGGCGGTCACGGCGAGGTCGCCTTCGCGGACCTGGCCGCCGGCCGCTATGCCTACCGTGTGGAGGCGGCCGGGCACCCGCAACTGAGGGCCGCCGCGGCGCTCGAGCTGGCGGCGGGCGAGATGCGGCGGCTGGAGCTGCGGATTGCGGACCATGACCGTGCCATCCTCGGGCGCGTGCTGGATCAGGATGGCGCGCCGGTCGTCGGGCTCGAGGTCAAGGCACGGCGGTACCGCCCGACGCGCGATGCCACCGTCCTGGTGCCGAGGTCGCAGGCCGAGCAGCGGGCCGAGACCGATGCCGACGGCTGGTTCGAGATCTCTGGCCTGCAAGAAGGTGAGTACGAGGTTCGGACGCTGGCCGACGACCTCTACGGGTCGGCCAAGGCGATCGTGCACGCCGGGGCCGATGCCGTCCGGCTGACCGTGGTCGAGCGCGCGGAGCTGCGCGTCTTCGGGCAGGTCACCAGTGCGACGGGCGAGTTGCTGGCAGGGGCGAGCGTGGTCCAGTTCGGATCGCCAGGCCGGCGCACCCGCACCGACCAGGAAGGCCGGTACGAGCTGCTCGTCGCGGGCGGCGACGAGGTCGGCCACCACCGCTTTGCCTTCCGCGCCGATGGCCATTTGACCGAGCGTCTCGACGTCGGTGCGGCCGAGATCGAGGGGCGGGCCGATCTGCGTCTCGATGCCACGCTGGAGCCGATTGGCCGGACCGTGACGGTCGACGGGCATCTGATGGACGAGCGGGGCGGGCCGGTCGCCGGCGAGCGCATGTCTCTCTATTCGCCAAGCCTGGGCACCCACTACCAGGCGGTGAGCAGCGCCAATGGGTCGGTTGTGTTCCCCGCGGTGGCGGCGAGTGCGGATTATCGCGTTCGGATCTCCCCGCGCGGTCCGTACAAGGTTTACACGGAGACGGCGGTTGATCTGAGCGCGGATACAGCAGGGCTCGATATCGTGCTGGAGACACTCGCGCTCGGGAGTTTGTCGGGCCGGATGGTCGACCAGACGGGCGCGGCTGTGGCCGGGTTCGGCCTGCGGCTCACCAGCGCAAACGCGCCGGTTCGGTCGGACCAAGTGCGTGGCGATGCCGAGGGATATTTCGAGGTGGCCGAGGTGCCCGAGGGAGAGCTGCTTCTCCAGACGGCGGCGATGCCGAGGTTTCGGATCGATGGGGTTCGCATCGACGGCGATGCCGAAACGTACGTCCAGCTGGTGCTGGACTGGGGCACGGCGGCTCTGGAGGGGCAGGTGGTCGATGGCAATGGCCAAGCCATCGCGGGCGCCTGGGTCGAGCTGTATTGGCAGCACGAGGGCGGTGGGGTGCACAGCCGCGCCGTGCGCTCGACCACGACCGACGGCGCCGGCGGCTTCGTGTTCTCACGGCTCGGGCCGGGCAGCACGCGCCGGCTCGAGGTGCGGGCCACCGGCCACGGCTCGACACAGCGGATGCTCGATCCCGAGCAATCACGGGTCGAGGTGCGGCTGCGATCAATGGCCGAAACCGAGCCCCGAGCGCGCGCGCCATGAGGTCGCCTCAGGCGAAGCCGCCCAGCCGACCCCGCGCGCCATATCGATCCGCCGCGGCACGACTTCGTAGGATCGGTTCCCTCCGCGTGAGCCGGCCCGACCGGCGAAGGGAACGCCTCAACCGGCAAGCGGCGGGACGTCGAGCATGCGCCGCTCGGCCCAGCTCCGGTAGCCGAGCTCGGCGAGCTGCACGCCCTTGGCGCCCTCGAGCAGGTTCCAGCGGAAGTCGCCCTCGCCACAGACGTGGCGCAGGAACAGCTCCCACTCTGCCTTGAACGCGTTGTCGAAGGTCTGGTTGTCGGGAACCTCCTGCCAGTCGGCGCGAAAGTCGGCGACGATGCCGGCATCGGGGTTCCACACCGGGCGCGGCGTCGCGACGCGCGGCTGCACCCAGCATTTTGTGAGGCCGGCCGCCGCCGAGCCGTGAGTACCGTCGACCTGGAGGATCGCCAGATCATCGCGGCGCACGCGGGTGCACCAGGAGCTGTTGATCTGGGCGACGATGCCGCCCGCGAGCTCGAAGATCGCGTAAGCCGCGTCGTCGGCATCCGCCTGGTAGCGCCTGCCCTGCTCGTCGACGCGCTCCGGGATGTGGTTGGCGCCCAGGCAGAACACGCGCTGGACGTCGCCGAACAGGTTGTCGAGCACGTAGCGCCAGTGGCAGAGCATGTCCAGGATGATGCCGCCGCCCTCGGCCTTCTTATAGTTCCAGGACGGCCGCTGCGCCGCCTGCCGGTCGCCCTCGAACACCCAATAGCCGAAGTCGCCCTTGACCGCGAGGATGCGCCCGAAGAAGCCGGCATCGATCAGCATCTCGAGCTTCTTGAGCCCGGGCAGCCACAGCTTGTCCTGGACCACGCCGTGCCTGATCCCGGCGGCCTCGGCGGCGCGCCAGACCGCGAGCGCGTCCTCGAGGTTCTCTGCGATCGGCTTCTCGCAATAGACGTGCTTGCCGGCGGCGATCGCGCGCCCGAGCAGCCCGGCGCGCAGCCTGGTCGAGGCGGCATCGAAGAAGATCTCGTAGGCCGGATCGGCGAGCGCGGCATCCAGATCCATGGTCCAGCGGGCGATGCCGTGCCCATCGGCGAGGGCCTCGAGCTTTTTCGGATCGCGCCCGAGAAGGAGCGGCTCGGGCATCACCCTGGTGCCGTCGGCGAGCGCGACCCCGCCCTCGGCCCGGATCGCGAGGATCGAGCGGATCAGGTGCTGGTTCGTGCCCATCCGCCCGGTCACCCCGTGCATGATGATCCCGATCCGCCGCGCCCCCATCACCCGTGCTCCCCACCCCGAGTCATCGCGCCACCATGGCGCCGGCCGGCGCGATTGGCCAGCGTCGAGCCGCGCCCGGCAGCCGCTGGGAGCAACCGGGGCGGATGACGCCTGTGTTGCATCGTCTCGGCTCACAAAATGTGATCAGGAAGGCTTGACAGCTTCACCTCGCGTGAGCATGCTCACCGTCCATGAGCGATGTGGTCCGGGACCTGATGGCGACCTTCCGCCTGCGCCGCGTGCAAGACGTAGCCAGGCTGTTCGACGTGCGCCCATCGACCGTCAGCATGTGGAAGAGGCGGGGGCTGCCGCCACGGCACAGGCTGAAGGCGCTGCGTCTCGCGCGAGAGCGGCGGGTCGAGCTCCCTGCCTCCATAACCGGTGATGCGGATCGCTCGGACAGCGGTGCAATGCGGTCGCCGCCGGACGAGGATCAAGTGCGTGCGACGTGTCATCTGACGATCGGGCCGAACGGTCGGGTGGAGCTGCCGACGCCGCTCCTCGAGGCGGCGGGCTTGCAAGTCGGCGATGCCGTGATCGCCGAGGCCGGCGCCGGCGAGCTGCGTCTGCGCTCGCTCGACCGGGCCATCGCGGAGGTGCAGGCGATGGTCCGCCGTTTCGTGCCCGACGACGTCAGTCTGGTGGACGAGCTGATCGCCCTGCGCCGGCGCGCGGCCGAGCGTGAGTGATTACGTCCTGGACGCCTCGGCGCTGCTCGCGCTGGTGCATGGCGAACCAGGCGCCGAACGCGTGCGCGCCGTGCTGGGGCGCGCGGCCATCAGCGCGATCAATCTGGCGGAGGTCGGCGGCCGCTTGAGCGAGCGTGGCGGTGCCGCCGGCGACATCCGCTGCGGCTTGGATCGGCTGCGCCTGACCGTCCTTCCGGTCGACGAAGAGCTCGGCTATGCCGCCGGCTTCCTGCGACCGGCGCCACGCCGTTTCGGCCTTTCGCTCGGCGACCGGATCTGCCTCGCGCTCGCCCTGCGGCTCGGCGCCACGGCGCTCACGGCCGACCGCGCGTGGCCACATGCTGCGACCGATGCCCGGATCGAGCTGCTGCGGTCGTCCTGACCCGGGGTCGTCAGCTCCCAGGTGTGTTCCTTCGCGCGACACGAACGGGCCTGGCGGCGTCCCTTCGCGGCGCACCGCCTGCCAGCTCACCATGCTGGCTCATGCTGACCACCGATGCTCTCGGTGTCCCCGGGCCGGGGTGACGTCTTGACAGAACCCCGGGGTCAGCGAATGAGTCGTATGTCGATCGGCAGCGCGAGCCCGGCCCAGACCCGATCTGCGGTCAGCACCGGCAAGCTGCGGTCTAGAGCGAGCGCCAGGCACGCCCGATCAGCCAGCGACAGACCAGCACGACGCGTTCGTGGCCAAAGCGTCGCCACCTCGGCGGCTTGCATGTCATCGAACGGAACCCACTCGATCGCGTAGATCTCGAGATTTCGGAGCACGGCCGCGACGGTATGGCCGTCACGCACGAAGCGCGTGAGCACCTCGGCAAGATTGACGGTCGACGCTGCAGCACCGTCGGCGGCAGCCGCGACGCGCTCGTGGCCCGACTCCTTGAACAGCAAAGCCAAAAGGGCCGACGCGTCCAGGACGAACATCGGCCCGATCGACCTATTCCAAAGCCTCTCGCGCCGCTGTGCGCCGCCGCTCCGCGATCAGGTCGCCGACCACGTCGACGGGTTTTTTCCCGCCATAGAGCTCGTCGACGAACGCTTGCAATCTCCTGGCCTTGGCCATGGCGTCGTCGGAGGTCGCGCCGGGTTTCCTTCCCGTAGAGCACGCTTCGGCAAGGATCGCTCTCGCCTCGGCCTCCATGCTACGCCGGTGCTCGGCGGCGCGCATGCGCAGTCGGCGGTGCACGTCGTCCGGCAGTTTTCTGATGTTCAACGTCGCCATGGTCACAAAGTAGGCATTGTTGGCAACGCTGGCAACAGGATCGGTATAGCTATCGAGCGCAATTTTGGCCCTCCTGACCCGCGTCGACAGCTTCGTCCCGGCGCATTTCGCCTCGCGCCGAGGCGAACGTGCGGGCCGGGGGACGGCCGCAAGACATCCGGTGCCGTTTCGTCTATGGCTGTTCCTGAACCTGTGAGCGGGCAATGGGCCATGCGGGCGAGCTATGACGTGATCGTGGTCGGCGCGGGCAATGCCGCGTTCTGCGCGGCGCATGCGGCGCGCGAGGCGGGTGCCAGGGTGGTGATGCTGGAGCGCGCGCCGGAGGCCGAGAGCGGCGGCAACAGCCGGTTCACCGCCGGCGCCATCCGGTTCGCCTACCGCGGCATCGAGGATCTCAAGGCGATCATGCCGGATCTGACCGATCAGGAGATCGCGACCACCGACTTCGGCCGCTACGCCGAGGACCAGTTCTTCGACGACATGGCGCGCGTGACCCAGTACCGGGCCGACCCCGATCTGGTCGACCTTCTGGTGAGCCGCAGCTTCGACACCATGAAGTGGCTCCGGGCGAAGGGCATCCGCTTTGTCCCGATGTACGGCCGCCAGGCGTTCAAGGTGGATGGCCGGTTCAGGTTCTGGGGCGGGCTCACGGTGGAGTGCTGGGGCGGCGGCCCCGGGCTGGTCGCGCGCCATGCCGAGATCGCAGAAGGCGCCGGCATCGAGATCCGCTACGGCACGCGCGCGACCGGCCTCCTGCACGACGGCATCAGGGTCTCAGGCGTGCGTTACCGGCACGGCGCCGCGCTCGGCGAGCTCCGGGCCCCGGCGGTGGTCCTCGCCTGCGGCGGCTTCGAGGCGAACGCCGAGATGCGTACCCGCTATCTCGGGCCCGGCTGGGAGCTCGCCAAGGTCCGCGGCACCCGCTTCAATACCGGCGACGGCATCGCCATGGCGCTCGAGGCAGGCGCCATGCCGTGCGGCAACTGGTCCGGCTGTCACGCGGTCGGCTGGGACCGCAACGCGCCGGAGTTCGGCGATCTCGCGGTCGGCGACGCCTTCCAGAAGCACAGCTACCCGTTCGGCATCATGGTCAACGCGCGGGGCGAGCGCTTCGTGGACGAGGGCGCGGATCTGCGCAATTACACCTACGCCAAGTACGGCCACGAGGTCCTGAAGCAGCCCCAGCAGTTCGCCTGGCAGGTGTTCGACGGCAAGGTCCTGCACCTGCTGCGCGACGAATACCGCATCCGGCAGATCACCAAGGCGAGCGCCGCGACGCTCGAGGAGCTCGCGGGCCTGCTCGAGGGCGTCGCTCCGAAAGGCTTCCTTGAGACCGTGCGCGCCTTCAACGCCGCGGTGCAGACCGCCGTGCCGTTCGATCCGAACGTCAAGGACGGCCGCGGCACCGCGGGCATCGCGCCGCCCAAGTCGAACTGGGCGAACCCGCTCGACACCCCGCCCTTCGAGGCCTACCAGGTGACCTGCGGCATCACCTTCACCTTCGGCGGCCTCAGGATCGACGGCGAGGCGCAGGTGCTCGATACCGACCTGCAGCCAATCCCGGGGCTGTATGCTGCGGGCGAGCTGGTCGGCGGCCTGTTCTATTTCAACTATCCGGGCGGCACCGGGTTGATGTCCGGTGCGGTGTTCGGGCGGCTCGCCGGCGCCTCCGCGGCGCGAATCGCGGCCGATTGACGAAGCCTTCGACGCACGCTTGGCGAGCCACGCACTATCTTGCCCGCGCCCAACCCCGCCGGGTGCAGCCCACGATCGCCACAGGCGCGGTCATTGCTTCGCCTTCGCCTGGACCGCCTCGTAGTAGGCACGGAGCACCGCATTGATGCGAGTCTGATAACCGCGGCCCTGTTCCCGAAACCAGTCGAGGACATCGGCATCGAGCCACATCGTGACACGCTCCTTGGGCTGGGCGGGGTGCAGAACCATGGCTCGCTCGACCCAGCCTGGTTCGAGCTCCTGGTCGTCCGGATCGGTGCGGATGGCCTCGGCCAGTTCCGCCTCGGTCTGGGCGTCCACGCGGGCCCAATCGGTGCGATCTTCACCGATCTCGCCCAGTTTTCGCCTTGTAATCCTCTGCTTCATGGCGTCGTGCCCGGCGTGCGGTGATCAGACGCCTCCTCTCACCTCGCGAGGTGTAGACAACGGTGATCACCCGGCCATCGACTTCACCGATCGCGAGGAAGCGTCTCTCGTTCGTCTCCTTGCGAGAAGGTACCTCCAGCACCGTCCCTTGCCAGATCTCCTTGGCCCGCTCGAAGTCAAGCCGCGGTCCTGGAGAACCCTCTGCCGCTTGGCCTCGTCCCACTCGAACTCCATGCGGTCATGGGCCCTATGCCGCTCAGACCACCCCAGCACTCGACGGCGAAATGCGAGGTCGAGAGGCCGTTCGGAGACAACGCGCAGGAGTATTTGCAGTTAGCAGTTCATAGGAAGCGCTGCCAAGCCAATATGTACATTATATGCGTCTGGCATCCGTGGACAAGAGAGTGGGTTGCCAACCCTCACCAGCCCTTGCGCGACCGCTCAGTCATCCTCGGCGCGCAGCTCGCGGCGGTAGCGCCGGCAGTTGTCGACGTACTGCTCCGCGCTCTCGCGCATGCGCGTGACGTGCTCGGCCGTGACCTCGCGCACCACCTTGCCGGGCGCGCCCATGACCAGGGCGTTGTCGGGGATCGATTTGCCCTCGGGGATCAGCGCCCCGGCGCCGATCAGGCAGTTGCGCCCGATCGTGGCGCCGTTCAGGATCACCGCGCCGATGCCGATCAGCGAATCGTCGCCGATCGTGCAGCCGTGCAGCACGACCATGTGCCCGACCGTCACGCCCTTGCCGATGACCAGCGGAAAGCCCAGGTCGGTGTGCAGGACGCAGCCGTCCTGGATGTTGGAGCCGTCGCCCACGGTGATCGGCTCGTTGTCGCCGCGCAGCACGCTGTTCCACCACACGCTGGCATTGCTCCCGAGGCTGACCTTGCCTATGAGCACGGCGGTCGGCGCGATCCAGCACTGCTCGCCGGCCGTGCTGATGCGGGCATCACCGAGGGCGTAGCGCATGATGGTCCTCCAGCGGGCTCTGCGGGCATCTTAATGGCGGCGGCCGATCTCGAAAGGGGGTGGCAGGTGCCGGATCGGCTTGCCGGAGCGCTCGGCTTCGCCCGCTCGCTCGCGATCTACTACGGCCAGCCGTGGCGGAACCGGGCGCTTCGCCGGCACTACGCCGCCTTCGTCGGGCCGGACGACCTGGCGTTCGACGTCGGGGCGCACGTCGGCAACCACGCCCGCTGTCTGGCCCGGCTCGGCGCCCGGGTGCTCGCGATCGAGCCGCAACCGGCGTTCGCTGGCTGGCTGCGCTGGCTGTTCCGCGACCAGCCCCGGGTCACCGTCATCGAGCGTGCGCTCGCGGCGGCGCCGGGCGTGGTCGAGCTCTACCGCAGCCCGCGCACCCCGACCGTCGCCACGACTTCGCATGCCTGGATCGAGAAGGTGCGCGCGAGCGCCGGCTTCGAGCGCGTCCGCTGGGCGCAGGCGATCGAGGTGCCGGCCGTCACCCTCGATGCTCTGATCGCCCGCCACGGGCTGCCGCGCTTGTGCAAGATCGACGTCGAGGGCTACGAGACGGAGGTGCTGCGCGGTCTGTCGCGGCCGATCCCCGTCGTGACGTTCGAATACTTGCCGGCGGCCGTCGACGTGGCGGCGGGCGCGGCGGCGTTGCTGGCCGCCCTCGGGCCCTACCGCTTCAACCTCACCCTCGGCGAGCGCCGGCGTTTCCTCTGGCTGGACTGGCGGTCGCTTGCCGGGCTCGAGGCCTGGCTCGCCGCGCGCCATCCGGACCAGGCGTCAGGCGACGTCCATGCCCGGCTCGACGCCTGAGCCGATGGTGGGGGCGGGCCACGCCACGGCGCCATCCCGGCCGCGAACGGGCTTGACCCTGGTCCTGGCTTTCGTCGGGCTGTCGCTCTTTTGGAACCTGCCGGTCGGATTGGCGGAATTTGGGTGGTCGCTCCTGGTGACGGCATCGCTCGAGGTCGCCGTCGTCTTCGGCCTGCTCGCGCTCGTGCCCGGATTGCGGGCCGGCTGGTCCGGCCGGGGGGCCGCCTGGGCCGTGGCGCTTGCGACGATGCTGGTGGCGACGCTCAAGCTCGCCGACCTCGCGATGCGCGAGACCCTGGCACGGCCGCTGAACCCGCTCCTCGACGTGCATCTGGCCAAGTCGCTCGTGCATCTTGCGACCGAGACGCTGGGCAGCCCGCTGGGCTGGCTCTGCCTCGCCGGCCTCGCTCTCGTCCCGCTCCTGGTCGGCATCGGATCGTTCACCCTCCTCCGCGCGGCGCAACGGGCCCTGGACCGGCCGTGGGCCCGGCGCGCGACGCTCGCGACGTGCGGCGCGCTCCTTGCCCTGTTCGCCATCCAGGAAGCACTCGGGCAGCGCGGGCTGGTCTCGAACCACGCCAGCCTCACGCTGCGCCAGCAGTGGCGCGTCGCAAACCAGGTGCGGGCCAGCCTGGAATCGCTCGACGTCGCGATCGCGCGGGATCGGTTTCGAACCCTGCCGGAGGAGCGCCTGCTGAAGCGGCTGGACGGCGCCGATGTCCTCTTGATGTTCATCGAGTCGTACGGCCGCAGTGCCCTCGAGCAGCCCCGCTACGCCGACCCCCTTGCGCCGACGCTCGCCGCCTTCGAGCGACGCCTCGCCGAGCGGCGCCTGTTCGCCGCCTCCGCCTGGCTCACCTCGCCGACCGTCGGCGGCCAGTCCTGGCTGGCGCACGGCACCCTCGAGAGCGGACTCTGGCTCGCCGATCAGGCGCACTACGACGCGCTCATCCACAGCGAGCGACTGACCCTGACCCGCGCCTTCGCCAAGGCCGGCTATCGCACGGTCGCGCTCAAGCCCGCCATCACCCTGCCGTGGCCCGAGGGCGGCCGTCTCGGCTTCGAGCGGATCTACGCCGCCGCCGACCTGGGCTATGCCGGCGAGCCCTACAACTGGGTGACCATGCCCGACCAGTATACGCTGTCCGTGCTCGAGCGGGCGGAACGGACGGGCCAGGAGCGCCCCCTGTTCGTCGAGGTCTCGCTGATCAGCAGCCATGCGCCCTGGACGCCGATCGCGCCGGTGCTCGAGGACTGGTCCGCGATCGGCGACGGCCGCGTGTTCTCGCAGTGGGCCGACGACGGCGATCCGCCGGAGGTGGTCTGGCTTGATCCCGAGCGGATCCGCGAGCAATACGGCCGCGCCATCGACTACGTGCTGGGCGTGCTCGCGTCCTATGCCGCGAACTTCGTCGACCAGCGCACCCTGTTGATCCTGGTGGGCGACCACCAACCCGCGCCGCTGATCACCGGCGAAGGCGCCACCCGCGACGTGCCGATCCACGTGATCAGCGGCGATCCGGCGCTGCTCGGGCCATTCGTGGCGTGGGGCTTCCAGCCGGGCATGC
>JBOHKK010000107.1:0-16785 GCA_050729115.1 Geminicoccaceae bacterium | reverse complement strand
CCCAACCACCCACCGATGGTACCCTTGGGGTGGTTGGGAGGGGGAGCGGGCCGGTGCGAGCTGATCGAAAAATGCGCTAGCCTGAACTTGCCCGAATTCCAGGTGCCACCCGAGGGTGACCGCTCGAGCGGCGCCGCCGGGCGTATCAAGGCTCTTCGGCATCCGAGCGAGGCTCGGGCGCGGCACCGACGGTCAGAACCTCGGCCGCGCCGGTCGGCAGCTCGCGGACGTCGCCGGGCTCGCTGCCGAGCAGCGCCTGCGCCACGGGCGCCGTCCAGGCGATGCTGCCGGCGGCCGGATCGGCCTCGTCTTCGCCGACGATCCGGAAGGTCGCCTCGGTGCCGTCGGCGCGCAGCACCGTGACCGTGGTCCCGAACACCACGCGCTCGACCTCCGGGCCCGGCTCGATCACCTCCGCGGTTCCAAGCCGCGCGGTCCAGTAGCGCAGCTCGCGTGAGGCCCGGCCGATCGCCTCCCGATCAGCGGCCGCGGTGGCGCGCGCCAGCTCGCCCGCGTACCTGGCGATCCTCTCCTCGATCAGCTGCAGGCCACGCCGGGTGACCAGATTGCGGTGCGGGCTGATCGGCCGGTCCGGCAGGGGGACGCTCCCGTCGGTCTCCTTGACGAAGGCGCGGCTCATCGTCTGCGGTCTTCCGTCTCGACGACCACGTTCGACGGCGCCCCGGCGCCGCTCTCCTGGTCGAGCGCTTCCTCCAGGTCTCCTTGCCGGACCGCCCGCCGCGTCTCGCCCGTGCTCCGCCCTGCGATCTCGACGGTCGCCTTCGGGGGCGGCTCACCTTCCTGGATCTCCCGTTCCTCCACGACTTCGGGGAGCGACTCCGGCGCGATCAGGCCGTGCTCGGCCGCATGCCTCGCCATGGCCAGGCTGTCCGCCGCCAGCAGCAGACTGCTGCCGGCCTCCACCACCTCGAGGGCCAGATTCTCGATCGCCCGCTGCCGCGTCGGATCGCGGCTGACGTTGCGAATGTAGATCGCGAGGACCCTTCCGGGGTGCTCGCGCACGATCCGGGCGTAGATCTCGGGGTCGCGCTGACCGCTGTCGCCGATGAGGATGAAGGGTAGGTCGCGGTACAGTGAGAGCATGTTGCGGATCAGCTCGAGCTTGTGGTCCTCGGCGCGCCGGGGGAGCGGACTTTGCAAGGTGAGCCCCCATTCGCGCAGGAACATGATCGGCCCGATCGGGATGGCGTGCAGATGGAAGAACTCATCCAGGATCTCGTAGATGCTCCATGGCCCGCGGGAGACGTACAACATCGGGTTCGTCTCCGCGCCCGAGACCCCGCGATGCAACGCCTGGAGCAAGGCGGCCACCCCGGGAAACGCGACCCGGCTGCGCGGCCCCTGCATGAACAGGTTCCACAGCATCTTCGCCTTGTTGGCGACGCCCGTCTCCATGATGGTGTCGTCGATGTCGCTGATGACCACGTAGCGACAGCCGGCCGGGGGCACGAAGATCTCGCCGGCGGCCCCGACCGCGGCGGGCTCGACCAGTCCGATGGCCATCTCGTGCCAGAGGCGATCCGCGGGCGGCGCCATCGCGGGTTGCAGGTGGACGCGGAAGTAGCCGTCCCGATCGGTCGTGACCCGCTCGCTGGTGCCGCAGAACCCGGCCTTCAAGGTGGCCTCGGCGACCCCCCGGCGCAGCAGCCGCCGGGCGATGGCGATCAGCTGGGCGGCCACGGAGCCGTCGCGAACGCGCGTGGCGAACTGCGGCTGCCGGAACACCCGCCCGATCAGGAACACCTCCTCCCGAGAGCCGTAGCCGCGGTACGGCTGCACGACGAAGCCGCCCCGAGCGCTCGCCCGCCTGACCGGGCGGGCGAGCAGCTCCAGCATTCTGCGGAAGACCCTCTCGAGTTTGCTCGGCACGATGCGCTGCTCGGATGTCGTTGGGCCGGGCGCCGCTACCGACATGCGAGCAGCAGATCCGGCTTGCCCCGAGGGAGGCCACCGGGCCGCTCGCCGCACTGCCCCTTGTTTTCGGTCCGGCCCCAGGTCTACCTTCGAGCATCGAGCGACCGCCGGCAAGGTCGTGGGTCGGCCGGATCCAGTGCGGCCGGACTTGCCGAGCGGCAGACTGGTAGCGCCGTTGCGGTGTCCCACGACGCCGGGGCAACCGGTCGAGGAGGCTGACGCAAGCAACCCGCACCAAGGGGAACGATGATGTACCGAAAGCTTGGCTTGCTGGCGGCGGTCGGGGCTGCGGCTTTGCTGTCCTGGTCGGCCGTCGCGCAGGAGAAGGTCTTCCGCTACTCGACCACCGGCGACATTCTCGGGCTCGACCCTCACGCCAACAACGAGGGCCCGACCAATACCATGAAGGGCAACGTCTACGGACGCCTGCTGCATCGTCTGCCGGACCTGTCGCTCGAGCCGGACCTGGCGACCGAGTGGGAGCTCGGCGACGACGGCGTCACCTGGCGCTTCCAGCTGCGCGAGGGCGTGACGTTCCACAACGGCAATCCGTTCAACGCCGACGACGTGGTCTATTCGTTCAAGCGCCAGTCTCAGGACACCTCCGAGATGTCCTTCGTGCTCGCCTCGGTGAAGGACCTGCGCAAGATCGACGACTACACGATCGAGATCGTGACCGACGGGCCCGATCCGACGCTGCTGCTGAACATGCCGAATTTCTACATCGTCGATCAGGAATACATGGAGGAGAACGACGCCTTCGCGGTGGTCCAGGGCGCCGGCAAGACCAACTTCGCCAACACCAACGCCAACGGCACCGGCCCGTTCAAGGTGGTCGAGTGGGTGCAGGACAACCGCGTCGTCCTCGAGCCCAACGAGGAATGGTGGAACCAGGAAAACCGCACCGACAACATCGATCGCGCGATCTTCACGCCGATCGCCAACGACGCCACCCGGGTCGCGGCCCTGCTCTCGGGCGAGATCGACCTGATGTACCCGGTGCCGCTCCAGGACATCCGCCGCCTGGAGGGCGACGCCAACATCGAGGTGATCCAGGGGCCCGAGCTGCGCACCATCTTTCTCGGCATGGACCAGTGGCGCGACGAGGCGCTCGACATGCCGGGCTCGGGCAAGAACCCGTTCAAGGATCAGCGGGTGCGTGAGGCGTTCGCGCACGCGCTCGATCTGGATGCGATCCAGCGGGTGGTCATGCGCGGCGCCTCGACCCCGACCGGGCTGATGATCGCGCCGGGGATCAACGGCTTCCAGGAGGACATGAACGAGCCCTACGCCTACGATCCGGAGCTTTCCCAGCAGCTGCTCGAGGAGGCCGGCTATGCCGAAGGTTTCCCGGTCACCTTCGATTGCCCGAACGATCGCTACGTCAACGACGAGGCGATCTGCACGGCGATCGTGCCGATGCTGGAGCGGATCGGGATCGACGTCACGCTCAACGCCCAGACCAAATCGCTGCACTTCAACAAGATCGGTCAGGCCACGGGCAACGACACCAGCTTCTACATGCTCGGCTGGACCCCCGGCTCGTACGATGCCTACAACATGCTCCAGAACATCACGACCTTGGATGGCGACGCCCAGGGCACCTGGAACTCGGGGCGGTACTCCAATCCCGAGGTCGAGGAGCTGACCGATCTGATCGCGGTCGAGATCGACGAGGACAAGCGCAACGAGCTCATCCGACAGGCCTTCGAGATCCACAAGGACGACGTCGGCCACATTCCGCTGCACCAGCAGGCGCTGGCCTGGGGCGTGCGCACCGACACGGTGGCGTCCGTGATCCAGCGGCCGTTCAACGACGTCGACCTGCGCACCGTGGTCCTGAAGTAGGATCGGTCGGAGGGCGGATCGGCCAGCACGGCCGGTCCGCCCTCCCGCGGCGGCCCGAGGCGCAAGGCTGATGCTCGCGTTCATCGTGCAGCGGCTGCTCCAGGCGATCCTGGTGATGCTGGTGGTCGCCTTCATCTCGTTCTCGCTGTTCCAGTTCGTCGGCGACCCGATCAACAACATGGTCGGCCAGGAGACCACGACCGCGCAGCGCGAGGCGTTGCGCGAGCGCCTCGGGCTGAACGATCCGATCCCGGTGCAGTTCGTGAAATGGGTCGCCAATGCGGCGCAAGGCGAGTTCGGCATCTCCTATCGGATGGGCAAGCCGGTCGGCGAGCTGCTCGCGCAGCGCTTGCCGGCGACCATGGAGCTGGTGTTCCTCTCCGCGGTCCTGGCGCTGCTGATCGGGGTGCCGATGGGCGTCCATACCGGCCTCAATCGCGACTCGTGGCTGAGCCGCGTGTTCCTGACGGTCTCGCTGATCGGCATCTCGCTGCCGACCTTTCTGATCGGCATTCTCCTGATCCTGATCTTCGGCGTCTGGCTCGGCTGGCTGCCGACCTTCGGGCGCGGCGGCACCGTGAACCTCGGCTTCTGGGAGACCAGCTTCCTGACGCTGCAGGGCTGGAGCCACCTGATCATGCCGGCGTTCACCTTGGCGCTGTTCCAGCTCACCCTGATCATGCGCCTGGTGCGCGCCGAGATGCTGGAGGTGCTGCGCACCGACTACATCAAGTTCGCGCGCGCCCGGGGCCTGCGCAACCGCACCATCAACTTCGGCCATGCGCTCAAGAACACCCTGGTCCCGGTGATCACCATCATGGGGCTGCAGATCGGCGCGCTGCTCGCCTTCTCGATCATCACCGAGACGGTGTTCCAGTGGCCCGGCATGGGCCTCCTGATCATCCAGGCGATCCAGTTCGTCGACATCCCGATCATGTCGAGCTATCTGGTGCTGATCGCGCTGTTCTTCGTCCTGATCAATCTCGCGGTCGACCTCCTGTACTACGCGGTCGACCCGCGGTTGCGCGTCGAGCGCGCGGTCGCGGCGGTCTGAGATCATGGCGAGCCGGCCGGCGGAGATGGACGGACTGGCGCTCGGCTTCGGCGCGCGCCTGTCCGACGGCCTGCGCCGCTTCTTCGACGGCGACCTCTTCTACAGCTTCAAGCGGTCGCCGGTGACGGTGGTCTCCTTCGTGGTGACCATGATCTTCTTCCTGGCCGCGCTGTTCGCGCCGTGGCTCGCACCCCACAACACCTACGACGTCGCGAGCCTCGATCTCATGGACGCGTTCCGGCCGCCGCCGTGGGCGGCCGGCGGCGACCCGCGCTTTTTGCTCGGTACCGACGATCAGGGCCGCGACGTCCTGTCGTCGATCATGTTCGGCCTGCGCATCTCGCTCCTGGTCGGGTTCGTCTCGGTGCTCCTGGCCGCCCTGATCGGGACCCTGCTCGGCCTGCTCAGCGGCTACGTCGGCGGCATGCTCGATAGCGTCATCATGCGCATCGCCGATGTCCAGCTCACCTTCCCGGCGATCCTGATCGCGCTCCTGATCGACGGCATCGTCGGCTCGCTGCTGTCGCCGGCGGCGCACAGGGACTTCAAGATCTACGTGCTGGTGGCCGCGATCGCCGCCTCGCTCTGGGTGAACTTCGCCCGCACCGTGCGCGGATCGACCATGGTGGAGAAGAACAAGGAGTACGTGCAGGCGGCCAAGGTGATCGGCGTGCATCCGGGGCTGATCATGCTGCGCCACGTGCTGCCCAACGTCCTCGGGCCGGTCCTGGTGATCGCGACCCTGAGCCTCGCGATCGCGATTCTGACCGAGGCCACCCTGTCGTTCCTCGGGGTCGGCGTGCCGGTGACCCGGCCCTCGCTCGGCACCCTGATCCGCATCGGCAACGACTTCCTGTTCTCGGGCGAGTGGTGGATGACCATCTTCCCGGGGGTGGCGCTGGTGCTGCTGGTCCTCGCGGTCAACCTGCTCGGCGACTGGCTGCGCGACGCGCTCAATCCGAAGCTGCGTTGATGGCACCGAGCAACGGCAGGCGACCGGTCCTCGAGGTCGAGGACCTCAAGGTCGAATTCCCGACCCGGCGCGGCACGCTGGTGGCGGTCGACGGCGTCTCCTTCCACATCGACGAGGGCGAGGTGCTGGGCGTGGTCGGCGAGTCGGGCGCCGGCAAGTCGCTCACCGGCGCCGCCGTGATCGGCCTGCTCGAGCCGCCGGGACGCATCGCCGCGGGCCGGGTCCTCCTCGATGGCGAGCGGGTCGACCAGCTGCCCTACGATCGCATGCGGCAGCTGCGCGGCAAGAGGATCGCCATGGTGTTCCAGGATCCGCTGACCAGCCTCAACCCGCTGTACACGGTCGGCCGCCAGCTGGTGGAGACCATCCTGACCCACGAGGACCTGAGCGCGGCCGCGGCGCGCGCGCGCGCCGTCGACCTCCTGGCCGAGGTGGGCATTCCCTCGCCGGCGCAGCGGATCGATCAGTATCCGCACCAGTTCTCCGGCGGCATGCGCCAGCGGGTGGTCATCGCGCTGGCGCTCTGCGCCAACCCGCGCCTGGTGATCGCGGACGAGCCGACCACGGCGCTCGACGTCTCGATCCAGGCGCAGATCATCAGGCTCCTGAAGCGCCTGTGCGAGGAGCATGGCGCCGCGGTCATGCTGATCACCCACGACATGGGGGTGATCGCCGAGACCGCCGATCGCGTCGCGGTGATGTACGCCGGGCGCATCGTCGAGGTCGGGCCCGTGCGCCAGGTGATCAGGGACGCCAAACACCCCTACACCCACGGCCTGATGGGCTCGATCCCGGTGATCGGTCACGAGCTGGAGCGGCTCGTGCAGATCGAAGGCACGATGCCGCGGCTGACCGAGATCCCGCCCGGCTGTCCGTTCCACCCGCGCTGTCCCGCGGCCTTCGGGCGCTGCCGGCAGGCGCGGCCCGAGCTGATGCCGGTCGGGCGCTCGGCCGCGGCCTGCTGGCTGCACGACCAGGCGGCGTAGGAGGCCGCAGCGTGGCAGAGGCGGCGGATCGGTCAGGCCAGGCGCCGCCCCCGCTCCTGCGAGTGGACGGGCTGACCAAGCATTTCGACGTATCGCCGCCGCTGCTCAGCCGCCTGCTCGGCGGTGGCGGCCGCGCGACGCTGCGGGCGGTCGACGGCGTGAGCTTCGCGATCCCGCGCGGCAGGACCTTCAGCCTGGTCGGCGAGTCCGGCTGCGGCAAATCCACGGTCGCGCGGCTCGTGGTCGGGCTGTACCAGCCGACCCGCGGCACCATCGCGTTCGACGGCGCCGACATGACGCGCCTGCGAACGCGCGCGCAGATGGCCCCGCTGCGCAGGCGCATGCAGATGATCTTTCAGGACCCGTACGCCAGCTTGAACCCGCGCTGGCGGGTGGTCGACATCATTGCCGAGCCGCTCCGGGTGCACCGGCTGCTCGAGGGCGAGCGCGCCGTGGTGCGCCGGGTCGGCGAGCTCCTCGAGCAGGTGCGGCTAAGCGCGCGCGACGGCGACAAGTTCCCGCACGAGTTCTCCGGCGGCCAGCGCCAGCGCATCTCGGTCGCGCGGGCGCTCGCCAGCAACCCCGAGTTCCTGGTCTGCGACGAGCCGACCTCGGCGCTCGACGTCTCGGTGCAGGCGCAGATCCTCAATCTGATGAGGGACCTGCAGCGCGAGCTCGGGTTGTCGTACCTGTTCATCAGCCACGATCTCGCCGTGGTCTACCACATCTCGGACTACCTGGGGGTCATGTACCTCGGCCGCCTGGTCGAATGGGGTCCGGCGCGCGCGGTGTTCCGCAACCCGCAGCATCCCTATACCCGGATGCTGCTGGACGCGATCCCGGATCTCGAGATGAGCGGGCGCCGCCGCATCCCGGTGGCCGGCGAGGTGCCGAGCCCGATCAGCCCGCCCGCGGGCTGTCACTTCCATCCGCGCTGCCCGTTCGCCGACCACCGCTGCCGCAGCGAGACGCCGCGGCCGATCGCCGCCGGCTCGAGCGAGGTGCGCTGCCATGCGGTCGAGGAGGGCCGGCTCGGCGAGGAGGTGATCCGCCGGGAGCTGGTTGCGCAGTCCTGAGGTCCACCGGCGGCGCCAGCGGGCGGCAGCGGCGGAGAATCGACTGGGCATCCGCGCGTGTCACGCCAGCAGCGTGAGCGCGAACGTCACACCGGCGCCGGTGCGAGAGCTCCCTTGCGCTGCCGGTACGACCCTTCGATGCCGACACCGTACCGCCGCGCGAACTCTGCCGCCGGCATCGGCTTACCGAACAGGTAGCCCTGCACCTCGCTGCAGCCTTCGTAGCGCAGCGCCGCCAGCTGCTCGTTCGTCTCGACTCCCTCGGCGCAGGTCAGCATGCCGAGGCTCGACGCGAGGTTGATGACCGCTCGAACGATGGCCTCCGCGGTGGGTTCGGTGCCGATCGCGCAGATGAACGAGCGGTCGACCTTGATCTTGTCGAAGTGGAAGCGCTGCAGGTAGCTGAGGCTCGAGTAGCCGGTCCCGAAGTCGTCCATGGCGACCCGGACGCCGAGCGCCTTCAGGTCGCCCAGCAACTTCGCGGCGACGTCGGGCTGCTGGATCAGCACGCTCTCCGTAACCTCGAGCTCGAGCCGCTGCGGCGCAAGGCCCGACTCCTGGAGAGCGTTCCGAACGATCTGCACCAGGTCGGGCTGGCGAAACTGCACGGGCGAGATGTTGACGGACACCTGAAGACCCGCCCACGCCGCGGCTTGCCGGGCGGCGGTGCGCAGAACCCACTCGCCGAGCTGGAGGATCAGACCGGTCTCCTCGGCGATGTCGATGAACTCGGCTGGCGCCACCAGCCCCCGCTCGGGATGGCGCCAGCGCACCAGAGCCTCGACGCCTGCGAGCTCGTCGTTGAGCAGGGAGAACTTGGGCTGATAGTGCAGCTCGAGCTCGTTGCGGATCAGCGCGCGCCGCAGGTC
The DNA here is from genome assembly GCA_050729115.1 of Geminicoccaceae bacterium. GTDB lineage: Bacteria > Pseudomonadota > Alphaproteobacteria > Geminicoccales > Geminicoccaceae > JBKPNX01. The sequence goes on along the minus strand of JBOHKK010000107.1, from coordinate 8,044 downwards.
GCGCTCGAACGCCTTGCGCCGTTGCAGGCGCGCATCCATCTCCGGCTCGAAGAAACGGCTGGCGTTTCGCCCTTCCTCTTTGGCTCGGTAGAGCGCGATGTCGGCGAGCTGGAGGAGCTTCGCCGGGATCGAGGCATCGCTCGGGATCAGAGCGATGCCGATGCTGACCGTCACCAGGCAATCGTGCCCGTCGAGTTCGAGCGGGGTCTGAAACAGCTCGAGCAGGCGGCGGCTGAGCCGCTGGGCTTCGGTGGCGTCCTGGATGCCGACCTGCACGATCGCGAACTCGTCGCCACCGATGCGGGCGACCGTGTCCACTTCCCGAACGCAGGCGCCGAGCCGCGCCGCGACCTCCTTGAGCAGCAGATCGCCCGCGGGATGGCCCAGCGTGTCGTTGATGTCCTTGAAGTGATCCAGATCGAGGAGCAGCAGGGCTGCCATGTCGCCGCGCCGGCTGACCCCGGCGATCGCCTGTTCCAGGCGTTCGTTGAGCAGCTCCCGATTGGGCAGGTCGGTCAACGGGTCATGCAGGGCGAGGTACTGCGCCCGGCGGCCGGCCTCGATTTCGGCCGTGATGTCGGTTGCGGTGCCGCGATACCCGACCGGCCTGCCGGCGGGGTCGAATATGGGTTTGCCGGCGAGGCGCACGGTACGGTGGATGCCCTTCGCGTCCTCGCACAACGACACGACGTTGCGGAACGGCTGCCAGCGCTCCAGGCCCTCGAGATACTGGCCCCAGCGGTCGGGGCTCTCGCCGGGATGGAACAGAGCGGCGATCGGCATGCCGAGGTTGGCCTCGGGCGGCCGTCCCGTCACGAGCACGTAGCGTTCGGAGATGAAGGTGAGGCGGAGCGCGGCATCGACTTCCCAGATCCAGTCGGAGCTGGCGTCCGCCACGTCCCTGAACCGGGCCTCGCTGGCCTCGATGGCCTTGGTCGTCTCGCGGGCGTGACGCAGAACCGCGTAGGTGAAGGCGGCAATCACGAGGATCGCGATCCCGAGCGCGGGCGTGACCGCGCGCAGGAACTCGCGGCCCGGCTGATGAGGTTGCCAGACCAGGCGCCCGAGCAGGTCGCCGCCGGGCGAGACGAGCGGCACCGTCGCCACCGTGGCCGCAGCTTCGTCCGGGCCAACGAGCCGCAGATCGGTGAGCGGAAGCGGACTGGCGACAGCGTCCAGCAGCTTTTGCGTGATGCTTTTGGCAAAGATCAGGACGATCCGGCCCTCCGGAATCTGAATTTGCTCCGGATTGTACGGCGTGACCGCGCTCGCGGCGACCAAAGCGAGCCCGTCCCTGAATGGAAGCACCCCCATGGCCGCTTCGGTGGGAGCGGCCCGGGCTTGCCTGATCAGCTCCTCGAGCCCCCCGGGGAGAAGCTGGAAAGCGCCGATCCCTGACGGCTCGCCGTCGAGGCGTTCGAAAATCGTGTGGTTGCTGCGATCGACGACGAGGCTGAGCTCAATTTCATAGGTCTCATACTGGTAGGCGCCGACGTTGACGTCAGCCCACGCCTCGTCTAGCGAAAGGTCCAGATGCGCAACGGCGTCGTTCCACCAGGCGTAGTCCGTCACGTTAGCGCCGATCGCGGCATGCGAGCGTTCAATCGCGGTCTGCACCGCCTCAATCGACTTTTCGAGAGCGATCCGGTCCTGCGTAGTGGCGCTGAACCATATGAACGCCACGACCACGCCCATGGCGAGCGCGACCAGGCCTGCGATCGGCATGATGACGGTCTGCAGGAGCTTTCCGCTGGATGCGCTCATAGGCCTCGGCACAGTGGCATCGCCCGCACAAAGTGGACCCCGAACGCGGCGTGATAGGGTGAATTGGTTGCGATGCAGTTAATGGTAAAGGCCGCCTTGAACGGCCCGTGACGTAGTCCCCGTCAATGACGATCACGCCGTCGCCGGGAACCAGCCCGGGATCCCGCGTTTCTCTCGGGTCAGTCGCGCCACGAAGCACCGTGAGGCAGCGCAGGCAGCCCCGTCAGATCTTCATCGGCTGCCGCATCGGACCTGCGGTGCGGCGCAGTCAGTTCGCGCGGCGGCGTCCTTCGCCAATCCCATGGGGCCCCCATCCGGTTCCGCACACCGGCAAGCACTCTAGCGGTGCGTGTGGCCGTGAACAGGCTGTGGCGGCGATCAATCTCGAGGGCTCGACGTCACGATCGGTATCGGGGGCAGTCCGAACTTCAGCGGATTTTCGATCACGCGCCGCATGATATCGACGTCACGGTTGACCTCGGCCTCACGCCATGGTTTGATCTTTCCATCATAGCTTGCATTTGGATTTGCGAAGTACATGAGAGACATTCGTTCTTGCACTTCAGGCATGTTCCGCACGCGGTGATACAGCGGCTGGATTTCGCCGCCGCTCAGGAGCATCGCGATGTCACTTGGCATGATGAACAGTTCATCGCGCTCGGTCGTCACCGGCGCGAACGAACCGTCTCGCGTCCGGATCTCCAGTCCCGATGCGTTCGAGTACTGGATCGTGAACAGCAAGCCGTCCTCGTGGCAATCCATCAGGAGGTCGCGCTGGTGTTTGGATGGGTTGTAGTAATTAAGTTGCAGATGCGAGCCGAAAGCGGTGGCGAAGTGCGGTTCATCTGGATTGGGCACGTCATAATAGCGCTGCAGCGTCACAAGGATGGAGGCAATGAGCCTATCAAACAGTTGCGCTATATGAAGCATACTTTGATATAGCGGCTGCCCATGATGATCGAAGTGCGTCAGCGCCTGCTCTGCGTTGAAGGCATGCAACCAGAACGACTCGTGAAGATCGGGGCGCTCTGCGACATCCGAATACTCAGCGCCGAGCCCTCGATAGCCCTCACAAAGATCGCCGAGGGCGTTCTGAGTCTTGATGGCTAGTGGGAGCGAGAAGAACGCACCAGCTTCCTCGAGAACCTTGTTGACGGCAGCGGTCACGTCCGGCTGACAGCGAAGCTTGATATACCCGCGAGCCTTCAGCGCGGTCGCCAGCTCCGTCGGGTTCTGGGGCAAAGAGGTGGCGTGGTACATTGAACGTCAGTTTCCGTGCTTGAGATTCGGTCCCCTTAGGGGATCTGACATCCTATCCGATTTCGCTTTGCTGCAAAAGCCGAATTCCAAGATATTTGTGATTCTTTCCGTTAAACCTCCGCGTTTTGTAAACAAATTATAATCAAAATATATTTAAAGTTTAAAAATTCGCCGCGATCCTGAGTGACGTTTACCAGCTCTTGAACTGCTTGTTACAAACTGTATCCTCGCATCAGGCCTTGAACGGGCGATGCGGTGGACGTTCCATTCCGCACCAGAAGGACAAATGGCGATCTTCAACGTCCGGACGGGCAGGTTTGGTTGGCACCTGACCCTCGATGGTTACCGCGGCGCGCCGGGCCGGCTCAGCGATCTCGAGGTGGTGCGTGCCTGGCTCGACGAGTTGCCGGATGCGCTGGGCATGAGCAAGCTGATCGAGCCCTGCCTGATCGAAGTCGGTGCGCGCAACGACAAGGACCCCGGCGGCATCACCGGCTTCGTGCTGATCGCGCAGAGCCACCTCAGCGTGCACACGTTTCCGCGCCGCGGCTTCGTGAGCGCCGATGTCTTCACCTGCCAGGACCGTCTGGATCACGAACGGATCCGGCAGTCCCTGATCGCGACCTTCGAGCTTGGCGACGTCGAGAGCCACCTCATTGCGCGCGGCACACGATACCCGCTCGTCAATCTCGACGAACCGGGCCCGACCGACGCCCCGAATCAATCATGAAGCACCCAGGAGGGCAGCCGATCAGGAATCGCTCCTTGATCGCGCGCCGCATCCCAGCGCAGCGCCCGCGCGGCGCGCGCGCGTGGTCAGCCCCGCCTGATCCTGCCGTGATGGCCTCCCGATCACGGGCAAGGATCCCAACCATCACTGCCGCCGGCGGGAGCGCGCGTCCGGCCTTGGGATAGCGCGTTCCGTGCTCGGTCTGGCTTCGCCGATCCGTGGCTTCAGCCTGCAGCGATGGATCAGGCTGCCCCCGGCGCGCGCACGCTGCGTCGGGCATTTTCTGGCGATCGCGGCGACGCTCGCCGCCGCCAAGGTCCTGCTGTCGACGATCGGGGTCACCCTGTTCGTGGCCGAGCAGGGAGCGGCTGGGCTCCCCCCCTTTTACGTCGGCTTCGCTGCGATCGCGATCCTGCTCTCGTTCGGGCTGAGCTCGATCATCGACCGCGCGCCGAAAGTGCGGCTGGCGCAGATCACCTTCGCCGGCCTGCTGCTCGGCACCGCGGCGCTCCGCCTGCCGCTGGCGCTCGGGGTCCCGGGCGTGAGCTTCGCTCTGCTGGCGAGCGCGACCGCGTTCGAGATCATCCTCGATATCGTGTTCTGGGTCGTCGTCGCCGCCTACCTGAATGCCTTTGAGTTCAGACGCGCGACGCCGCTCGTCTACATGGCGTTCGCGCTTGGCGGTGCGGCGGGTGGTGCCGTCGCGCGCGTCGGTGCTGGCGTCCTGGCGCCGGCCGATCTCCTCGTGTTGCTGCTGCCGCTTGCCGCCCTCGTGGTGGTCCAGCTGGGGGCGATTGCAAGCCGGCTGCGCGAAGTGCCCGAGTACCATCCGGATACCGCCGACGAGGCGGCGGACAGTCCCGCCCTGGTTCTGCTTGGTCGCGTGGTGAGGCGCTACCCTCTGGCTCTGCTGATTGCGCTCAACGCGATGGCCGGGACCCTCCTCTACGGCCTCTCGGAGTTTCTCATTGTCTCGATTTACCAAGGGCGCTTCGCGAGCGAAGCCGAGCTTGCGCAGTTCCTCTCGCTCCTGTTCGCGTTCATGCAGATCATCGAGTTCGGGCTGCTGTACACGCTGACCCGCTTTCTGCTGGAGCGCACAGGGCCTCTGGTGCGCAACCTCGTCTTTCCGCTGACCTCGCTTGGCGGCTTGGTCTTCCTCGTGCTCAGCCCGAGGCTGCTGTCGGCGGTCGTGGTGCACGTCAACATCGAAGCCTTCGCCAACGCGCTCTTACTCCCCATCAGCAACGCCAACTACGTGCCACTGCCGCTGGGTTTTCAGGGGCGGGCCCGCACCCTGTCCGAGGGCGTCTTCTATCCGATCGGTCTCGCCCTTGCGGGCGCGGTGCTCTGGACCGCCGATCCCGAGGCCGCCCTGCTCCAGGCAGAGTTCGCCGCCCTGATTTTTGCCGGCCTCTTCGTCCTGCTTGGCGCCGGAGTCGGCCTCCTCTTCCTGCCCACCCTGCATGCGAACGTCGGATCGGACCTGATCAGGCCCGGGCAGACCACCGGCGTCGCGCGGCCCGCGTCATCCGTGCCGCGTGTGAGGGGCCTGTTGCAGAGCCGCGAATCGGAGCTGTGCCTGCTGGGCCTTGCGCTGGCGCAGGGCCTCGACCCCGAGCTGCTCGAGGACGATCTGCTGGCGCTTGCGAGGCGGCCCGATCGGGCGACCAGGATTGCCCTGGCGAAGCTCGTCGCTGCCGCGCGCGAGCGCTGGGCGCAGAATTTCCTCGACCGCTGCCTGGCCGGCGAGACCGGGGAGGAGCTGAAGCTGGCGCTCCTCGCGATGCTGATCCGGCGCCAACCGCTGAAGCCCGAGCAGATCCAGCGCGTACTTGGCGCGCACGATCCGGCGGTCGTGGTGCTCGGGCAGGTGGTCGCGCAGGGGCCCGACGCGTGGCCGCACGTCCAGTCGCTGCTTCGAGCTTCGGGCGTCGCCTCCGATCTCGTGGATGCCATCGTCTGCGCCAGGCGGACCGACTGTGCGCCGCTGCTGCGCGCGTGCCTCGACACGGCGGAGCCCGAGCAGCAGCGGCGCGCGCTCCTGATGCTGGGCGGCTCCGCCGAAGCACCGCACGCCGCCACCGCCGCCGTGGCGCGTGGCCTCGCGCAGCGCGGCAACGCCGCGGTGAGAGCGGAGGCGATCGTCCTGCTGAGCCGCACGCGTCCGGGGCCAGCTGCGACGCAGGAGCTGATCGGCGCTCTCGACGACCGTGACGGCCGCGTCCGGCGCCGTGCCGCCGAAGAGCTCTCGCAGCATGGCGATCGGGCGACGGCCCTGCTGCGCCACCGGCTCGGCGATGTCACCAGGGCCAGCTCGGATGCCGTCCTTGCCCTCGCGCGGATCGCGTCGCCCCGTGCCCGCCACCTGCTCGCCGCGTATGTCCAAAGGCTCCACCAGGATGCCGTCGGCACGGCGCAGCTGCTCGACCGGATCGCCGCAGCGCCGGATCGCGCGCGCTGGTCGGCGCTCGAGCTTTGCCTCCATGACCACCGGGCGCGCATCGTCGACGTCGTCATGGCTGCGCTGTCGCCGACGATCGAAGCCCGGCTCGCGCCGCGTGTGCGGGACGCCCTGCAGGGCGCCGACCAGCGCAGCCGCGCCAGCGCGTTCGAGCTCATCGCCGCCGGGCCCGCGTCCCGCCTCACCCCCGGCGCGGTTGCCCTGCTGCGCTACCTCCTGTTCGAGGATGGGGCGGGCGCCGGACAGCTGGCGGGCTCGGGGGCGGACGCGCCCGAGGACGTGATCGACCAGGCCATGGCGTCGATGAGCCCGTGGGTCCGACGTGCCGCGGCGCTGGTCGAGGCGCGACCTTCGCTACCAGCCACGGACCTGCGCGCGGCGAACGTGGCGGGATCGACGCACCGGATTCCTGCTGGAGGCCACGACATGGGGTTGGACGACCAGGAATTCGAGCGGATCGTCGCGCTCAAGCGCACGCCGCTCTTCCGCCAGGTTCCGTTCGAGACCATGATCGAGGTGGCCCGATCGGTCCAGGCGCGGGCGTATCTTGCCGGCGAAGAGGTGGTCACGGGCGGCACCGGCTGGCAGGCCCTCCTGATCCTCGAGGCCGGCGCGCTCGCGATCGGGCATGGCGAGGGCAGGAGCGATCTCGCAGCCCCGGCGTGCTTCGGCGAGATCGGTTTTGCCGGAGAGCGGGTGCCCTGGCCCAGGATCACGGCGCTCGAGGATTCACGCGTCTCATTCCTGCGCGCCACGATCTTTCAGGAGCTGTGCCAGGAGCATCCGGAGTTGGCGATCGAGCTGTGCAGGCTGCTCGCGCGCCGTTTGCGTGAAGCCGGGGAAGCCCAGACGCGCTGACGCCGGGCAGGGCGCACGTGACGGAAGTCGAAGCGGCGCGGCCTCAGCTTCCCTCCAGCGGCTCGATGCGCAGCCGCAGATCCGGCGTCACTTCGAACACCGACCGCTCCGGGACCTCGGGCCAGGGCGTGCCGTTGGTCGGCTCCGAGGCGATCACCAGGGCGCGGCCGTCCCTGCCCTTGGCCCGGTCGTGGGCGTCGTCCCCGTCGGGCGTGGTCGCGTGCTGCTCCAGATAGTGCAGCGTGCGCCGCCAGCGGCTGCCGACCATCCCGGTCCCGTCGGTCAGCAGGACGTTGAGGCCGAGATGCGGCTCCTGGCCGATCTCCCGGCACAGCGCGACGACGCGGCGGAGCCCCGCCTCGAGGCTCGCGAACAGCGACCCGCCCGTGCGGGCCTGGATCGACAGGATCAGGTGCAGAAGATGCTCGCTGTCGGTGCCGCCCCGGATCGCGGCGCGGTGTTCCGGGGTCATGGCGTCGCGCAGGCGCGGTTGGATCTCGGCGAAGTAGGGCACGGTGCCGTTGTGGACCAGGGCGAAGCGGCCGTGGACGAAGGGGTGCGTGTTGGCGAGCCCGACCGGACCGACCGTGGCCCGGCGCACGTGGGCGAGCACCGTGGCGGCCTCGACCCGTTCGGCCGCCGCGCAGAAGTGATGGCCGTCATGGGCCGCGGCCGCGCGCCGCTGTACCTGCAGGCCGTCACCGCCATAGGCGGCGATGCCCCAGCCGTCGGCGTGCTCGAACCCGCTGAGATCGCGCCGGCTCTGGGCGAGCAGCGAGTTGGGCGCACGCACCAGGTGCCACGCGACCCGGATCGGCGCCTTGGCGCGAATGGCATAGTAGCGGCACACGGGCGTACCTCGACGTAGCGGGCGGGCGACCGCCCTGGCCCGGAGTGACCTCGGTCGCGGCGCCCGGGGTTGGCGTACCGCTCCGCACCGACCACCGAGTCGGTGCTGGGAGCCAGGC